>CAZSJH010000429.1:0-1518 GCA_964607105.1 uncultured Rikenellaceae bacterium | reverse complement strand
ACACAAATCTAACACAATGTTAGAAATAAATAACATATATACAAAAGATTTTTTAAGAAAATCGTTAAATCTTTAAAATTATTGATTAATTGGCACCTCAGTACATTGTAAACCAGTACATTAATAATTCAGCAATAATAACCAAGCAACAAGTCGTGGATTAATTTAAAACTTAAACTCATCGCCACTTTCAGGAATATCTATATTACTGAATCCTTTGCTCTCCAGGAAAGTTTTATATTTAGCCTGGACATCGAATTCTCCATGTACAAGGAAGGTTTGTTTTATCTGTCCGGGATCCTGGCATGACAGGAATTCGGCCATTTCCTTGTAGTCACCATGACCACTGTAAGAATCAATACGCTTGATATCAGCCTTTACCTGGTAGTGATTACCATGAATTGAGACTTCTTTATCGCCTCTCAGGAGTCTTGCGCCAAGAGTGTTGGGAGCACAATATCCTACAGCCAGAACTGTATTTGCCGGATCTGAAATATTATTTGCCAGGTGGTGCTTAACCCGGCCTGCTTCCATCATGCCTGAAGCTGATATTATTACCATCGGTTCTTTCATATCATTAAGTTTCTTGGAATCTTCTGATCTTTTAATATAGTACAGACTGTTAAATCCAAAGGGGTCGGGGTCTTTCTCCATCAGTTCAATAATATCTCCATTAAAGCATTCAGGATGTAATCTGAAAATATCCGTTGCGTTTATTGCCAGTGGGCTGTCGACATATATATTAATACGGGGCAATTTATTTTCATTATAAAACTTATTCAGGGTATATACAATATCCTGTGTTCTTCCAATACTGAATGAGGGAATTATAAGTTTACCCCCTTTTTCTATGCATGTATTATAAATAACACCAAGGAGTTCTTTTTCAGCGTTTATACTATCTTCATGAAGGCGGTCACCATAGGTAGATTCAGTAATCAGGAAATCAGCCTGAGGGAAGGGCTTCGGTGGTGCCAATATGCGGTTTACAGGTCTTCCGATATCACCAGTGTAAGCAAGCCTGTGAACTTTGTCACCTTCTTTTATCTCAATATTGGCAACACCTCCGCCGAGCATATGACCGGTATGTGTAAATTTGACAGTAATATTTTCATCAATTCTGAACTTACGGTCATAGGATACACCGATAAAAAGGCTCATACATTTAACAGCATCCATCCTTTTATATATAGGCTCAACAGGTGGTAGTCCCTTCCTTGCCCTCTTTTTGTTAAAGGTGTATGTATCATGTTCCTGGATATGACCTGAATCAGCCAGCATAATAGAGCACAGATCTCGTGTTGCGCTTGTGCAGACAACTGATCCCGTGAAGCCCTGTTTATATACATAAGGTATTAGTCCGGAATGATCGATGTGGGCATGAGTAAGTATAATATGGTCAATTTCAGGAGGATTAAAACCCAGGTTGCGGTTCATTTCATCTGTTTTAAGGCCTTTGCCCTGGAACATGCCGCAATCAAGAATGAGCCTTTTCCCGTTTTGTGTTGTTATAAGATG
>CAZSJH010000428.1:0-1521 GCA_964607105.1 uncultured Rikenellaceae bacterium | reverse complement strand
ATATTTAAATTGACAATTAATGCTGACCTTAATCCGTGACTGAAAATGATTGCCTCAAAGCCTATAAAAGAATTTCTTGATAAACTGGTAAGCGGAATGGAAGAATTTGAAGACTGGGCAAATCTTAACCAGTAAACTCAATTTCCCTGAAACCATAAACTATGGTATTCCCATTACCCTTGTCAATTTTAATACGGCCAAATCTGTCAACTCCCCTTATCCTGCCCCTGACCGGGCCTTCAGGAGTAATAAAATCGGACGCTATGTTGAGCCTGTACAACCTGCTCCTATATTGTTTATTGATATAATCCAACTGGCCCTCCCTGAGCCTGCTGTACCATTTATCACATGTTTTACAAAATTCAGCTAATATGTCCGCGATATCATATTCACGTTTATTTATGATATTCAATGAAACAGGATTAGATATTTCCGGTGGGTAATTAACCTGATTAATATTAATGCCTGCCCCTACAATACAATTTTGTATCTTATTTCCTTCAAGTGAATTTTCAATAAGTATGCCTGCAATTTTGTCATCTTTATGGTATATATCATTTGGCCATTTAATACTTATTGCATCAGAATAAGCATCAAGAAACCCGGCAATTGAAAGGGATATAACTTTTGAAATCATGAACTGCTGGTCTGCTTCCAGGAAGCCAGGATAAAGTATTATGCTTACGGTTAGGTTTTTACCCGCTTCGCTTACCCATTCATTACCCCTCTGTCCCTTGCCCTTGCATTGCTCACCTGCATAAATCACTGTACCTTCAACGACAGTTTTCCCTGCCAGCATTTCGGCCGCAAGTTCATTTGTTGATGACACTTTTTCACGATATATGATGTTGGAGCCTATTAACATGGTAGTCAGGCCATTACATTTAATTATAGCACTTCTTTCATTGCATCTGCCATATTTGCCGAGTCTGGCACTGAAATTGTAAAATTTATGATGCTATAACAAAAGTAAAAATAATGTTCGTATTTTTACTTGCGAAAATAATGTAATAAACAGAATCTGAGATTAATGACAGAAAACAGTGACGAGGCATTACCACTGATTGAGAATATAAAAAAGGGGATCTTTGAAAAAAAGGGAGAAAGAGTTCTTATACTTGATTTCAGGTCTTTTGAGAATTCAGTATGTGATTACTTCATAATATGCCATGGGAATTCAGTAACGCAGGTAGATTCAATAACAGAATCAGTAGAGTTACAAGTGAAAAAAAACACTGGCGAGCATCCCCATCACAGGGAAGGCCTTGAAAACTGCATGTGGGTTTTACTGGATTATGGTGATGTGGTTGTACATATATTCCAGGAGCAATACAGGGATTTTTATAATCTGGAATCACTTTGGGCCGATGCAGTTATTGAAGAGTTAAGGGATAATTAAAATTAAGGGTTGAGATGACTGATAAAAACAGGGGAAATCAAAATACAAATAAACAGGGTGGTAGTTCTGGAAAGAACGATAAACCCAGGATAAATCCAACATGGATATATCTTACTATAGGA
>CAZSJH010000427.1:0-1531 GCA_964607105.1 uncultured Rikenellaceae bacterium | reverse complement strand
GGGAATAGCGTATTCAATAAATGGGGCAAAAGCTGCGTCACGTCTATGTTCACATAAACTATGTTTGTATATTATTGGAATACCAACGTCAGATAAATATCTCGAGAGTCTCTATACTGAACTGGATGAGATAGGAGAGAATCTTGAGGTAAAGTTCGAATTGTTTAATGCCATTAGTCCACCCGAAGAGAAAAAAGAGATTCTGGATAACAAATATATCTATATTTTACCTACACTTAAGGAACCTTTTGGCATGTCTATTATTGAGGCTTCTGCCAGAGGTAATATGATCATATCAACTGATTCGACAGGTCCGAGGTATATGATGATAGGTGAGCATAACAATAATTTTGACTGGGGAATTACTACTGATTATGGTGTCTTGGCGAAAATAACAGAAAATTATGACGATGAACTTGCTGATAATATTGGAAGCGCAATTAACTGGACTATCAATAATTGGCAAGATTGTATACACAGAGTGCTCATGTTTAACAAGAAAATCAGGGAGAGATGGATATGGGAAAAGATAGGGGAACAATATCTTGAGTTATTCAATAGATAGAGGATTTCTCCACAAATAGAATAGTCGTGATATTTTGTAATCGGAGATGGCAAGGGTGAATTGGTATGTAGAGTAATATGATTATGAAACAGGGTATCGTATTTGACGTAATTAAGTATGCAATAGATGATGGTCCAGGTATTCGAACAACCGTTTTTTTAAAAGGTTGTCCGCTTAAATGTTTATGGTGTCAGAATCCTGAAGGTCAGAAGCTTGGTCCTGAGAAGGTTTCATACATTGAACGCCGTAAGTATTCCAATCTTTTCTATTCCGAAAATAAGAACATAGTCGGTCGAAAGGTTACTGCTAAACAGGTAATGAATGAGGTTGAAAAGGATGTGATTTTCTACGAACAGTCAGGTGGTGGGGTGACTTTTTCTGGTGGTGAACCTTTGATGCAACCTGACTTTCTGTTTGAACTCTTAAAAATGAGCAAGGAAAAAGGTATTCACACTGCTCTCGATACATCCGGTTTTGCATCCTGGGCAGCACTCAAGTACATGATGAAATATGTTGATCTATTTCTCTATGATTTGAAACTTATAGATGATGAATTACATAAGAAATATACCTGCGGAAGTAATAAGGTCATACTGGATAACCTGAAAAAACTCGCCCAAAATGGTGGGTATATAACAATCCGTTTTCCTGTTATTCACGGAATAACCAATGACAGAGATAATATTCGTGCCATTGGTCGATTTATCCAAGGGATCAAAGGTATTGAAAAATTGGAATTATTGCCTTACAATCTCATGTGTAAGGATAAATACAGGAGGTTGAAGAGGAGATATGCACTGAAACATATCGAGGTACCTTCTCAGGGTGAACTTCAAAAAGTTAAGAGAGAGTTCAAAACATTTGGTTTGGATGTGATGATCAGGGATTGACAATGAATAAGAGGATTAAAAGACTCAGAGAAAAGAGTCTGGCTATCAAGCCATATGTCTCTGTTGAGCGTGCGTG
>CAZSJH010000426.1:0-1539 GCA_964607105.1 uncultured Rikenellaceae bacterium | reverse complement strand
AGCCCAGGTTCTTTCCGGTTAAAGGGGGAACCAGTACAGCAAATTTGACAATTACTCATCCCGAGATTAAAAAAACAACGAAATTATTATTGGAAGGCTTAAAATGGAGAGGTGCTGCTGATGTAGATTATATTTTGGATCCAAGGGATAATATTGTGAAAATCCTGGAAATTAATCCAAGAGTGACAGCTGGTATAAAAATTGGTTTTGTTGCAGGAATTGATTATGCAGATCTGCATGTAAAACTTGCTCTTGGACAGGAGATTCCTGAAATTGAGAATTACAAATTGGGAGTATATTGCCGTAATTTCTTTCTCGAGATATTATGGTTTCTCTTTTCAGATTCAGGAATGAAAAAGACAACTAAGCCACCTTTTTTTAAGTTTATTGGCAAAAATACTGTTGATCAGGTATTTAGTTTAGACGACCCATTAGCAGGTTTAGGTTTCTTTCTAAATATGATGAGGAAGTATTTAAACATCAGGAATCTCAAATCAAAGTTCCATATATAATATTCCAAACAGGATATAAGGTAACTGACACAAAATTGATAAACATATTCCGCTAGCCTTGTAATGAAATGAAAAACGACTTAGTAAATGCTTTGACTATTGATGTTGAAGATGCTGTTAACCAGGCAATGCGCAACTTCTTCAACAATGAAATGGAACCAACAATTCGTGTCTATGATAATACAAAGCGTTTACTTGATCTTTTTGCTGAATATGATACCAGGGCAACTTTTTTTATACTAGGGGAGGTAGCAAAAACCTTTCCCAAGCTTATTAAAGAAATTTCTGATCGCGGTCATGAGCTCGGAATCCACGGGTACTCGCATACCCGATACCATAAGCTGTCAAAAGAGGAGGTTAAAAGGGAAATTGTCAGTGCCAAGAATTTGGTTGAGGATATTTCAGGTATAGAGGTTATTGGCCACCGGGCTCCTGAGTTTTCAATCAATAAGGAAACACTCTGGATAATGGAAATCCTGATCGACGCAGGTATTAAATACGATAGCAGCATTTTCCCGGCAAATTCAGGCCGTTATGGCTGGCCGGGATTCAAGAAAGATATTGATTGGCTGACATTAGATAATGGCAAAAAAATTATTGAAGCTCCCTTATCAACAATAAATTACTTTGGAAGAACTATTCCGGCCTGCGGAGGTGGTTATCTAAGAGCATTTCCCTATTCCTTTACCAGCTATGCTTTCAACAAGATTCTAAGACAGAGGCCAGTAAATGTTTATATGCATCCATATGAAATTGACCTGCCCCCATTTCAGCAGTTCTATATGGATGCAGTGAGGAAATCTCTTTTAAAAGACAAAATAAAACTTAAAACCTATTGGTATAACCGTAAATCAGTAATTCCTAAACTTAGAAGATTATTAGAAACATATAAGTTTGGTACAATGCGTAATGTAATAAATAATACTCTCGAAACAGAAATTTAAGATTCAAGCTATTTTCAGAATCGTCATAATTCAAAAAATATGCTGCATGCAATCCATAATTCAATTAAAATGCCATGACAGAA
>CAZSJH010000425.1:0-1546 GCA_964607105.1 uncultured Rikenellaceae bacterium | reverse complement strand
AATACATGCTTTTAAAGGAAGAATATCGTGTATTGCCATCAAAACAATTGAAGGATATTTATCTTAATGAGGATCTTTTTAGAATTCTTGATTATGTTTACCAGGAAAATCAATCGAATAGGATTGTGAATCAGATAAAAATTGTGAAACATTTTATGGTTTCTAAGGTTACTGCTCAGAAGAAGATTAGTCAATTGATAGATGATTCATTGATTTTTTCAAAGAGTATGGGCCGATCAAAGCAATTGTATATTACTGGAAAAGGGAGACAAATACTTAAAAAAAGATAGAATAATTATCGGATTTTTAATTACTTGGAATCATATTGCGTTGAGTAGTTTTGGTATTATTTAGGTTTAGTATTGGTATAGTGTGCTATCCATACCTTTATTAATATATGCTCTTATAATAATATTGGAGTAAATATTCCTTGTATTAATGAGGGAGAGAGTAGGGAGATAGCATGAAGGGGGGATTTTTTCCCCCATTCCTTTTTTTAGTTATTATGAGAATGATTATTGGCAAATAATTCTTCAATGAATTCACCACTTGCTTAGGTTGAAATTATGATATTGTATTGCATATGGTTTTTCATTGAGATGTTAATGATTTTTATCATGATGCTTGGTTTCAATTTGCTTAGATAACCAATCATATTATTGAGTTGAGTTCTCGTTTTATGAAATTCTATTTGTTTTGTTATTGAAAAAATCTGTTTTACAATTTCATTTTTATATTTGCGACTGGGAATACTGCGTGGTCTGAAGCAACAGCGTAAGACCCGCAGATGAGAAGCCGCATCCTCTTTTTTGAGTGAATAAAACATATCTAATTCTTGTCGCACGCGGCAGGCATTCGCCTGCCCTTAAAAGGTGCGACAGGAAAAAACAATCTATGAATATTGTAAATAGCAGTAGCCATAAAAAGCCAGTACATGACACTCGAAACAACTGGGTAACTATGATGTTTCCCACACATAACAGATATAGGAACTTCAGAAAACAAAGCCATGTCGATACTTGCATCCAGGCATTCCACGACTTGGAACGCTTTGGATTCGAGTTCGGCGAATTCGGCTTCGCTGAAAACCATGTCCATTTCCAGGTAAACATTCCAAAGAGATATTCTATTCAGAATGCTGAGATCATGCTTAAGTCTTATACTTCAAGAAAAATGTTTGAGGTGCACCCCGGTTTTCGTAAGCGTTACCCGCGTGGCGGATTCTGGAGTGGATATGAACACTATGAGTCCACTGGACTGACAAACCTTGAAGAATCATCGGCATACCTCAAGGATCAGCAACGACATCATAACGTGACAATTATAGATGATAGACAAAAACGATTGGTCGCCGAGTGAGATACGGCAATGCCTGATAGGGCTTGCCGAGGAACGAAGGCGGAACGGGATTATAAGGGCTGAGCCCTTATTTCATTGTAAAAATTGTCATAATGAATCCTCATTTGATATTGTTAAGGGAGTAGAAATAATAGACCAGAAAGACGGAACTATATTAGAAAGAGGATATAATGGCGATATCAAACTT
>CAZSJH010000424.1:0-1553 GCA_964607105.1 uncultured Rikenellaceae bacterium | reverse complement strand
CCATTTTAACACAGTTTCCTTTGAAAGCAGTGGCGAACCTTGATCAAGCTCTATTTGTAAAGCTGTAATACGACGCAACATACGAGTTTCTCTTTCATATTTGAATCCCAAGGATCTCTTCTCCAGTATATATGAATCAACCATTTGCTGAAAATTATCAATTGTCATCATTTTTTAACAATACCTCCGGATCCAGAGCACATTCCCTCAAACGCTTAATGTCAATATGCAGATAATGGGCAGTAGCCTTTTGTGTGACATGGCCAAGAACAGTTGAAATTACAGGAATAGGAATATCATTGGATAGCATAGTGCTTGCCAGGGTATGGCGCAAGGAATGCACACCTTTTGGTAATTCCCGCGGGTGCTTTACACCGGCATTTCTGATGCATTTTGCAAGTATAGCGTTTAATCCGGGTGAATGAGTTCCAAAGGGCCTGTATGGGACAGTGCAGGTTAGAAATACACTAGAACTGTCTGATTTAGGTCTTCCATGCTTCAAATAATCAATAATAGCCCATCCAACATCTTTGATCAATGGGAGTTTCAAAGGATTTCGTGTTTTGTTTTGAATGATCTCTATAGTATTAGTATCCCATCGTAGATTTGAGAGTTTCAGATCCTTGATATCTGAAGATCGAAGACCATATCGTGTAATTAGCATAAGGATCGCATAATCCCGCTTCCCGACAGGATTGCCTCTGTCAATAGAATTAAGAACAGCCAGTACATCTTCTTCCCTCCAAGTTTTGGGAAGTTTAAAATTTCGATTCGCTTTGATATCCGGCAATTTTATTGTATAATCATATTGAGTTATGTTTGTTTGGTAAAGATGCCGGAAAAATACTCTGATTGAGGTCAATAATGTGGCAACCGTCCTACTGGCAAGTTCAATCTGTGTCTTGAAGAATGCTGATATATCTTCTGCTGTCACATCATTGATATCCTGAACACCTCTGTTATTAAAGAAAATAAGCATTCTCTTTATACGATTTAACCTTGTATAGGTACCTCGTTCAGAATACCCTGCTTCCTTACAAAGAGCGACGTATGATTCGTAACAGTGTTTAAATTGCGCAGGTATATTTTGGGAAGCAAGTTTACCCTGTTTCTTTAAAGGAATGCATTTATGCAATTTCCATTCCGTAAGGCATTGACAGGCTCGAATGGGAAAGTAATTGTTTTTATCATACTCATCAGAAGTAACATAAAATAGATCAATTCCATGTCTTTCCTTTAAGTACTTCACTGATAATTCAGTTGAATACTCAGTTACTTCCTTATCATTTGCATAATGAATGAGATCCGCATATAATTTCTCATAATTGTGAATTGTGATTGGTTTATAGCCAAGCCGTTTAAGCTCGGTAAGTACAGCATCTGTTAATTCGTTGATTATCATCAGATTCATTGATTCCTCCTATTTTATTATTTTCTCAAACAATATTATGTAAAGTAATCTGATGACAATTAGGTAATATAGAAGGAGTTGAATCTGCTGAATAAATGATTTTTTAAAATTTATCTTTATCTTTATATTTATATTTTGTAAT
>CAZSJH010000423.1:0-1557 GCA_964607105.1 uncultured Rikenellaceae bacterium | reverse complement strand
TCTTCAGTTCTTGAACCTGTAATAATCGATTTATCAATAGAATCTATATTTCCTTTAAACTCTATTATTGAGTTTTCAAGATAAAATTCTCTGATGTTATCTTTTCCATCAATGAAAATCTTTGCTAAACATGGTTCTTCCAATGTTCCTTTAAATTCAAATTTCCCATTTCTAATGAATACAGTATCATTAATAGCCGAACCTTGCAGAATAATTCTACCTGAGCTAATACCATCAATAGTACCTTTTATTACATAGGAGGGAATTTCTGTTAGCTTGTTGCATGAGATGCTTAGTATGGCTAAACACATTAAATAATATAATTTCATAGTAATTTGTATTTTGGTTTTTCTCAATTTTATTTTGCACACGTTCGAAAACATCATGCAATAAATCTTCAGCAACAAAAATATCCGGCACTCTAATTTTTAAATATTTAAAAATAAGACTATGATATGAGTTATATATGTTACTTATCACAATATGTTATCTTTAGAAGATTTCACATGAATAAAAGACTCCACTTTCTGATGAGGGTTGAATTCAACGAGGTTTATAGACCGTAGAAGATGATATCCGTGTTACATTCACAAATATCAAGGTAACCCAATCTAAGAAATTAATTCAATACTCTTCTTTTCCTATATTAATGTTCAGATTTTAATTCTTCAATTATTTTTGCATCCACCCAATAAATATCGCCTCTTCCGTTGCCGGGCTCATTCATAGTGTTTTGTATTTTTTTATAGGTCAGAGGTTCATCATATGAATAATAATTACTGAATCGCTTATTAATATTTAACCGATTACTTGTGAAGAATAAGTATTTTCCATCATTACTTACCCGTGGAAATTGCTCCTGATATTCCGTATTTATTGATTCACCCATATTTACAGCATCAGACCAGCTTCCATCATCCTCCTTAAATACTACGTAGAGATCGTTATCTTCTTTTCCACCTGTTTCGCAAGCGGCAAAGATCATATAGCTTTCATCAGGTGCAATACAAGGAGTCCAGTTCCATGTTCCTCTATTTATCCCATTGTCCAATTTAACAGGTGCAGTGTAACTCCCATTCACATATTCACGCATCCAAATTTCCCAGCATTCTGAGCCGTCTGCTTGTCTCCCACATAAATCGTAATAAAGATTCCTGTTTTTCGCAAATACAAAACTCATTGTTATTTTACCTTCAACCTGTGGAATTAAATCCGTAACTCGTTCGGGCAATTCCCAGTCATAATCAGCAGTTTTTTTTGATTTCCAAATAATACGAGGCTTGGATTCAGTGTTTTCAGGAGCGTTTGGATCCTGCTCCATAAAATATAATGTTTTTCCATCAGGAGATAAAGTCGGTGAACAATAAGAATGATCCTTATCAGAGAATATTTTACGCGGTTCAGCCCATTTACCGTTTTCAATAAATATATGATATACGTTTTGTTTACCGCTCCCAGAAGGTACAGGAATAGTCGTCCATATTATTTCTTTTTCATTATTGCCAAAAATAAGTGAACTGTGCTCATGATTGGGTGTAGATACTATTCCGGGAGCAA
>CAZSJH010000422.1:255-1561 GCA_964607105.1 uncultured Rikenellaceae bacterium | reverse complement strand
GACCTCAGGCCAATGACAAATATTGATTTCTCCGAATTAACCTATGACTGGGTTTCCCGCCAGTGGGAAAATAATACGTATGAGATTGTCCAGGAAAAACTGGATATACCATATAATGATAGACCGGCACCTACAAAAATTCCTGCAGGTGCACTGGAGTTCAATGTTGAAAGCCTCGGAGAAACAGAGTGTGTAAGGCTGTATGTCAATGATGCAATATGTGAGGTGAAATGGGAAAATGGGACAAAACTGGAAGTATTTATTGATGCCGCACACGAATCAGGGTGGTTCAGATTTACTAATCTTAGCTCTTCTGTCAAACCTGAACTGTATCCTCCTGCATATAATGACGATGAGACCTCCGGGGAGAAGAATATACAGTCTGAAACAAATCTGACAGCACTGGGCTATAATGAAGGCACTGTTGAAATAAATGATAACAGGATCACCTACGATCAGGAAGGATGGGGAGGGTTTAAATATACAATTGACCTTAGATGGAAAACAGGGAAAAAAGAACTTATCGGATCCTGGAGTATAAGCTCGGAATTTCCGGGATGGGAAGATAGTGTTAGCGCTGGCGAGAAAGTGAATGAGTCATTCAGCAGGGGATTTGATAAGGCTTTCGGTGAACATTGCTCCTGGTGGGATAATTACTGGGATAGGTCAGCAATAAATATTCCGGATACCTTGCTGGAGAAGCAATGGTACCTCGAAATGTATAAATTCGGTTCAGCTGCCCGTAGTAATACACCACCAATACCTCTTCAGGGAGTATGGACTGCAGATAACGGAAGACTGCCTCCCTGGAAGGGTGATTTTCACCATGATCTTAATACCCAGCTGAGCTACTGGCCTGCATATTCTTCCAATCATGTGGATATTGAACAGGGTTTCATCGACTGGCTATGGAAATATAAACCCGTATTTGAAAAATATACCCGGGAATATTATGGTTCAGACGCATTGAACGTGCCCGGAGTAACCACACTAACAGGCGAACCAATGGGGGGATGGATACAATACAGCCTGGGACCTACTGTGTCGGCATGGCTGGGGCATCATTTCTATCTGCACTGGAGGTATACAATGGATAAACAGTTTCTTGCCGACCGGGCATATCCCTGGATAAGTGCTGTTGCAAAACATTTTGATAATATTGCCATTGTGGGAGAAGACGGGAAAAAGAAACTTCCAATAAGCTCAAGCCCTGAGATTCATGATAACAGTCGCGATGCATGGTTCGGACAAACGACCAATTTCGATCTTGGACTTATCAGATGGACATATTCAAAAGCTGCCGAAC
>CAZSJH010000422.1:0-245 GCA_964607105.1 uncultured Rikenellaceae bacterium | reverse complement strand
GGTAAGGATGAAGAAACACAATTGTGGAGAGCAAGACTTGATGAATGGCCGGATCTGGCCGTTGATGATAGTACGGGTTTGATGGTGGCCCCGGGACATCTCTATGAAGAGTCTCATCGCCACTTTTCCCATCTTATGTCCTGGCACCCCCTGGGACTGGTTGATATCGGTAATGGGGACTCAGACAGTCAGCTTATTCAAAAAACACTGGATAACCTGCTGGAAAAAGGATCAGACTGGTGGAC
>CAZSJH010000421.1:0-1570 GCA_964607105.1 uncultured Rikenellaceae bacterium | reverse complement strand
GAGCTTATCTTCCAGCTTAAGCATTTTCGTTCCCTTTTCCCTTGCCGGGTTGGTATACTCTGTATACGCTCTGGTATCACCTTCAGACCAGGAAATAAATTCCATGGTTCTGCTACTCCTGCTACCGTGAATAATCATTTTAGCCTCATAATACCTTGTTTTAGATGACATATTCCTGTCAACCCGGTCCAGTATTTCATCACCTGACATTTGTGCCTGTATTGCAATATTCATTGATAGTATCAATCCTGAGAGAAATACTACTTTAATCTTTTTCATATTATTATAATTCATAACTAATAACTCTAATTTACATCACGCTTGTAATTCCTTAAACAAATTTGCTGTCTGCCTTTTGTAAATACCTATACCGGCGAGCATAGTTCCAAATGCGGTTGAAAGCAGACCCGGTATAAAGCCTATATAATATGCATCAGGGGTAATCCTTGATCTGAATACACCCGGCATAAGAATTGTTGAGTCCTGTAGCATATGGCTTATATCAATGCCTTTTACCTGCAACCAGTATGAAAGTGCAAGTCCAATGACGGTTCCGATTACTGATCCTATTAAACCCACTGAAAGGGCTTCTGTAATCATGGACCTGTACACATGTCCCTTTGTTTCGCCGATTGCCAGTCTCAGTCCAACTTCCCCGTAGCGGCGAATACCGCCTATAAGGCCGGTATTCCATAGAATAATCGATAATGTTAAAATAAATACAAAACTTATTAAACCAACTGACCCGTTTACCAGGTCAAGATACATACTCATTCCGCTTGCGTCACGCAATGATAACATTACAGGATCGAATTCGCCATTACCACCCAGTTCACTGTTAAATTGTTCTGACATATGTATTGCCAGTTCGTCATCATAGTAATCAACACTGTTAAATCCCAGGATTTCGCTGCATGCATCGTGCATATCGAGAGCTAATCTGGCATCTTGTATGTCTGTTATCAGTGCTCCCCTATCTAACAAGCTGATTCCAAACCTGACCGTTCCTGACAGTGTAAAATAATGTATGGTCATTCCTCCATACATTGTTGAACCGATAAATGTTATTTCAGCACCAGGTTCGACACCCAGCTTCGAAGCAAATTCATCGCTCAGAAGAACTTCACCGGCAGTATCAGGTAATTTGCCCCTCACAAGAGCTTTATTTAGCTGCAACCTTTCAGTCTCACTACTGCTTTCGGAAAGAAGATCAAGGGCGAGGCCAACAGCTGTACCCTGCTCTTTTGTTTCACCGTTTTCATCGGGTACATCAATAAGTCCTCCAAACTGAATCCGTTCAACCCAGTCTGTTTCAGGATATATCTCTTTAACCCTTGCCAGTAATTCGTCACTTTCAGTTAATGCAAGATCAAGAGGCATAATATCCATATTTTCCTTATATGATTGGGTCACAATCTTTACATGACCAGTTGAATATTTTGCATTGAAGTTTATCATATCTCCCAGTACTCCTGTAAGGTAGCAAAAGAGAAATACAGTAAACATTACACCAAGAGCTACAACCAATATTGGTAGTCGACTCCGGTTTTTATCTCTTATTAGTCCTTTT
>CAZSJH010000420.1:0-1591 GCA_964607105.1 uncultured Rikenellaceae bacterium | reverse complement strand
AACCATGTTTCTGATGTGTTGTAAACGGAATAAATTGGCCAATGAATATTTCTTGAAATTCAGGAAGTATTTTATCAGAGCTTGGTTTCCCCCCATTATCAATCCAGTCAATACTGTACCAGCCAGCTCTTTTTGATCCAATCTGAATTATCCATTTCCAAACATCAGAAGGTTTGGTATTGATAGTAATCACTCTTATAGCATCGAAATCAGGTTTCTGAACAATGTTATCGCCTGGATATTTGAATTTTAATTCAGAATCATAAGCTCCCCATCTTAGATGCCGGGGTCTAATAAAAAAAATGTAGACTAGAATTAGTAGTAAGAGGGTGAGTAAAATCAATATTCTAATTTTAGTAGTGCAGCACTATAACTTGCTGCTAACGTTAAATGTATGAAAAGTTGCCTTCTTCGAAGCTCATCCCAATTAAACCATGAGGATTTTGATACGAGCTATATTGCTTGACTAATCTACTATCCCGGCAATTTTTTATACATATTGTAGGATGTTTTAAATCTTGAACAATAGTTACTATTTGTATTCTGCAATCTCCATTTATCCTGCACATATTAGATATTCTCTTCTATTCTTTGCAAAGCATCTTTAAAGTAGATAATGTAATATTTATCGGGAATGAGTTTGGGTTCTGTTTTTTTTGATTCGTAGATTTTGTCCTTAATATGATATGCAATACTTTTCAAATCTAGGATTGACATTGCAGCATAAAGCCTAATGACAATATCCTCGTCCAGCAGTGCTTCTCCTAAAACATTGATGGCATCATTGCTATCTCCTGCCTTGCACAAAGCATCTGCCGCGGCAATGCGAACAATGCTATTATTATCATATAAAAGACTTTTTAGTGGTTCAACCGCTGGACTGGCTTCTTCCTTCAATGCTGATAATCCGGCAGCAGACCAATATCTTACAGCTGGTGAGGGATCAGACAATCCCGTAATTAATTCCTCAAGATGGGTTTTACCTCTTCCTTTTAAGTCCGCAATGAAAAGTATTTTTTCAACAGGAAACATTTCGTTATCGGTCAAAACATCCATGGGTGATTGATGTCCAGCCATGTTTCTCATTAGTGGTTCAGGAATAAGAGAGAGGTCTTGATTAGCAATCATCCAATTGAACAAAGCTTTTTTCATTTTTTCCAGTTTTTCTTGGTATTTGAGGTTATTGGCTAAGTTGTTCATTTGATACGGATCGGTCTTAATATCATATAATTCCTCCACCGGTTTGCTGTCCTGGATCAGCCATCCTGTTTGGTAATCCAGTTTCCCTGATTTATGCAATCTCCTTAGCTCTTTTCTAATGGGGGTTATTTCCGAATAGTTACTCCATTGCATGCGTGGTTTATCATGTGCAAAATTGCGTATATATTGATAGTTGCCATCGCTAACAGAGCGGCTGAATTCATAAACCTCATCAACCCTGTCCCTTATGGCAAAGGTATATTGTCTCTCCTCACGATCGGGACCTAAAAACACCTTGCCTGGTAGCATTTCAGGTATGGCGCATCCCGTGATGGCAAGTATAGTTGGGGCTAAATCAACAAAATTAATTAATGATGTATCTTCTTCCCCG
>CAZSJH010000419.1:0-1597 GCA_964607105.1 uncultured Rikenellaceae bacterium | reverse complement strand
TTATTATTAAAGATACATCCTCATGACTTATCTTTCCCGATATATTAAACTCAAGCGAATGTGAGAACGGGCCATGCCCCAGGTCATGACACAGAATTGCAATCAGGGCTGCTTCAAATTCCTCATCGCTGATTTTTATTTCTTTCTTGCGAAGAGTTGTAAGAGCCTGCCCCATAAGATGCAGGGCTCCCAGGCTATGCAGGAACCTGCTGTGAGTGGCTCCGGGATAAACCATATCTGTAAGGCCAAGCTGTTTTATAAACCTCAGCCGCTGAAACCATGGATCTTCTAAAAGATCAAATATGAATTCAAAAGGTATCTTAATAAACCCGTGTACAGGATCGTTTAATATCTTAAGTTTGTTAATTCCTGGATCCAACTTTATTTCTTTTGTTTTACAAAATTAGAAATTACTTTTACACGCCTGCAAGATATTTAAAATCATTATGGTAATGTTAAACATTATTAAAAACAAAAAACCATTGAAAATATTACCAGCTATTTGAAATATTTCATGTCTTTAAAGAGTCCTATAAATTGTATAAATGTTTACCCCAAAAAATATAAATATTCTATGAAGATTGAAATAAATGGTCTTGATGTAATATATAAAAATGGTAATCATGCTGTTAAAAATATTACTCTTACCATAGAAGAAGGGATGTTCGGGCTGCTCGGGCCTAACGGGGCCGGCAAATCCAGCCTGATGAAAGTGCTTGTTGCCCTTATGAAACCAAGCTCGGGTGAAGTACTGGTGAATGGTGAGAATATACAGAAGCAAAGGAAAAAGCTTCGCTCCTACCTCGGCTACCTGCCCCAGGATTTTCGTTTCTTCACACGGTTAAAAACATGGGAATTCCTTGATTATGCAGGTTCACTTGCAGGTATTAAAAACAGGAAGCAAAGGCTGAATATGGTGGATGAACTACTTGACAAAGTTGGTTTATTAGAAGCCAGGGACAGGAAAGCAAATAAATTATCAGGTGGTATGAAAAGGCGCCTGGGTATTGCACAGGCACTTATTGGTGATCCAAAGATCATCGTAGTAGATGAACCAACAACGGGTCTCGACCCTGATGAAAGGATACGTTTCAGGAATATTCTTTCTGACCTGAGCCAGAACGATGTCACAATAATTCTTTCAACTCATATCGTAAGCGATATCTCCTCTACATGCCAGAGTATGGCGTTGCTGAACGAGGGAAAGCTGGTTTATTCCGGTTCTCCTGGCGATCTTGTAAAACAGGCCGAGGGTCATGTTTTCAATCTGAGGCTCACGCAGGAAGAATACGACCTGATAAAAGATGATTTCCATGTGATATCATCAATCCCCAGTGAGATTGGTTGGGATGCACAGGTGGTGGCTGAAGACGTTTCTGGCTTCGACAGCCAGGTCATTGATCCTAACCTCGAACAAGCATATGTATATTACATGGAACATAAAATTAACGGAGTGAACATAAATATTTAAGCGGAATAAAATGATCTCTATCCATAATATCAGAACCGTTGCCCGCTATGAAGCAAAAACACTTCGCCGCAGCTGGCTGTTCAGACTGTTTTCAATTGGAGCACTTTTCATTCTTACAATAATGAA
>CAZSJH010000418.1:0-1609 GCA_964607105.1 uncultured Rikenellaceae bacterium | reverse complement strand
CAATCCTTCCGGTAAACTTATATTTGCTACATATCCCTCCTTGTCAGGAACAAGTGATATGCTTTTTATAATCCCGCTCAGCTTTCCATATTCCATATATGGATAACCGGGCAGGCTTATACTTACATTTAATCCTTCTTTTACCTTACCTATTTCTGAAACAGGTATATATGCTTTACCTACTATTGAACTGACCTCCGAGGGTACTACGGTGGCAATTATATCTCCTGCATTTACCGACTGATTCTCGCTCCAGAAACGGGTAAAAGTTATTGTGCCATCTGTATGACTCTTAAGAACATACTGTTCTTGCCATTGGTCAATTGCCGATTTAAGTACCTTGAGTTTTTCATCAAGATTAATCCTGTACTGCATCTTTTCCTGATCAAGCTGCATCTTCATCTGTATAATACTTTCCTCATGCTTGAGCCTGCCCAGTTCATTATTTATCAATGAAGCTTCAAAACCTTTAAATGCTGATTTCTTCTGTACAATATCTCGCTTTGATCGTTCATATTCCGGAATTGTAATATATCCTCCGGAATACAATAGTGAGTCTCTTTCAAAACCTTTGATTGCTAAATCCAATTCGTCTTTTTGAAATTCATACTGTTCCGAGAGCTTCCCCTGGTACTCATCCTGTTTTACAAGCTGTCGCTCGAGCAATCTGATCTGATTCTCCAGAAAACCCTGCTCAATATAGTACGTGAACCTGTCAAATTCCTTTTGAAATGAAATATAGCTACCCTGAACTTCTCCCAGTGAAGGATTTGCCGGGAGAACATCGGCATAGACGAGGCTGTCCCAATCGAAATATTCAATACTCTCAATAATACCTGTCAGGGCATTAATGTCCTCTGTTTTTGCCCTGTTTTCTATAACCGCTATTATCTCACCCTTTTTTACCTCAGAAGATTCATCAGGTACAAGTATCTCAATATTACCTCCTTTTACGGCTTTTATTATTGCAGGTGGGTTATCAGATGTTATTATAACTGGAATAGTTACTTTGCCCGGCGACTTAAACAAAATACCACCAACGAAAAGTATAATCAGAAATAAGAAGAACAATGACATACCCCAGCGGACTAAACGACCGGGTATGCTTTTCATTATCTCATTTGTTTCAGCACTGTATATATTTTCACGTTCTTCTACTGGCATAACCAGGTATTAAAACAATTATTTCAATTTCCAAGTTCCAACTGGTCTTTGATCAGGTTATAATAAGCTCCTCTGAGTTTGACCAATTCTGCATGTGTCCCTTCTTCGGTTATCCTGCCACTTTCAAGTACAATTATTTTATCAGCTTTCTTAACGGTACTGAGCCTGTGTGCAATGATTACGACCGTCCGCCCCCTGAAAAACCGTTGCAGGTTATTCATAATAATCCTTTCATTATTTGCATCCAGTGCATTGGTGGCTTCATCAAAAAACAAATAATCAGGGTCTTTGTAAACGGCCCTTGCAATCAGTATTCGTTGCTTCTGTCCTGTGCTCAGTCCATGACCCTGATCACCGATATTGGTATTATAACCCATTGGAAGTGACTCAATAAATTCGTCAATATTGGCAGTCCGGGCAGCTTCCGAAACCTTTTCCTGGTCAG
>CAZSJH010000417.1:0-1648 GCA_964607105.1 uncultured Rikenellaceae bacterium | reverse complement strand
GAAACATTATTAAGTTGATTCATAATGAATTGATTTATCATTGTGATGAAGAAGACAGAAGAAGTAAAAAGACGACGAATCATCATCTCCTATGCACTTGCCATTGCACTGCCCTGCCTGATACTCGGATTTCTTGCCTTAAGGGGAGTTAAAAATGACCAGGCTCTCGTGGAACGTGAGCAAAGGAACAATCTCCTTGAAGCCAGCCGGCAAATTATCAGTGAAACGGATGAGTATCTTATCACGGTTGAAAATAGCTTTACGGAAATAGTTGATTCAATTGCTATTCCCGATAAATCAATATTCACCGATCCTCTGTTAAACCGGTTCATTCCCCAATACCAGGCTGTTTCCGGGATCTTTTATTTATCCGGAACTGGCCCTCCAATGTTGTTTAATAGCAACCTTTCGTACATACCTGATGATTATTCACCGGACTACAGAATTACCAGGCCCAGCTCTTTACAGAATATACTCGAAAATGGATGGCAGATCGAATTCAGGGAAAACAACTACCGGAAAGCACTACGATATTATCAGGATATCCTGCCTGGTATCACAGGCGAACAATCACGCGGTGAAATACTGAATGCCATTGCCCGTATCCAGAAAAAACTGGAACTGGATGATGAAGCAATTGAGACTTATGATCTGATATGGAATGACTGCCCTGAGGCCCTTATTCAGAATAAGATTCCTTTGGGTGCCGTTGCTTTAATGGAAAAAAGTCTCCTCTGCCTGGGGAAGAAGGATTCATTATCTGCACTTAAAACTGTACATTTATTGCTGACACAATTACAGGAACCTGCTTGGGAAATGGGACATTCCTATTTTACCGGGTTTTTATCAAAAGCTGATGAGATTGTTACCCGGTGTGGAAATTCACACCATGAAGAAATTAAAAATTATGTTGAAAGGATAAATATATTAAGAGACAGTATAGAATCATCATTAAAACATACTGTATACCTGCTGGCATTCCTTCAGGGTGATGAAATCAGGACAGAAAATACGTATCGGGAACAGGAGGATAGTAAGCCCAGAAATAAAATCCTGGTCAACGGGAAATCATATCTCTTTTCTCTTTTTCCCGCAAATGACCATGGGCAATGGGGATTGATAATGGATCAGGATGATATTCTGCATAATGCTTTATATTATACAATATTAAATAGCACCATTAAATCCGGATTCTGCTGGAAGGTCACTGATATAAATGGTGAACTGCTTTTAATGTCTGAATATATTCCTGAAGATGCACCACCCGTTTATACAGTATTCCCGAAGGAACTGCCTTCATGGTCATTGACACTATACCCTCAAAATTCGGGTTTGCTGGCTTCTTTGTTCCGGCCAAGGGCCAGTATTTTCCTTTATATCTTCATAGCTATTGTTATCATTCTGGCTTTCGGTTTGTTTTTCACACTTCAGACCGTAAATAATGAGCTTAACCTGTCAAAATGAAGTCCTACTTCATGTCCACTGTCTCGCATGAGTTCAAAAGCCCCCTAACATCAATAAGGCAGATGGCCGAGATGCTGGTGCAGAGGAGAGTCCCTACCCGGGAAAGGCAACATAAATATCATATAACAATATTGCAGCAGAGTGAACGACTGAGCCATCTTATCGACAATATTCTCGATTTTTC
>CAZSJH010000416.1:0-1656 GCA_964607105.1 uncultured Rikenellaceae bacterium | reverse complement strand
GAACCAGGTAAAAATCATTGATAGCCATGCCAAAACCTTATCTTGAAAATAAGGCAACACCCATGATAAAGTCTTCTGTAACAGGGGTAACCCTGGCATTAGTTATCGTAATTATAGGGATGGTAGGGTATATGACAATTGAAGGATTGTCTCCTCTTGATGCTCTCTACATGACCGTTATCACAATAGCAACGGTAGGCTTCAAGGAAGTTGTCGATCTTCACGAAGCCGGCAAATTATTTACAATATTGCTTATAATCAGCAGTTTTGGTATTTTTGGTTATGTGGTTACTATGGTCACCCGTTTTATTGTAGACGGGGTATTTACTCATTATTTTAAAGACAATAAGGTGAAGAAGAAGATTGACAAGCTCACAGATCATGTTATACTTTGCGGCTTTGGCCGAAACGGTAAGCAGGCAGCTGCTGACCTGACAGTTCATAGCAAGGAATTTCTGGTTGTTGAAAAGAATCCTAAAGTTGTTGAATACCTCCGCAGATCAACAGGATACCTTTATATAGAAGGAGATGCAACTCAGGAAGAAGTACTCGAACTGGCTAATATTGAAAATGCCAGGGCACTGATCACTACCCTGCCCGTTGATGCCGATAACCTGTTTGTTGTGCTTACTGCTAGGCAGATGAGGCCTGATATTCTGATAATCAGCAGGGCATCAGATGATAATTCAGATGTAAAACTGAAAAGGGCAGGAGCATCAAATGTTATTATGCCTGATAAGATAGGAGGGACACGTATGGCCAGGCTGGTTGTTGATCCCGATGTTGTGGAATTTGTGGATACAGTCCTGATGGAACCTTCAGAGGTAAGGATAAGAGAATTATCATGTAAGGATATGGCAGCCTGCTTTACCGATAAATCGATCAGTGAACTGGATATACATAACCGCACAGGTGCAAATATCATTGGACTTAAGAACAGATTAAAACAGTATATTATCAACCCCCCTGCAAGCACTAAACTTTCACCCGACGACCAACTTTTTGTCATTGGTACCTCTGAAGAAATAATGAACCTGACGGAATTAATGCAGAGGGGAATATGACCGGCCCCAGGACACTTATTGAAGGATTTTGATGAAATGTCGAAAATATTTGACAAATAGTCGAAAAAAAACTTTCTAATACGCAACCCACGGCATGATTTATGCGTCTTAATTACGAAAGAGGTTTATATTTTCTTTCGTAGTATTTTATTTAATATCAATTTGGAAATTGCCTGTACAAATTATGTTAAACGGTTTTTCTTTTTATAGAGTATGTTTGATTTTATTGATAAAAAAGTTATATCTTTGCGTTCCAAATTCAGGCAGGTAATCCTGAATACTAATAATATTTATTTGACAGATATGTACTTAACTACAGATAAGAAGCAGGAAATATTCAAACAATATGGCGAATCCGATATGGATACAGGGAGTGCTGAGGGGCAGATTGCATTATTTTCATACCGTATAACCCACCTTACTGAACATCTTAAGAAGAATAGAAAAGACTACAATACCCAGAGAGCTCTTGTTAAGCTTGTAGGTAAACGCCGCAGGTTGTTAGACTATCTGAAAGGTAAGGATATCGATCGATATCGTGAAATCATTAAAGCTTTGAAGCTGCGTAAATAAACGATAGACCAAAAAGGCA
>CAZSJH010000415.1:0-1670 GCA_964607105.1 uncultured Rikenellaceae bacterium | reverse complement strand
CTAGTACCGGCAAACATTTTTTTTCTCCTCTTATTTAACTGCTAGTCAATTGAGTAAAGGTCTTACTGCACTTTCTCACTCAAAGCACAAACGGGCAAATTGCGTACCAACTTAATTATTAATTGGATAACTTATTTATTAACAGTTAGTTACAAATATACTTAAAATTGGATAGAAAAAAGAAAGCGGGGGGTTATGTGAAGTTTATATACAGGTGCAAACCATTGCTTTGCTCAGAGATGATTTAACATTTTAATTTTCTCTCATTGGAACGATCGTTCACAATTTGTGAACGATACTTCACATTATGTGAATGATTGTTCACATTTTTTCCTAAGTGTTAATTTTATTTGATAATCATAAGGATATGAATTATTTAAAGTTATGTTATCAAATAGAGAAATGGCATTGTTTTTGAAATATTTATCAAAGAACGTCGATATCTTCCATGTTTCGCAATTAATTGGATATGCTAATTCGCGGACATTCAGGGTTGCATTTAAAAATCGTTTCGGGATAATGCCTTCCTCTGTGAGGAAAGAATTTAATGAGAGTACACAAAAGATGAATAGCATTGACAAATATTTAAAAAAGGTCTGGAAAGTAAAATAATGATACTATTTTTTCTGGTGTTTTTTATTCTTGATTTTAGTCATTTTATTTAGTAAAAATAAAGTATATAAATATCGCTTATTCTTCCAGAATTCAGACGTTAAATTAATTAATCCAGATATTATTTTTCCTACTCTTCTTCACGAATCAGTCAATATAAGAACATTTCAGTATTCTCAGACATCTCAAAGAAAGCATCTTGTGATTACGACACTCTCCGTAGTAATTTTTTCCAAGGGATTGGATATACGCTGGGTTAATATCTTTAAGGTTTGGAATTTAATAATGAAAAAGGATTGGATAAAACCTATGATGAAATTAAAGATAAATGATAAAAGAATTATATTATGCTTTACCACCATACCGGTCATCCTCCTTTTACTCAATTTAAGTTTTAAAACAATCCATGCGGAGCTTATCCATGTACCCGGCAATAATCAATTGACCATTCAAGCCGGTATAGACAGCGCCGCTACCGGTGATACGGTCCTTGTCGCTCCAGGAACGTATAATGAGAACATCAATTTCAACGGCAAGAATATTGTTCTCGGTTCTCAGTTTATTTTCAGTGATGATACCACCGATATTTCAGGGACAGTCATTGATGGAAATGCGAATGGCTGTGTGGTCGTGTTCGAAAATGGTGAGGATTCAACAGCTGTTATAAAGGGATTCACAATAACGAACGGATATGTTTGGCTAAATACCAATCGGGGTGGTGGGATAACCTGTATAAATGAATCGAAACCTTTACTTTCTGATCTTATCATCACCGACAATGAAGTAGTCGGTAATGATTTTACTCATGGTGGCGCAGGGATTTTTTGTAAGGAAAAATCCGGTCCAGTGCTGGTAAATGTGAAACTAATTGACAATTATGCAAAAGATTGCGATGGCGGGGCTATCAGATGCAGTGACAGCTCACGTGTAACTGTAATTAATTCCATAATCAAACATAATAGGTCAACATATGGCACGGTAACCAGCTTTGATTCATGGCTTAAATTAAATAATGTCCTGATTGAAAATAATTATTCTTCCTATGCCGGTGGTGGTAT
>CAZSJH010000414.1:0-1692 GCA_964607105.1 uncultured Rikenellaceae bacterium | reverse complement strand
TGATCTTATTATACTGGAAGATGAAATGAGGGAATGCTCTGATGAAGTTATTATTATGACTGATGACGGATCTTATGGCAAGCAGGGATTGGTAACACATGGTATGGAAGAAATACTTGACAGGGAAAAGGTTAACCTTGCAGTTGCTATCGGACCGGCAATAATGATGAAATTTGCTTCTCTCACAACAAAGAAATATAATGTCCCTACTATAGCCAGTCTGAATACTATTATGGTGGATGGTACAGGTATGTGCGGTGCCTGCCGTGTTACAGTTGACGGCAAAACAAAATTTGTTTGTGTCAACGGACCTGAGTTTGATGCTCATAAGATTGATTATGATGAAATGATAATGCGACTGGGTGCATATGAAGACCAGGAAAGAAAGGACTATGAGAAGTTCATTGAGACACTAGGAAAGTAATTCTTTCGAAATTATTATTACCTGAAAAACCAAACAGATATATGGAAACTATACAGGACATATTAAAATCAGAACGTCAGCAGCCATGGAGGGAAGAACTGCGTAAGAGCATGAAAGCGAAGGACCGCACCTCTATACAAAGAGTAAAGATGCCAGAGCAGGATCCTCATGTACGCAACAGGAACCATAAAGAGGTTAACCAGGGATTAACAGAGGAAATGGCCCTTAAGGAAGCACAGAGATGCCTGGACTGCATTGAACCAACATGTATATCAGGATGCCCGGTGGGTATAAATATTCCAAAGTTCATAAAAAGAATAGAACAGGGCGAATTTCTTGAATCGGCAAAGGCGTTAAAGGAAACAAATGCATTGCCGGCAGTATGCGGACGCGTTTGTCCACAGGAAGTGCAGTGTGAAGCGAGTTGTTTCTACGTGCAGAAGCTAAAGAAAGATCCTGTGGCAATTGGCCATCTTGAAAGATTTGCTGCTGATTATGAACGTAATAGCGGTAATATATCTGTTCCTGAAGTGAAAGGGAAAAACGGGATAAAAGTGGCTGTAATTGGTTCAGGCCCGGCGGGCCTGGCAGTGGCTGGTGATATGATAAAGTGGGGATATGATGTTACTGTATTTGAAGCCCTGCATGAAATAGGTGGCGTGCTGAAATATGGAATACCCGAATTCAGGCTGCCAAATGAAATTGTGGATGTGGAAATCGAAAACCTTAAGCAGATGGGTGTTATATTTGAAACTAATTTCATTGTTGGTACTACCGCTACCGTAGACGACCTCCGAAAGGAAGGTTATCAGGCATTCTTCGTAGGCTCAGGCGCCGGCCTGCCTAAATTCATGAATATACCGGGGGAAAATTATAGGAGAATATTTTCATCAAATGAATACCTTACGCGGGTAAACCTGATGAATGCCGCAAACCCGGATTATGATACACCTGTTTTCAGCGGTAAGAAAGTTGCAGTAATTGGAGGTGGTAACACAGCAATGGACTCAGTACGCACCTCAAAGAGGCTGGGTGCCGAAAGGTCAATGATAATATACAGGAGATCAATTGAAGAAATGCCGGCACGTGTCGAAGAAATAAAACATGCACAGGAAGAGGATGTGGAGTTTATGAACCTGAATAGCCCTGTGAAATATTTTGCTGATGAGAAAGGAAATGTTAATAAGATGATGGTACAGAAAATGAAGCTGGGTGAGCCCGATAGTTCCGGACGTAGAAGACCTATTCCTCTTGAAGGTTCCGAGTAT
>CAZSJH010000413.1:0-1694 GCA_964607105.1 uncultured Rikenellaceae bacterium | reverse complement strand
GAATAATAGCCATTATTGTCTGAGCGGGCTGCAAAATGTGTAGAATAAATTTCATAGTCAACAAGGGCATTCTCTATGCCTCTTCCCTGAGTGCTGGTTACCCTGCCGGTGATTATTATGTCTTGACCCCGGGTTGATGGGAATAATATTAGAAAAAGGATACTGAAAGAAATTATTTGCCTGGTGGTAA
Organism: uncultured Rikenellaceae bacterium; assembly: GCA_964607105.1. Lineage (GTDB taxonomy): Bacteria > Bacteroidota > Bacteroidia > Bacteroidales > VadinHA17 > UBA9300. Next base: position 1,504 of record CAZSJH010000413.1, on the reverse strand, counting down.
TTTTATGTCTAATTTTTCTCTGCATCAGATATGAGCCTGGCTGTTGTTTCAAAGATAACATAATATGGTTCTTTCTCAAATACAGGCAGGATAGGTAAATATATTCATTATAGTATAAGTTATTCACAAAATACAGCTTCTTTGAATATTTGAGCTTAATTGGTATATTCGTTGCAAACTGATTTTAATGGCCCTTAACTATATCTGGATAGCTTTTTTCATTCTTGCATTCCTTTTTGCTCTCGGGCAATTGATATTTACTGGCAATACACAGGTTTTCTCTGATATGGTAAACGAAACATTTGCCAGTGCAAAAACAGGGTTTGAAATTTCACTGGGACTGACAGGTGTTCTGACATTGTGGATGGGCTTGATGAAGATAGGGGAAAAGGGAGGCATGGTAAAGATTCTTTCTAAGATTATAGGCCCCTTTTTCAGCCGTATATTTCCGGAGCTGCCAAGAGGACATCCTGCCTATGGTTCCATTATCATGAACCTGGCCGCAAATATGCTTGGTCTTGATAATGCGGCTACACCGATGGGCCTCAAAGCAATGGGAGAGATGCAGGAGGTTAACAAGAAGAAAGATACAGCCTCAAATTCCCAGATTATGTTCCTTGTGCTGAATACTTCAGGCCTGACAATAATACCGGTAAGTGTTATGGTTTTCAGGGCACAGCTTGGAGCTGCCAATCCAGCCGACATATTTATTCCAATCCTGCTGGCCACATTCTTTTCAACAATTGCCGGACTGGTGTCAGTGTCAATAATGCAAAAAATAAAACTGTATGACAGGGTCATTCTGGCTTACCTGGGTGGTATGACAGCATTTATCGTTGCTGTTATATGGTATTTTAGTTCATTGCCAAAGGAAGATATAACCAGGATCTCAACCTTTGCAGCCAATTTCATACTTTTTGCCGCTATAATTTCTTTTATTGTACTGGGCCTGGTTAAGAGGATTAATGTGTATGAAACATTTATCGAAGGGGCCAAAGATGGGTTTAAGATTGCTATCAGGATTATACCTTTCCTGGTTGCCATACTTGTGGCAATAGGTGTTTTCAGGGCTTCAGGAGCAATGGACATGCTCATTAGTCGTTTCAAATTCCTGCTTGACAGAGTTGGCATAGATACCAGTTTTACGGGTGCCTTGCCAACAGCATTAATGAAACCTCTAAGCGGTGCTGGTGCCAGGGGTATGATGGTTGACGCTATGAGTACCTACGGGGCTGATTCATTTGTTGGAAGGCTGGCATCAACAGTGCAGGGAGCAACTGATACCACCTTTTATATAATTGCAGTTTATTTTGGATCAGTAGGGATAAAAAATACAAGGTATGCGGTAAGCTGTGGTCTGATAGCTGATTTTGCAGGGATTATAGCAGCCATATTTATTGGTTATTTGTTTTTTGCATAATATTATTCTGAGCACTCCGCTCCTGGTAATAAATATCATAACAATGAATACAGAGTACAGGAATTTCTTCTCTATGGGGACCAG
>CAZSJH010000412.1:0-1697 GCA_964607105.1 uncultured Rikenellaceae bacterium | reverse complement strand
CTTGGCATATGGGTTGCTCATGGGGAGGGACAGTTCAAGCTTCCCTACGATGAATCTGTTTATGATATACCGCTTAAGTATCACCACACCACTTACCCGGCCAACCCTAACGGTTCAGAATACAATGCCGCCGCGGTGTGCTCACAAAATGGAAGGCACCTGGCCATAATGCCTCACCTTGAAAGATCATTCATGCCATGGCAGTGTGCTTATTACCCTGAAGAAAGAAGGAAAGACGATGTAACGCCCTGGATACAGGCATTCATTAACGCAAAAAAATGGATAGAAAACTCTTAATAATTAATACTTTTCTAGACTCCTGAGTAGGCTGAGAAGCCCCCATCCACTGGAATAACTGCCCCGGTGACAAAGTTGGAGGCATCAGTGATAAGCCATAAAACAGTCCCCGTAAGTTCCTCAGGCTCACCAAAACGGCCAGAAGGAGTATGCTTTATTATACTTTTTCCCCTGTCAGTAAGAGAACCGTCTTTATTAATAAGAAGGTCACGGTTCTGGTTTGTTACGAGGAAGCCCGGCGCAATGGCATTCACCCTTATGCCATCACCATACTTGCTTGCCATCTCAACAGCCATCCACCTGGTAAAATTGTCTACAGCAGCCTTGGCTGCTGAATAACCAGCGACCCTGCTTAAAGCCCTTGTCGATGCCATGGATGAATAATTAAGGATAACACCCCTGCCCTGTTTCCCCATTTGCTCACCAAATACCAGTGAGGGTATTACTGTGCCGTCAAGATTGAGCTCAACCACCTTCCTGAAATCATTGATGTTCATGTCACTTACGCTCTCGTCATCTCCTATCGTTGCACCCGGCATATTGCCTCCCGCCGCATTAATAAGAACATCAATAGCTCCCCAGTCATAGATAACTGATTTTCTTACCTGTATCAGGATCTCCCTGTCAAGAACATTGGCATTATGGAACACGGCTAGACCACCCTTATCCCTTATCCTGGCTTCTGTTTCCTTTCCGCTTTTTTCATTGATGCCAATAATGACAATCCTGGCACCAAGCGATGCCAGTTCATAAGCAAGGGTGCTCCCCAGAACACCCTCACCACCAGTTATTATAATTACCTTATTGTCAATATTGAATTTGCCGGCCAGGCGGGTCATTCCGTCATTGGTTTTAATATAAGACTTCTGAGTTCTGTATGTCTTGAACTGTTATTAAGTGAGCTGATTTCATAAGGTCTTACCTTTGAACCTGAAATCTGGATATTGTATTCACCGGGGTTCTCAATATATACCGAGCCCAGCTTTGAGTCAGCCCTGTAATACATTTTGCCTATATCAGGAGTGTCAAGTACTATCTCATTTCCTATTATGGACTCTGCTTTTATCTTTTTATCCTGGAAATTGATATAGACAGGTCCTTCATATTGAAGATTCATAGTGTCCCTTGTGTAACTGCTGAGCCATAGCTCATATCTTCCCTTTTTATTTATCTTGAAAGCCCATTCAGCAGTATTCATATCAGGATGCAGGCTGTCCAGCAAAACATATGCCTTCTCCAGATCGAGTATAATGGTTCCGTCTGCCTGTTCAGTAATATATGATGTATCTTGTTTGCTAAGCTCTTCATCACTATTATTTCCACAACTGCTGACTAAAGCCAATGCCAGCGCAAATACAAAAAATACTTTTATCCTTCTCATTATATTTTAATAATAAATT
>CAZSJH010000411.1:0-1728 GCA_964607105.1 uncultured Rikenellaceae bacterium | reverse complement strand
TAATTCCAAAGGGGTTATGTTAAGCCACAGGAATATTATTTCCAATGCCATAATGGGTAAAAAGCTTAAACATATTGATGATACCGACAGGTTTCTTTCCATCCTTCCCCTTGCACATACTTATGAAAATACTGTTGGAATGGTAATACCGCTTATCAGCGGTTCATCAATATATTATCTCCGCAAACCACCCACGGCACCCGTTCTGCTTCCGGCCCTCAAGGCTATCAGGCCAACCATAATGTTATCTGTTCCGCTGATTATCGAGAAAATATATTTTAACAAGATCAAACCTTCATTCACTGAAAAAGCAGCCCTTCGGACAATCTATCAATTTCCGCCCGTGAGAAAAATGCTTAACCGTATAGCCGGCAAAAAGCTCATGGAAACCTTCGGAGGTGAAATTACTTTCTTCGGTATTGGCGGTGCAAAAGTCAATCCTGAAGTGGAGCGCTTCCTCTTTGAAGCGAAATTCCCCTATGCCATAGGTTACGGGCTTACTGAATCATCACCACTGATCGCAGGCATGGTCCATCCCGCCAACAAGGTGGAATCGACCGGTGCTGCCTGCGAGGGGGTAGAATTGATCCTCAATGATCCCGACCCTTCCACCGGCGAAGGAGAAATATGGGCCAGAGGTCCCAATATCATGAAGGGATATTATAAGAACCCTGAGAAAACAAAAGAAGTGCTCACAGAAGACGGCTGGCTCAGGACAGGTGACCTGGGTATCTTCGACAAAGATGGCTATCTTTTCATTAAAGGAAGACTTAAAACAGTCATAGTGGGAGCCAGCGGTGAAAACATCTATCCCGAAGAAATAGAATCAATGATCAACACCTTTAAGCATGTGGCAGAATCGCTTGTTATTGAAAAAGGAGGCAAGCTGGTTGCCATGGTTCATATCAACAGGGAAGAAATTGAAGAAAAATACCGCGACCTCAGGGACGAAATGACACGGGTTGTTGAAGAAAAAATACAGGAAATAGTGAAAGAGCTGAACCACCAGGTAAACCAGCGACTCAACAGGTTTTCACGTATAAACCAGTTCGTCCTGCAACCCTTCCCTTTTGAAAAAACACCCACACGAAAGATTAAAAGATATCTTTATCAATAATTGGTGGGGATCTTATAAGTCACCCCCCCTAACGCTGATTTAGCTTGGTACTGGCGCATGTCTTCAGGCCTGTGCCCGCATGTCGCCTGGCTCACTGTATTCACATATTACCAACATACTTTTACTGTTCAGGCACAAATCCGTGCCTCAGGGATTCGCTGATCAATCATCAAAGCCACGGTTACGGTCCATATTTACCGGAATTTATTTATACCTTGCATAAGCTAAAAAGCTTTTTATCACACATTCCGTATACCATACAGAAAAATTTAATAAGCACTTACAATGAAAACCAGCCGCAGAAGTTTTATTAAACGATCATCAATTACTATGGCCGGGGCAGGACTCCTGGGAAGTAATATAAAGAGCCAGCCTGTAATATCAAATGATAATGATGAAATCCGTATTAAGGAATACAGGAGATTAGGCAGGACTGATTTCCTGGCTTCAGATATAGGCTGCGGCACACCAATGATCATGGATGAGAATTTCCTCAAATTATTGCTTAAAAGGGGAGTAAACTACCTGGATACAGCAAAGCTGTACCAGAATGGGAATAATGAACGTATGATAGGCAGGGCAATAAAAGATTTCGGCAAGAAAGATGCTGT
>CAZSJH010000410.1:0-1733 GCA_964607105.1 uncultured Rikenellaceae bacterium | reverse complement strand
TTAAATTACCCATCATACCTATCGAAGTTATTACGGCGTTCCCCATTTTCTTATAAGCAATCTTCGGATATCTAAGCATAATTTTCCAAATGGATCTTCTTAGGAATCCTGGCATATGGTAATAGAGTCTTTCGGACAGAGTTGTTTGCTTATTAATAACAATATCAGTGTTTGATAATTCTTGATTTTTGGCATTTTCGATTTCTGTGGAAATTTCCAAAGCACTTTTTTTGTTAGTCTTTTCTATGACCACAGGAATAGGAACTCTTTTATTATCATTTTTTTTCTACAAGGATAGAAATGTTAATGTCGTTGAAGATAATGAGTTTCTTCTTGTTGTATAGGTATGCTGAAGCTTCCGGGTGATTTTGCAATGCGTTACTAATTACTTTGATAATCCAAGTATTTAAAGAAACATTTATTCCTTTTTTTCTTAATTCATGTAATCTTTTTCTGCTTTCAGTAACATCAAATTCGAGTAGAGCACTAACGTGATGTTTTAGTAATCCAATGGCAAAGATATCAAATGTTGCAATTCTTGATTGAGGGATTCTACAATAGATATGAGTATCTTTCATATTTCCATGTTAGTGAATTTTAATTTATGTAAGCAGTTCTTCCTTCATCTAAGATACTCAAACAAGGACTTACAATCAATAGTCTTTGTTTAAGCCAAGGAAATCTTAAAGTAAAATTGACAGTTGATTTAGCAGTAGTGTAAATGGGGGAAGAGTTTCCTTTTGTTCCGGAAACAAGTTGATGCCAGCGTTGATGAATTAGTTTGTCTTCTTTTTCCTTGATTTACTCTTCAAGTAAAACCGAGAATCGAAAATCGGTGATCACGTGCTGAATTTTTAACACTCAGCGTTAAAACCGATTAAAATCCATAAAGAAATAAATGGTGTAGCTGGTACCACGCCAAACCGTCCGAAGCCCTTGTAGGTCAATGATCTGCAGGGGCTTTTTGTGTTTGGTTGACGATTCCGTTGACGTTATTGGAAATCGGCAGGTTGTTAGTTATCAGGCAGCTAGATTAATCTTGAGGATTCTCGATTTCATCAATGTATCGGTCAAGATTTACCAAGTCTTTGTTGATCTGATCCAGATCAACTTGATAAGGATCAAACTCAGAGCCGTAGGATGTAGTGTAGTTAGCATTGACATATATATCCGATTTATTTATGATATATATTATCTGCACGGTTAAAGTCAGGAATATTTTCTTTTCCTAAGATAATTTCTCTGATTGACTTATCAGATGTCAGTTTAATATTATATTCAGTTGATCCTGACTTCCAAATTTTCAGATTCCGGTATAAATTTTCTATGGTTCCATCATCATAAATGATTTCAAGCCAAATTGAAACAGGAACGTTTCCAAGTTTTTCAATTGTGATTTGATTTTTATTAACTGATTTTATTCCCAGATCAGCATAACCATATTCAAAATAGCAGGCGTTCCAGAACCAGTTAATATCCTCATCTGTGTATTTGCTGAATTTATTAAAGAAATCGTAAGGTGTTGGATGCTTCCCATGCCACTGTTTTATAAAATCACCTGTTGCTTGTAAAAAAGCTTCCTCACCGATAAGCTCTTCTAATAACAGCAAATTAATGCATGGTTTTAAATAACTAAGGTATATTCGGTTAAATACATTCTGATCCATTGCTGCAAAAAACAAGGGACGATCATATATACCTCCGGCAATATTTGGATATTCTTTTGGCAAAAG
>CAZSJH010000409.1:0-1740 GCA_964607105.1 uncultured Rikenellaceae bacterium | reverse complement strand
CCGCTTCCGGAACCTTCAGATGCCTCAGCCTCTCTTCCACCTGAACTTGATGTTTCATTTAGAGTATCGCCGCTTGGCTCTAGTATAAATGCCATGCTGTTGCCTGCTGCCCAGTCACCCCTGCTTACTATTTCCTGTACAATTGCAGCCAGTTCCGGAGTCTGCTGTGCCGGGCCCGCATCTCCTTCATCAACCCACTCAGGTATGTCCCAAACGGAATTCTCTACTGTTCTTGACCTCGTGGAAATATTATAAGGCTCATTTGTGTATGTAAGAGCATCTGCAACATTTTCACCATATATGGTCATTTCCGCCGGGTCATCTCCACCGACATCACAGGTGAACTGTATTGTAGCACTAAGGATGGTTGCTCCCTGTGGTATTGTCACATCAGTAAACCGTAAACCGATTGTCTGCACTCCCTGCTCAATGTCATCCTGGGTCCAGGTATCATACTCTCCAAGTTCAAGATCGCTGCTTTCCAGTGCCATTGCACCATTTAAGGCTCCTTCTTCAGCATCATCAGATGATTCAGGAGGAATCTGCCTGTTGAAGATAAGAGATTCAATAACAGTAAATACAATGCCATTTGATTCGCCATCTACTGTTACTGTGACCGGACCTGTTGTCGCTCCGGCAGGTACTGTGGTTGTAATGGATGTAGATGTACACTCAGTGACTGAAGCTAGTGTTCCATTGAAACTCACTATATTTTCAGAAGGAACAGTACTGAAATCAGTACCGGTAATTATCACTGTTGCACCCACTTTGCCGCTGATTGGATCGATGGAAGTGATCGTGGGTATTACAGGCTCTGTTACTGTAAAGGCATAATCCTCTGAGGTCAGATCGTTAGTGGTAACGGTTACATTTGCACTCCCTGTTGGAACCCCATCAGGGATAACAACGTTTATTGCAAGTGTTGTTGTTGAGATAATTGTGGCCTGGGTTCCGCCAAAACTCACCTCGTTACCGGCCACAGCTGAACTGAAATTTATCCCGGAAATTTCCACTTCCTGTCCGGGAAAACCCATGGAGGGGTCAATCTCTGTTATCACAGGTGCTTGTATTCCTGGATTATATTCCTCTTCGGAGCATGACCATAGTAGCCCCAGTGACGATATAATACATATAGTGAATATTTTCAAAATATGTGGATTCTTTATTAATTTATTCATAGTAATATTTTTTTCATTTATGAATTATATGAAGGTGAAGCAGTAAGTAATAACATTATTGCATCACCATCAGCTTTTCTAAATATATCCATCATTTTGTATCAATGGATTAATATTGAGCTCGTCCTGTGGAATAGGGAAAATAATCTTGTAATAATCCCATGCAATAAACAGGGGAGCATTATTATCAAAAATTCTGACTGAATTTGATCTTACAATATCCCTTTTGTTCCTTATCAGGTCGAAGAATCTATGACCTTCGGCACACAACTCTTTTCTTCTTTCGGTAAGTACTCTATCAAGGTCAACTGCCCCTGTTGCAACAGTAGCTGCAGGATTGCCACGCTCAACTATAGCATTCAGGTAGAAAGCTGAATTTACCTGGTCTGGTGTTGATTTCTTAATAGCAGCCTCAGCAGCTATCAGATAGACTTCCGATAAGCGAAAAACAGATACATTTCCGGCATAAGCTGAAACAACAAGAGGAGCTCCTGATTCCTGGTGTGCAACAATTATTGCTTTCGTATTTCCATTACCAGGATATTTAAGCACTCTTCCCCAT
>CAZSJH010000408.1:0-1767 GCA_964607105.1 uncultured Rikenellaceae bacterium | reverse complement strand
CTTTGTTTCGGGACCTGGTCATTTCTAGGATTACACATCCCGGCAGCAAATTAAACCTAAATTGAGCGATTCACGAATTCACTGTCCCTCTTGATCTCACTTGGCTATAAAATTTGGGGGATTTCTAAGGGCGGGAACCTGTTTGTACTATTTTCTTGTGTATTTCCGTTCGATTTTTCGCCATTACCAGGATTTTGATGCCATTTTTCATCGTGTCCGGCATACCTCTCCCATTAACACTATGTGCTACAAGTAATTGATGTGTTTTTTTCCCTGTTATGCTAATTGTATTTGTGGTGGCGACTGGCATCTTTTCCATAACAGTTCGATGTTTATTGTCTCATAAATGCTTTTTGTGACATTCAACACAATGTTCCGTGCCCTGGAGGTTATCTTGGCAGCAAAATCAATGAGCTTCCTTCGGAATGTATTCGGGTAAACAGTTACAGGGATGACCTGCGCTGTAACATCCCGCTTGTAGGCCTCGAAAATAAAGTGTGTAAATACCAGCATGAAGTAATATGCCCTGTTCATCCCAAAGGATTTGAAAGGAAGTTGTTCCTTAGTGGCAAGCTCTTTGATGCTGCGGTGTATCAACTCGTCAGCTCCCCTCTGGTGTGATTTTCGAACAATGGTCTCAGCTTTAAACCACTCATTGCCACCCACTGCCCGAAGCCTCTCATCTGCCAGAGGGCAATTTCCGATATTGGTATAGATAATGCTATCAGGCTTACTAAATTCCATTACATACTGTCCCGTGTCATCACGGTGCAACCTGGTGAAGATACAACGACGAAACTTTGACCAGGATTTTAGCCTGTTCGCATACTCTACGAAATGCCAAACAACTTTATCCTTTGATATTGTATCAAAAGCATCAGTGGGCAGATCCAGCACATACTCTGTAACATCATCATACAACTTACCTGTTGTAATATAATGAATATGAAGCTCTTGCTCAAAAACCTGATACGCTTTCTGATCAGAAAAACCGCTATCACTACAAATTACGATAGGCACATCCCGGCTGTATCTCTTACGTATGAGATTAACAATTGCACGGACCCTGTCCATATAATCGGTCCCATGGTTGGAATGGGCACTGCCTTTTCTGAACATTACGTCTATAAGGAAAGGCCCCCAGCTTATATGAAGGGGCTGAAAACCTTTCTTGCGCTTGTAGGTAACTTCATTGCCTTCACGTTTAACCGCACTGTCGTTATTCAACACCATGGTATCGGCTCCCAGTTCTATGACCCGTGGGTTGGTAATATGAAGCCTCCAAATAAACAACTCATGGAGTATCTTATTGAATATGACATTCGTAATGCAAGATAGCTTCCCGAAATAGCGCTTGATCTGGTGAGAAGAGGCCATATGATCTTTCCTGCATTCCAAAAGGGCAGCATACCCTTCATCCTCTTTGATTCGGTCAAAACCACTGATGGCCATATGAGTGCCATCCATGAAGAACGCAAGGATCTGTTTTATAAATTGTTGCAACTGCAACCCCTTGTTGCTCTTCAAAACCAGCGAAAGAATAGTGCCTGATACAAGTCTGTAGAAGCCGATTTTTTCCACGTACCGTAGAAATAAAGGGAGGCCCCCACGTGCAGAAATTTTATCGTTTGTTATGCCGATTTTCGTTATCTTAGTACCCATAAAAGATAGTCTTGTGCACCTGAATGGTGAAGTGTTGTTTTTTAGTTTTAACACCTTTAAATTACACATTACCAGGAAGATAAACAAGCTATCTTTTATTTTTTA
>CAZSJH010000407.1:0-1785 GCA_964607105.1 uncultured Rikenellaceae bacterium | reverse complement strand
ATATCTCATTAAATTGTTCTATGGCATCACTTAATGAAAGATTATTATACCTGTTATTGAAATTCAGCTCCCAGTACTTTTCAATTTTCAACCCATCTCGATTAAATACAAGGTAATGACCGGGTGAAAGTTCATTTATATTTTTAAACGCTGTGTTTGGGGTTATTGCTGACCAGAAGGTATAAATCTGTGCCAGGCTTTCAGGAAGAAGCTCCCGGGATATTGATTTTTGTTGCAAAAGAGACTTTATCTCTGAAGCAAAGGAAAAACCCCCATTTGTAATATTATAAAACAGTGGTCGAATACCTACCCTGTCACGGGCAATAAAAAGTTCTTCATCATGCTTATCCCATATAGCAAATGCAAACTGTCCGTTTAGTTTACCAAGGCATTCTTTCCCGTACCTTGCATATAACTGAACCAGCACCTCTGTGTCAGATTGGGTTCTTAATTTGCTCCCGTCTTTCTCAAGTTCATAACGCAGTTCTTTAAAATTAAATATTTCTCCGTTGAAGATAATCCAGTACCTGTCGGTCAGATCAGATAGAGGTTGTTGTCCGCTAACGAGATCAATGATACTGAGCCTGACGTTTCCAATAGTAGCATTATGAGAGTGATAGATACCACATTCATCAGGTCCGCGGTACGTGATAGAGCGCAGCATTGATCTTACAATAGAAATGCTGTTTTTATTGTTATGGAAGTCTATTATGCCTGCTATTCCACACATTCTTAATTCACTAATTTTCTCATAACAAAATCTGATATAGCATTTATTGATTCAAAGTTTTCCTCTAAAAGATCAGCATCACCGGTGCTTATACCAAACTCTTCCTCAAGGTAGGTGATTAAAGTTATGAAGCCCATTGAATCAATAAAACCTTCTTTAAATATCAGGGAATCATCATTAACCTTATCTTTTTCGGTATACACTGCCTGGTGAATATACAACTTCACTTTATCCTTAATTTCTGTGAGATCACTTTTCATAAAACTTTTTTTTAGTCTTTATAATATATGTTGTTTTATTTTATAAAACGCATAAACATACTTAATCGTTTTTTAGCTGGTTGTTCTTTGTAAAACAGTCTTTATTGTTCTTACCAAAATTATCAAATCCAGTCTAAAAGACCAATTATCAATATAAGCAAGATCCATTTCTATCCATTCTTCAAAATTAATACTGCTTCTTCTTGGTCTTAATTGCCAGAAGCATGATAAACCAGGCTTTACAGATAAACGCCTTAACTGCCAGCGTTCATATTGTTTTGTTTCACTCTCTATTGGTGGCCTTGGGCCGATCAAAGACATTTCACCTTTAAGAATATTAAATAGCTGGGGTAATTCGTCCAGGCCGGTTTTTCTTAAAAATTTACCGATCTTTGTTACCCTTGGATCATCCTCGATTTTAAAAGCAGGGCCATTGACCTCGTTCATATCTGCCATATCTTCCTGCATGCTTTCTGCATAAAAAACCATTGTCCGGAATTTATAGAGATTAAATTTACGACCTCTCAGCCCAACCCTTTCCTGCAAGAAAATCACAGGCCCGGGTGATGAGAATTTAATTGCCAGAGCTGTAACAATCATGAAAGGAAGGAAGAATACCACCATCAGCAGTGAAACGGAAACATCCATAAATCTTTTTGCAGCAAGTGAAATAGTCTTATAAGGGACATTTGAAAATGTAAGGAAGTATTCCTTTCCCAGCTTAATCCTGATAGCATTGCTGAGGTTTTCATTTGGTTTGTTAAGGTGAACACGAAAAGTAACACCCAGTTCCTC
>CAZSJH010000406.1:0-1787 GCA_964607105.1 uncultured Rikenellaceae bacterium | reverse complement strand
GAAGGCAATACTATAAGGGAAGAAGCGTTTACAGCATTAGTGATGCTTGGTTTTCCGAAAAACTCCGTTAACAGGACCCTTGACAAGCTCTTAAGGGAAGAAAAGGACCTTACAGTGGAGCAACTGATAAAGAAAGCCTTAAATATTTTGTAGAACTGAACGAAACTGGTATTGAGATCAGCGTCCGTATATAGCGCTAACCTGCCCGTTATTGCCTTCTTTATCATTTGTTTCCTCCCGGGAATAATGGTGGATGGGCAGGATGTTGACAGTGATACCACCACAATAAACCTCAGATTTCCATTCAACGATCGTACAGGTATTCCCTGGGAAGAACAGGCAATTTCCCCACTCACGCTGGATATGCCCTCCAACTTCAACAGTAGCGTAGTATATGACCCTGAAAATAACGAATATATATATTATGAAAAAGTAGGGAACCTCGACTACAGGCAACCGGTATATATGAACCCTGACGAATATTACGATTTCATTTTCGAACAGTCAATAAGGGATTATTGGCGATATAAATTCTCAGGCGATGAGTCCCTTGCCCGGGGGTCGCTTATACCACAGATACAGTTCGGGGGTGAAGCTTTCGATAAGATATTCGGTTCTAATACGATAAACATCATACCGCAGGGCTCAGCTGAACTTATCTTTGGATTGAACATATCCAGGACTGAAAACCCCACCCTTTCGGAAAAACTGAGGACCATACCAACTTTTGATTTCCAGGAGAAGATCCAGATGAATGTTACCGGTACAATAGGTGACAAAATGCAGCTGGGCATTAATTATAATACTGAGGCCATGTTTGATTTTGAAAACAGGACAAGGCTTGAATATTCAGGAGATGAGGATGAGATAATAAAAAAAATAGAAGCAGGTGATATTACCCTTCCCCTGCCCGGTACATTGATTACGGGCAGCCACAGCCTTTTCGGGTTAAAAACGGAATTGCAGTTCGGCAGGCTTACGGTTACTAGTGTGTTCTCGCAACAGAAGGGTGAATCTTCAACACTCGAAGTGAAAGGTGGTGCCCAGTTAAGTGATTTTGAAGTGAGTGCGGATGAATATGAGGCGAATAAGCATTTTTTCCTCTCACATTATTTCAGGGACATTTATGATAATGCCATGAAAAACCTGCCTGTTATCAGCTCAGGTATAAATATAGAAAGAATAGAGGTCTGGATAACTAATAAAACAAGCAATTTTGAGGAAACCAGGAATATCCTTGCACTAATGGACCTGTCAGAGACTCAGCAACATATATATAACGAAGTACCAGGTTTCCAGGCTGTGCCCGGCAGTCCCCCCTATCCTGATAATAGTACCAATAATATTTATTTTCAGCTCACATCTGCCTATATGGATACACGGGATGTTAATAAGATAACTGATTCATTTGATCCCTTAGCACAGGATTTCCAGATAGGAACCCATTACGAGAAAATTGAGAATGCCAGGAAACTCACTGAGCGTGAATATACCGTAAACAAACAACTTGGATACATTTCATTGAATGTAGCCCTTAATAATGATGAAATACTAGCTGTTGCATATGAATATACCATGGGGGGCCAGGTTTTTAAGGTCGGGGAATTATCGACCGATGGAATAAGTGCTCCCGATGTATTATATCTGAAATTGCTGAAAGGTACTAACCTTACACCCCGGCTGCCAACATGGGACCTGATGATGAAGAATATTTATGCTCTTGGAGCATACCAGATTGAAGTAGAGGACTTTGAACTCCATGTACTTTATCAGGATGAGGAAACAGG
>CAZSJH010000405.1:652-1803 GCA_964607105.1 uncultured Rikenellaceae bacterium | reverse complement strand
AGATCTCCTGACACAGGCAGTATTTATCTTAACGGCAGGAATATTACAGACGAGAAAATACAGAATAGAAAAACAGGAATGGTTTTCCAGGATTTTGCACTTTTCCCCCATCTCACTGTTTACGATAATATTGCATATTCTCTTAAAATAAAACGACTACCGAGAAATGAAACAGATGCTATTGTAGGACAGATGTCTGAAAAGGTTAATATAGCACATTTACTGGACCGGAGAACAGATGACCTGTCTGGTGGAGAGAGGCAGAGGGTTGCTGTTGCCCGGGCCCTCGTAACATCACCCGATATAATTCTACTTGATGAACCCATGGCATCGATAGATACAACCTTGAGGGATGATGTCAGACGATTGCTGCGGAAAATTAATGAAATGGGAATAACCATGTTGCATGTTACACATGATTATGGCGAAGCCGTGCGGCTGGCTCACAGGGTAGGAGTTATACACAATGGAAGGATTTTACAGACAGGAAGCCCCGAGAGCGTGTTCTCAAAACCTGTTAATAAATTCGTCGCCAGGTTTGCAGGGATACAAAATTTTTACAGTGTTGAAATATACAGGAGTGATGGAAAGCTTGTTGCTGAATCTGGTAACCGTAAATATATACTCCCCGAAGCTGATTATCCCGAAAATGGACTGCTGATAATAGAAAGTAATTCAATAAATTTGTCTGTCATAGAACAAAACGACAGGGATAATTGTATAAGGGGTATAATTACCGAATTGAACAGGGCTGAAAATGGCTATGAACTGTTTGTTGATTCCGGTGATATGTTCCATGTAGTGGTAGACAAAAAGAATCTTGAAAAATTATCACTTAAAACAGGGCAATCTGTATTTTTGTCTTTTTCATCCGACGACCTCAGGATAATATAAAACTGTATTTGGAAATGATATCTTACGAAGAAGCTTTAGTAATAACAGAAAAATATAAGCCTGATGGTGGGCTTGAATACCTGCCTTTCATGGATTCACTTGGCAGGTACCTTGCTGAAGATATTGTCAGCGACATTAATATGCCTCCATTCAATAAAACTGCTGTAGATGGATATGCATGCCGTAAAGAGGATATTGATAAAGAATTAATGATAAACGAGATTATCCCCGCTGGTGTATCAGCTTCAAAAAAGGTT
>CAZSJH010000405.1:0-642 GCA_964607105.1 uncultured Rikenellaceae bacterium | reverse complement strand
AATGACAGGTGCGGCCATACCCGAAGGTGCCAACTGGGTATTTATGATTGAAGATGCTCAGGAAAATAATGGCAGGGTAAGGTTTACCGGAAAACCGGGAAAGGATAATATAGCTAAAATGGGCGAAGATATACGTAAAGATGATATAGTACTGAAGGCTGGCAGGCTCATTGAACCCCAGGATATTGCATTAATGGCAACAGTAGGAGCAGTAAACGTGGCAGTACGAAAACGACCATTGGTAGGAGTTATCAGTACAGGTAACGAACTGGTGGAACCTGATATTAAACCGGCTGATTCACAGATACGTAATAGCAATGCTTACCAGTTGATAGCTCAGACCACCAGGTCGGGTGCCGAAGCTGTATACTACGGTATAGCTCCTGATTCCGAAAAAGACATCTTCGAAATGCTGACTAAAGCATTAAATGAATGCGATATAGTGCTCATTTCCGGTGGTGTATCAATGGGCGACTTCGATATGGTGCCGGCTGTGCTGAAGAAAGCTGGCGTAAAAATAATTTTTGACAGAATAGCTGTCCAGCCAGGAAAACCGACTACATTCGGTGTGCATAATAATGCACTGGTATTCGGATTACCCGGTAACCCTGTGTCCTCATTCATACAGTTCGAACTGTTCGT
>CAZSJH010000404.1:0-1831 GCA_964607105.1 uncultured Rikenellaceae bacterium | reverse complement strand
ATATTCAATAAGTTTACCTGTTTCAAACTCAATCATGTATTGCACCAGTTCGTTCCTTGAAACAGTAGTAGGCCTGTAAGGCATGTAATAGGGGCTGTAATAAGGGCTGTAATAATTATATGAATAAGGAGAATAATAAGGATCATAATAATTGTAAGGCGACCCGTAATACCTCCTGTCATATGTTGTGATATCGGCAACGAAATGACAAATATTTCCAACATATGTTACCCTGTTAAAACCTCCCTGTATCTGTACATAGAGAATACCATTGCGTGAGTAAGCCCAGACATCCTTCTTGCTGACTTCCTGCCTTATTCCCATGGCATCATAGAAATATACTTCATCATTCTCAAAAACCTGTTTAAAGAAGTCACGGGCATTATATTCTGCTGAGGTTAATATCTTGGCTTTTGAAATGGGGTTATTTTCCCTGACCTGTTCAAAGGTCAGGAAAATACCATCGTTAAACCTAAAGTCAGGAGTAAATTCAATCATCTGCCGTTCATCTTCCTGGCCAGCAAGGTTAACTGATAAAAATGCAATAAATAAAAAATATATTCCTCTCCTCATGATCTTAATTTTTTTACCAATTAAACCCTTCAAATTTCATACCGTACAAGCAAAATTAATCTTTTCAAAGAAAGTTAAAAAAGAATTTTCATATCTTTACACTGGTCAATAAAATTCCACTCATTACGATGGGAATCAAATCTGTCAATGATAATAAGCAGGAACAAACTGATTTACTCCCCAAGCTTAAGAAATGGTATAGAGAAAAAACCATTTACTGGTTTTTAATACTGTTGCTTCTTATTGCGGCGACTGTTACTGTTATACTTAAACTATGGATAAGCAGTCTTGTATTGGTAATCGCCAGTTTATGTATATGCATATTAACCTTCTATATAATTAAGCGTCATATTAAAGAAGCGCGTGAGGAAATAAACAGTATGCATGAATTGATAGAAAAGAAAGAGAGTTATATCTCAGACTTTTCGCACAGGATCAGGACTCCTTTAAATAATCTTCCCCTCATCAATGATCTTCTGTGTGAGTTAAATGTCACCGGTAAGCAAAAAGAATTACTGGATACACTTATTTCATCTACAAATAATATGATTTCAGCTCTAAATGAACTTACTATGAGGTCCGCAGGAGAAATATCAATTATACCAAGAAAAAACATCAGGTTTGAACTCAGAAAAACAATAGACAATACAGTGGAATTATTGGATATTGAATCTACAGGGAGCATACTACCGGACATTTCATGGGATAATAAGATTAAAAAAGAATACACTGGTGATCCCATAGCCATCAAGCAAATTTTTATTGATATTTTCAGTATGTGGTCTGCAGTACCAGGGTCAGTTCAGGCAGATATCAGTATTTCAGTGATGTTAAAATCACATCATGAAAAAAGTGATATTATAGAATTCAGTATTGAAACGGATGTTTCATCCGGTGAAACATATATGACTGTTGATAAAAACACAATTGAAAAAAGCCTTTCAGGTAAAATAATAGCTCTGATGGACGGGGAATATTCGTATGAGAAGCAGGGTGACAGAACAATATTCACCTTTTCCCTTCCCCTCGACAGTGTGACTGAAGTAATCACTGTTTCTGCCGTTGGAGAAAAAATCAGGAAACTGGACACTGTAATATATAAGAAAAAATCATTATCAGATGCGAATATATTGCTTGTAGAAGACAATATTACGAATCAGAAGATTGTAACCATCTCACTCGGGTCAAAGGTAAAAAACATCGATACCGCTTTAAATGGGAAGGAAGCCCTGGATATGTTCGGTAAATCAAATTACGA
>CAZSJH010000403.1:0-1842 GCA_964607105.1 uncultured Rikenellaceae bacterium | reverse complement strand
AAAAACCAGTATCCTTATTCTTGACAGGTTCTGTCAAATCTGTCTGTATCCTGTATAAGAATTTCAGGACCACATCCCAGTTCGAACACCAGAATATTCCCGTGAACAAAGCTCCAACCAGTATTGTAAGTGGTTGCAGGTATTTTATTTCACGCGAGAAGTTAATGGTGAGAAAATACACAATTAATCACCCGGGAATAAAGGTTCCGGCCAGGAGGATGATTTTGGTGATCCATACTGTCCAGAACCGGTCATTATAACCAAGCTGGTCAAACCATAGCTTATCACTCCAGAAACCCATAAACCAGAAAAAGAGAATAACAAGTATTCCGGTAATGAGACCAGTAATTATAAGAGACACTTTCTTTTTTAAAACTCCTCTGGAAATAATAAATCCGGATAATGTGAGCAGGAGAATTAGAACCAGTATATACATGATTATAGTTTTATATTACGTAATAATGATTTCAGTTATGCATAAGTTTTACATTAACTGAAAAGTTGATTATTTCAAAACTCAATATGTATAATGAGTAGCCAATAATTAAACCAAAGATAAGCAAAACCAATAACAAAGGTGGGTTCATCGCTTGTTTACCATTTGTCGTTCGTCGTTCGTCGCTCGACTGATTTATGCCGGTTTCCTGCGGTAGCGGTAATTCAATGCCACTATCTCGATGGCCTTTTTAATGCATTCGTTGACAGGGAGCTGCTGCATTGATAGATTAGGATCTATGTGGAATAGTTTCATATAATAATGTGTTTCAGGGGCATAACTGAGCTGTTTCGCAAAATGGGGCTGGCTGATCTGTTTTTGTATTTCCTTGCAGGCAACAAGGTTTTTTTCACCACACTTATTGATCCTGACAGCAAAGCCGAAGAGCCTGCATATAAGCCCCCTGTACATGTAGCATGAGCAATTTCCTTCTTTTTCATCAGGATCATAGAATACGCAGATGCTATTTCTTTTCTTTTCCATCATATCGATGAGGATATCCTCATACACTCCTGACTGGTACATATTCAGTGCCGCCGGAAGAAATTCAAGTATGGTTGCTTTAATATCCGGCTTAACACAGCATTTGCCGCAGCCGGGGATACATGCCAGTCCGGATTTATCCCTGATTATTTCTATATGATTATCCAGCCTGTTGAACAGGCGGTTAACAGACCTGATCTTATCTGTGAGCTGCATAAATTCATTATTAAGTTATTTTAACTGCCTGTGGTACCATAACGTTTACCCTTTGTTCTGTAGCTTCCAGTATTGCCTGCAACATGCTTGCATAGTCCATCCCTTTGTATGCCGACATTTTTGCCAGGTGGCCGTCCCAGCACCATCCCGGATTGGGGTTTATTTCAAGCAACCTGGGTGTTCCCTGAGCATCAAGCCTCCAGTCGAACCTGACGTAATCCCTGCATTCCAGTCTTTCTGACAGTTTAAGGCTCCATGCAATGATCTGCTTTTTAGTACGGGAGTCAAGCCTTGCTTCTACAGAGCGTAAAAGCTTAAAATAAGGTGAGTTTTGCAGCCATTTGGCTTCGTATCCGCATATCCTGGGCAGATCATCGGGAAGAAGTGAATAGTCTTCTTCAATTATTGGCAGGGTGGTATATGATTCAGGGGGGTTGCCAATGATACCGACGGTAAGATCCTTGCCTGTTAGGAATTCTTCCACCAGTATGGGTTTGTCATAACCAAGCTTTTCCCTTGTGGTAATAATGGCATTATTTAATTGCTCAATATTGTATGCCACACTTTTCTGGGTGATACCAAAACTGGAATCGCCAAAATTGGGTTTTGCTATTACCGGGAACTCAATATTCATTTCGAAGATATTA
>CAZSJH010000402.1:0-1851 GCA_964607105.1 uncultured Rikenellaceae bacterium | reverse complement strand
TTGTATTCTTATTTATCAGGCAATGTTTTAAGCCGTTATATCCGTATGTCACGAAGAAATAATTCTCTGTTTCAATTATATCACTTACAAACATCGCATCCGGACGTTCTGTCATAGAGGCATTACTTCTCTTTTCTTTAGTAAACCGTTGCTCTCCCGTATTTAATATTGCATAAGGGGAAACTACCATATCCTTATCAACACAGAAAATAGTATCATCCATAATTTCGTGGTAAAATAATTGATCATCTCTAATATATGTTACACACTCATTCATAAAAACCATTATTACTGTAGGTACAAAAAAGAATCTATTGCGCACTGATATTAATGTATCTCCCTGTAAGTTAATTATCACGTGACTTATTTCATTAGTTCCACTGTGCGAAGGAGCAGTCAGAAATATCTTGTCATCTCCAATAAATTTGAGTCCTCCAACATATTGAAGATTATTTATCTCCTTTACCAACTCGGCAGAATCACCATAAATGAGTATCCTCTTATGTCCGCTATCATGTACCAGTAACTCGTTCTTTTCTCCATTATAATCATATACATTCCCTCTAAGGTATTCCTCAGGCCCTTTCCCTTGTTTATCCAAAATAAAATTCAAATTCCCTTCACTATCAAATACAGTAATAATGTTTTCAGATTGAATTGCAAACTTGCCGGCTGAATGTTTGATCCCCATAATATTCCCGATGATCTCATCACCTGTTTCCAGGGGTATATACTCTATATCATCACAAACCGATGATAAAAGAACAGTCTCAGGCGCAGATAATTCAACCAGGTCATAAACTTGTAACTCGGATTCGTTGTTATCAGTACAGGATTCTAATACCAGAAAGAAGGTTGTTGCAAGAATAAAATAGAAAAGTCTCATTGTAATATTGTTTAGTTGTTGAGTTGTTATAAATCGAACCACCCCGACCTTATCCTTCAACCCGTAGCCTCGGGGCTCGGACAAGGTCACCCATCCTTTCGCAAAGGAGGGGAAATGATTGATTTACAATTCTTTACCTTTATTGCTTCATAATTCATCATTCGATATTCATCATCCCATGCACCATGCCCCCTGCTCCATGCCTTCTTTTGTCTTTAGCCTTTTGTCTTTTGTCTTCTATAAAGGTACCAGTACGCCAGCGGAATAAAGTACAGGCTCACCACCGTACCCAGGGCCATGCCTCCGATGACTGTCAGCGCCAGCGGTTTCTGCAGTTCAGAACCTATGTCTGTACCAAACAGGAAAGGCGTCATGGCCAGTATTGTCGTAAGGCTGGTCATGATGATAGGCTTCAGCCTCCTGGTTCCTCCCTCGTATATTGCTTCCTTCAAAGCCATTCCCGAACGTCGCAGATGATTAATTGTATCTATTTTTAAAATAGAGTCGTTTATAATTATACCTGACATAACTATAATACCTATCATGGACATCAGGTTGATTGTCCCACCAAAGATCCTTAACAACAGTAAGGCCCCGGCTATGTCAATTGGTATCTCCAGCAACACCACTAATGGCAGCTTAAGTGATTCAAACTGTGAAGCAAGAATAAAATAAAGTAACAGGACAGAAATAAGGATTATGAATATCATCTCCCTGAAGATCTGCTGACCTGATATAAGCGATCCGGAAAAACGCACACTTATATCGTTGTCCCGTGTAACCAGAGATCTAATCTCAGCCGTTAATTCCACTGTTGACCGGGTTTCGATATCCATGCTCAACGGTACATATTCACCAAACATACCTCCTTTGATAAACTTGTAATCATGCTCTCTCTCCACATTCACCAGGTTACGTACCGGCACCTCCTGCCCCCTGGTATTCCTTACAAAACTGCCGCCGAT
>CAZSJH010000401.1:0-1852 GCA_964607105.1 uncultured Rikenellaceae bacterium | reverse complement strand
AGCACAGGACTGAAAATCCTGGTGTCCCTGGTTCAATTCCAGGTGGCACCACACTCCGGAAAGCCCCGCATGCGGGGCTTTTTCATTAAAAGGTGCCGCCGTTGTGAGCTTGCTCACAGAAAGGCGTGCACCCTTTAATGAAATAAACCGTTACACGGTTTGCGGAGTGTGGTTTTTTCAATAAAACAACAAGGAATCACCGAGGCCGCAGGCCGAGGTAATTCCAGGCAAATTGCACCCCCACCTCACCACCTGGCCCCTCCCTAAAATTGTCCCCCGGACAATTTATTAACGGTCGGGCCTCTCAATAAAACAACAAGGAATCACCGACGAGCGAACGAAGTTAGTGAGGAGGTAATTCCAGGCTGAGGCTAAGGTTTGTTACTCCTTGCTCGTTGCCCGCTTTGCACGCCAGAGCAATAGTCCCTGCGGAAGATGGGATCAGCGAAGGCGGAACTCATGCAGATTTCCCGTGCAACATTTAGCATATTTCCATGTCTGTTAGGTAAATGATATATTACCTGAACCAAATTAGTAATCATGACAGTAGATTTATACGCAAACGAGATTGTAATCAAGGCAGGAGATACGACAAAAACGTTCGACAAAAATAAAATCCCAGGGAAATTAATAGTAACCAACCAGCGGATTTATTTCAAAGCATTAGAGCAGGTAAATGAATCACATAACCTTGAGATCTTACCGGATACTATCAAGGAATTAATCTTTTTCGGCGGGCTATTCTCATCGAAGGGTTTAAATGTGGTTACTAAAGATGGCCTCACCCATTCTTTCCCCCTTAAAAAAAGAGACGAGATCGGTCAGATCATTAATTCAATGTATTAAGATCCTATACCAGGGCCCATTAGGGTAAATTGGATGTTTAGAACATTAAGAACCTGACAGGGGTCAAATAATTCCAGGCCGAGGTAATTCCAGTGTTGTTTATTCCACCCCCACCTCACTGCCTGGCCCCTCATTAGACCACCGGAGGTGGTAAAAAGCAATAGCTACAGTCACACCTGTGAGTAAATCGGTGTCCTTATAGCAAGGTATCGACTGACTGCTTTAAATGCAGCGAGACATTTATTTCATATTCACAGGAGAAAACGTTTTTTTTGCGCTTGTTAAAGACTTTCATAACTTTATCACAAAGAAAAAGGTTAACATGGCAAGCCTCATCCCTGGATACAAATATGACATCTTCATAAGCTACCGCCAGAAAGACAACAAACATGATGGCTGGGTAACCAGGTTTGTTAATAACCTGAAGGGGGAACTTGAATCCACCTTCAAGGAAGAAATCAGTGTCTATTTTGACATCAGTCCCCATGATGGTCTCCTGGAAACACACGATGTAGATGAATCTTTGAAAGAGAAACTAAGGTGTTTGGTCTTTATTCCAATTATCTCCCGAACATATTGCGATCCCAAGTCATTTGCATGGGAACATGAATTTAAAGCATTTGTTGAACAGGCTTCAAAGGATCAGTTTGGTTTGAAGGTAAAACTACCAAATGGTAATGTAGCAAGTAGAATACTGCCAGTTAAAATTCATGATCTTGATCCGGAAGATAAGACACTTTTAGAAACTGAGTTAAGAGGAGTTCTTCGCTGCATAGAGTTCATCTATAAGTCAGCTGGCGTAAACAGACCTTTACGGGCCAATGAGGATCACCCGCAGGACAATCTCAACAAAACATACTATCGGGATCAGATCAACAAGGTAGCTAATGCGGTTAAAGAGATTATTAGTGCCTTAAAGAAACATGACCAACAGGATGAAAAAGTTACAGAAGAATCAATTATTGTAAAGCCTGTACAAAAGAAAGATCGGAATTTGAAAGTCATA
>CAZSJH010000400.1:0-1856 GCA_964607105.1 uncultured Rikenellaceae bacterium | reverse complement strand
TTTACGCGTAAATTTCTTATCAGCATCGGAATCAAAGTTAATCTTTCAGGTATTCTGCAAACTCTTCACCAATCTGTGTATTAAACCATTTATCAATTATTGATTTTCTGAATCTCCATTCTTTTCCCTGCAATTCTTTCTTTGATTACAAGTCGTTAAGCAAATCCAAACTACTTTCGATTAGCTTTTTCTTCTTCAACACGTATATATTCCTGATATTCCTTCATGGCATTATCTCTGGTTTCCTGTGAAACGAGGTCAGCTATTTTAATTGTACGTTCTCCTGAAGATAATTCTTTGTCTAAATCAAACAGTACCGTCTCATTGAACTGATGAAAATAATACAAATAAAACAGGCCTTTTTTCAGGTCGCATATATATGAATATATAGTATTATAAGTAGCACGCTCGACATGAACAGAATCGAGGACAGATGCCAGGTATTCATTACTTATATCCTTCTCGTTTTCAATTTTTCCAAGCATACCGGAAATAATTTCATGACGTCTGCAGGGGTATTTAACATAACCATGCTCAGGATTTGCATTATTTATATTTGTAGATACCAGGAATTTTGTTCCCGGTTCTTTTCTTGTAAAACTCAGTTCTCCATTGGCTCCGGGGCTAATAACAACTGCATCTCCTGAAGAATCAGCCACATGTACCTGGAAATTCATCATATTCCCAAAATCAAACTTCCGGGCCATATTGATAGCATCATCCACGTTGGAACATTTTTTCAACAGTAAATACCAGATATTTTCATTATCCCATGAGTACGGCTTCTCAGGATGGGGATTCATATCAGCTACAGGCAAACCGTTAGTGTCGAAAGATAATCCCTTTTCATTCATTCCACCTTCGAATGCTATCCATGATTGCTCATCTATTTGAGCAAAGTAACCATGAAGCATACCTCCAAATCCTTCCTCCGATTCAGGCCAGAACCTGATGTATCCATCAGGATTCGGGTGGTCCAGATTGCCGCAAAACAGGACCTTTTCATCAATGCTAAGTGTAAAAACAGAACAACCCCTGCCTGCTTTCAATTCCTCAGGTCCTGGTCCCCGCACTAACTGTCCTGTCATGACAGGACTAAAGCATAAAAACGAAGCAAGAAATAGGATAGTATTTTTTTTCATCTTCAGTTTTTATTATCTCTTTGTTTAGTTTTTTTATAGATATTAAAGCATAATATTACTAAAGGCAATGGCAAAATAAGATTTATGAAAAAGAAAATTGATTCTAATACTCTCAAATCTGTAATGCCATGAAATAGCAGCTCATATAAATGAATTGCAAACCCAATACTTCCAACAATAATTCCGGAAAAGATGTCATTCTGCCACCAGAAAAGAAAGATGACAAACAGATAAAATATAAGAGCAATAGCAGGGGCAGAAGATTTAAATATAATTACCCAGGCAGCATTAGTAACTACCAGAATAGTCAGAATTCCGAATACTATTCTATAGTCAAAAGAATATTTAGAATTTTTTGTAATCATTCTCAATTTATATTAATCCGGCATCTGTTTTACAATTTGGAATTTCATAACAACCCTCCATTCATAATAATGGTATATATAAGATCCAGTTTAATTGCCTTTGGTTCTCTTTTATCGACCGTATTTAATGGATATTTTTATTCCATCTGTATACTTAATTATTGAGTCAATTTTACCGTCTCCTGACCAATAAGACCAGTCTCTATCTTTTAATCGATGTTTAAAATATCCTTCTACCTTTACTTTACCGCTTTCATAATATTCTAAATACTTTCCATCAATAATTTCAGGATTTAAACTCGAATAATATGCTATCCCCTGCAAAGTATCATTCATGAAATAATCTTTC
>CAZSJH010000399.1:0-1901 GCA_964607105.1 uncultured Rikenellaceae bacterium | reverse complement strand
TTTATCACATTGCGTAATTCATTCAGCACCTGGCTGGCCTGTGTGATCTCTTTCCTTCTTACTATTTCATTAAGGTAACTTATTCCAAGCATACTCATAAATGCCCCGGGGACACCGTGGCCGGTACAATCTGCACAGGCCATGATAATATACTGGTTGATCTGTTTTACCCAGTAGAAATCACCACTCACGATATCCTTGGGTTTATAGAGTATGAAATTCTCGGTTATCAGTTCAGTTATATAAGCCTCCGGTGGCAGTATTGCTTCCTGTATCCTCTGTGCATAGTTTATACTGCTTATTATCTCTTCCTTCTGGCTGTTGCTTATCTCGTACAGGCGTTTCAGTTCTTCGTTTGCACTGATAATCCTTTCATTCTTCTCTTTCAGTTCCGCGCTTTGTTTTTCCAGTAATGCCTGGCGTTCTTCGAGGGCTGCTGTAAGCTTTTTTGAACGTTTCAGGCTGGTATAATAGAGTGTAACAAGACCTATGGCCAGGAGCAGGATTACCCCCAGTCCTATGATAATAATATTCTGTATAAGCCTTTTTTTCTTGTTCTCTAACTCATTCTGAGCAATCTCAAAATCTGCACGCAGGTCAGCCATTTGTTGTACACTCTCAATATCCTTTATGCTGTCGTTGGCGACAATGAATAAGGACTGGTAGTGATAAGCACTGTCAAACCTGCCGGTACTCTCATATAGCCTGGCAAGAAGATGAGCTGCACTGCCTTCATATTCCGGGTCATCAGTAACAGTCAACGCCCTGGAAGCATAGTCAATGGCCTGTTCAATTTCTCCTTTTTGTCTCAGGATGTTTGCGTATTCAATCATGAATTCTGCAACACCAGGTTCATCTCCCAGCCTGGTAAGGGTATCAATTGCCTGGATGAGGTATTCCTCTGCCCTGTCGTAATCCGTGAGTTTAGAATATACCAGCCCTGAATTGCCAAGACAGTAGTAGTAGGCATAGGTATCATTTAACTCTTTAAACAGGTCACCAGTTGATGAGAATAAAACCAGTGCAGTGTCATAATTACCCATGTTGTAGTTTACATATCCGAGATTCGCAAGTGCATAACTAAGGCTTAGCGAATCCTTTGCCTCTTCAAATACTTCGATAGCTTTTTGATTATAAAGCTTCTCATTTTCGTGGTTTCCCTGCTTGCCATATGTTATGGTTATAAAATTATATGCCCTTCCAAGATTTGCCAGGTCATTATTTATTTTGCTATAGTTTGCAGCTTTCATGAAACAATCCAGGGCTAATGCATGCTTACCGTCATCCAGGTGAACTTCACCTTTCTTAAGGTATGGTTCGACATGCAGTATGTCAAGCTTAGCCGCAAGTTCTATCGCCTCGTCGCAATATCTTAGTTTAATTTCATCATCATCTATATCAGCGATCAGATCGCATAAAAGGTAGTATTTATGCGAATCATCCTCAAGCAGGTCATTGTCAATTAAATACATGAGGCTGTCAACTGATTGCCCTTTGATTACTGTCGGGGAATATGCCAGTGTTAGAAATGCAACAAAAACGGCAGAAATGATACGATAATACATTGATCTTTTATAAATGGATCCTAACGGTCTCCGGGATCATCAGTAACTTCTCGAGCCGGAGGTATCCTTAAATGAGGATCGATACACCAGATATTCTTATCCTTATCTTCAAATACTATCTCGTATTTTTCTTGTCCTGGTTTGGCTTCTGGCGGTATTATAACCTGAAATTTAGTCCTGGTAGAATCTGATTGGGCTTCTTCAGGCATTATATTTCCATTCGCTTCCACCGGACGGATGTGATGTATTTGCCTTATATCACTATCATTATCTTTTTTCCAATGAATAACATCCCCGGCTTGCACATTGGTAGTAAGCGTATCTACTACTTTATGT
>CAZSJH010000398.1:0-1904 GCA_964607105.1 uncultured Rikenellaceae bacterium | reverse complement strand
AGCTATACGAGTCGGATGAATTGGCACGACTTGCAGAAGCTCCCTCTTCCGAGGACGCGGGTCTTTGACCCATGCCTTGCTACGGAGAGCGAAGAAGGCTGAGGCTTCGGCGGGCCGGCAGGGCGTATCGTACAATTGGATTTCGTTTGTAAATCTCAAATCTGAACTATTTCTGAAATTTTAAAACATATTCATATGGGTAAAGTAATTGTTACCATATTTGTGATAGTTTTTGGAACTATGAACATGACAGTTAGAGGTCAGGAGAAAGTGAGTACTGCCGGTGATACTCTTGTTGTGGTATGGACCAGTGGTGATATTGAAGTGGCTGAGAAAATGGTCTATATGTATGTATATAATGCAAAACGTGCCGGGTGGTTTGATGAGGTGATATTTATTGTCTGGGGGCCTTCTGCAAAGCTGCTTGCTGAAAATCCTGACCTGCAGGCAGAAATCAGGAAAATGAAGGAAGAAGGAATTATCCTTGAATCGTGTATAGCCTGTGCGCGAATGTATGAAGTGGAGGATGACCTGGCGAAACTTGGTATTGATGTCAAAGGAATGGGTGCACAACTGTCGGATTATTTGAAAAGAGGTTATAAGGTGATGGCCTTCTGATTGAAGAATATCGAATACCGAATGACGAATTAAGAATATACAAATTTACATTCCATATTCATTATTCGATATTTATTATCTGTCATTCAAAAAGATTCCTGATAAAGTCAGGAATAACAATATTCCAATATTGGAATATTTCATATATTTGTTTTTCACTAATAAATTTTAAAATGACAGGTTTAATTATTGTAATAGCCATAGTAATTATTCTGGTCCTTATTGTAATATCAGCTTATAACAGGCTGGTGAGGCTAAGGAATAACAGGGAAAATGCTTTTGCTGACATAGATGTTCAGCTCAGGCAGCGTCATGACCTGATACCACAGCTGATTGAAGCTGTAAAAGGTTATATGAAACATGAGAGGGAACTTCTCACTGAAATTACCAATGCACGTGCAGCTGCCATGAAAGCAGGCACTATTAATGAAAAAATTTCCGCTGAATCAAGATTATCAACTGCACTGGGCGGGATACAGGTAGCTGTTGAGGCATACCCGGACCTTAAGGCAAACCAGAACTTTATGCAGTTGCAGGAAGAGATCTCTGATGTTGAGAACAAGCTGGCTGCTGTTCGCCGGTTCTTTAATTCAGCCACCAAAGAACTGAACGTAGCAGTACAGGTGTTCCCATCAAATATAATAGCAGGTATGTTCGGTTTCCGCAAAGAACCCATGTTTGATCTGGGTGAACGTCGTGAGGAAATGGAAGAACCACCAAAAGTGAGCTTTGAATAATCTTTGCCATGAACTATGTAGGATTACAGTCTCAGATATGGAAGAATAATGCCCGTTCGGTACTGTTGCTTATTCTTTTCCCAACGGTTATCTTAGGGCTTGTAATGCTCTTCTGGCTGATATATAGTGTTTATCAGACTGAAGTAGAGATAGATCCTGTCCGTGGATTTATCAGGACCATACCATGGGTAGCCGCCGGGGTTATGCTGTGGTTTACCATTGCCTGGGGCTCACATACATCAATGATAAACAGAGCCACCGGTTCACGGCCACTTGAAAGAAAAGCAAACAAAAGAGTATACAACCTGGTGGAAAACCTTTCTATAGCAGCCGGCATGAAGAGAATGACTGCTATTAATGTTATTGAGGATGACAGTCTTAATGCTTTTGCCAGCGGCATCAATGATAAGACATACACCATATCATTATCACGGGGAATAATAAATAAACTGGATGATGATGAACTTGAATCGGTAATAGCCCATGAATTAACACATATACGCAACCGGGATGTGCGTCTGGTGATTATATCCGTGATCTTGGTAGGTA
>CAZSJH010000397.1:0-1909 GCA_964607105.1 uncultured Rikenellaceae bacterium | reverse complement strand
TGCGCCTTGTGACATCTTTGATATTGCGTACCAGACCCCTGTTCTCATGGATTACAATAACGGCCGGTAATTTATTATCTCCTGATGGTCTTGCCATAAAAGCCATCACATCACCTGATCCCCCTGGATATGTTATCATTTCTGTAAGGAGATCGACCTGATTACCTGCCGGCACGGCGGCATGTGCCTGGTTCCCTTCAATTACCGGCAGTAATGAATAAGCTGCTGCTGTTCCTCCTGCCAGCAATGCAAGTTTTCTCAGGAACTGTCGCCTGTCTATACTGCCGTTCCTGTATTCACTGTAAAGATCATTGATTTTTGGATCCATAATTATGCAAATGTGTGGTGAGAATCGCAAGTTACGAAAAAATGATATAATATAAGGGGAATAACATTTGATTACCTAACGAATTCCATTATGCCAAATACTTCCGGGTGATGAGGGTTCCATACCATTGTTGGTTTCCACGCAAGAAAATCCCGGTCATCCTGCGTTCCCTGCAGCCTGTATATATTTACCCTGAACTTATTACCGGCCTCCGGCTTGCGTTTGTCAAATGAATCAATGGGCATCTTAAGCTCAGCATACCACTGTTTGTCCTTATGATCAACCCGGGTTTTAACTTTAAATCCTGAATCCCATAGTCTTTCATCATTATGCCCGGCATTCGGTATTTCAGAATTAATGTTGAGATCGAGGAATTCACCCTGTGGTGATACCTCAAATTCCCTGTAGAGGTTAATGTTCTCGAAATCAGCTCCTATGTAAAGTTCAAAATCGTCCCACTGCCATAACCTGAAAGTTTCATTGATCGTGTCAGGATCAGGTTTTAAAACTTGTTCCTCAAATGGACCGGAGAAAAGGAAATAAAGGTATTTATCTGTCCACCTTGAGCGTGCCTCTGATCTCAGCTTTTCCGCAGGAGCTCCCAGGATGCTCTCATTGATAATAAGGGGATCAATATTTTTCCAGAATTTTGACTCAGGATTTGCTGTCATTTCAACATCTTTCCTGGCATAATGGCTGAGGAATACTTCATTCTCAGGCAATAACGGTGGATATAAACCCAGCAATACACTGCTGTTAAGCTCAAGACCCAGATAGAATTCATCACTGTTGTTTGCTATAACGCGGTTCTCCAACAGATCAATAACCAGCTTTTCTTCAGGCAGTGAAATAGCTCTTTCCCCACCTTCGGGGGAATAAATACAAAGGCTGCTTCTATTGGCATAAACAACATCATTTCCATCAGAATATATATGTCCGCCTGAGTCCCTGATGATATTTCTCAGCAAAGAAGCTGGAATTATCGGAGCGCTTGAATAGA
Source organism: uncultured Rikenellaceae bacterium (assembly GCA_964607105.1). Lineage (GTDB taxonomy): Bacteria > Bacteroidota > Bacteroidia > Bacteroidales > VadinHA17 > UBA9300. The sequence continues at coordinate 581 of CAZSJH010000397.1, read as the reverse complement.
CAGAGGTCCAGCCTTCTTCCTGTTTCTTTACCACAAGACCGGGCTTATCTACTTCAGCCAGCATACCCAGTACATCTGCATTTTCATCAACACTGAAGAATCGTGGTGCTATACTGAACCCGGGAAGATCACGTTCCAGCTTAGGGTCGCGTGGATCCTTAAGATATATCTGATGATCATACCAGCGTATTATACTGTCGACGTCAACATCAGTTCCGTAAGCAAAACCATCGGGTAGTGTTTTGGTATATGCATGCCGGTAGTCAGTGATCTCAACCCTGAGTTCCCCCGGTGAGTTTTCTTCACCAAGGTCGATACCCGTAAGTTCAGACATGGCATCCGGGGAGAGCCTGTCATCCCTTATATATCCGGGAGCATATACCCATATTGCTGTCGCATTATTTCGTTTTAGCTTCTCATGAATTTTTTCTTGTTGATCCTGTGTAACATGAAACGTATTGAGGAATAGGTATAGCGCTTTCGCATATGGATTAATACTAGCCATTCTCATGACTTCTCGGTATTCATCTTTCCTGCCTGTCGGGTCTCTTACACTATTACTTGGAATAGAGAGCTTGAAA
>CAZSJH010000396.1:0-1915 GCA_964607105.1 uncultured Rikenellaceae bacterium | reverse complement strand
GAACGAAGTGAGCTCGTGAGCGCAGCGAACAATTAGCCCGGTGGGCTAATTTAGCACCACCTTCGATAAATCTACGGCGGCCAAAGGAGGAGCCAGACAGAGCAGAGGTTATTTAAGACAAAAGACAAAAGTAAAAAGACAAAAGTAAAAAGACAAAAGACGAAAGACAACCGAGTCCCGAGGCCTCGGGACGAGCTCACGAGCGGATAGTGATTGTGGCCTGTGGGAGCGAGTAAAAGACTAATGGGGTGCAGCTGCAGTGTAAGTAGCATCAGCCGTTGGTCGTTGGTCCTTGGTCGTTGGTCCTTGGTCGTTGGTCGGGAAGGCGAATGCTATGATCCAGCGAAGGTGGGTAATCCATTCATCCAGTTAATGATGCTTCATCGATATACTGTATTCCTTAATAATTTATTACTTTTGGGTACGTTTAGAATAAATGAAAAGAGCATTTAAGTGTCAAGAAACTGGACAATAATAATTATAGCGTTACTTTTTGTGGGTATGGCAGCCCTTGCATATTTCCTGCAGCAGAAAAAACAGGCTTATATTGCCAGTCCCTACGGGTGTATTCCCCTTGATGCGGGCATTATGATTGAGGCCGTCGATATGCCGGGACTTTTCGAATCGTTTGCCACTGATAATGAAATGATAGAGGACATGTCAGAAATACCCGAGCTGGAAGGTTTCACGAATGGAATAAGGCTTATTGACTCACTGACACACAAGCGTGAATACAACCTCCTGATGAGAGAAACCCCTGTTCTTATATCCATTCACCTGCTTGGCAAGAACAGGCTTACACCCCTCTTTGCACTTGCTGCATCTCCGGAGATTCGCGAAAAGCACATAAGGTCAATGATGGAAGAAGTTTCAGGCTACAGGTACACGCAGAAGGAATACCAGGGGAGTAATATTTTTGAACTGGCAAAAGAATCGACCGGCGAATCATCATTATTTATTTCTATGGTAAAGGGAGTAATAATAATCAGCCCGTCAGGGATACTTGTTGAAGCCGGGATAAGGCAGATTGAGCAGGAAAAGGATATAAGGGACAGGCCGGGCTTCAGAGCGGTAGCAGCTGCAGCAGGCAAGAATGAGAATAAGGTTTACATATTGTTTGATAATGTGGCAAAGTTCATTTCACTGCTTACAGGAAGATCGAATGAAGGCCTGGCATCTCATATACCCCAGCTGGCTTCGTGCCTTGAAACAGATCTTTACCTTAAGAATACTGGTTTTGTCATGAACGGGTATATAGAAACGCGTGATACCGGCCAGATACTTTATGATTACAGGTTCCAGGAACCTGGCTCATATGATATCTACAGATATATACCTGCCAGTGCCGCAATGTTTGAAATTATGACAAAACCTGTTGGCAAGCAGCCAATAGATACTGATAATGAGACGAGGTATATATCGGATATAATTAAAGATCAGCTTGCAGGTGAAATGGCAAGGATTTACCTCAATATAAAGGGGCAGGATAGTGAAATGAACCGCTTGATGCTTTTTGACCTCAGGGGCAGTAATGCTACCGAAGAAGCCTTTTCGGAGGAACTAGGCCAGTATTACAGGAGAAAGGGTGTTTCAGTTAATAGTTATATTATGACATACAGACCCGATGCTGAAACGGAATATAAGATATACAAGCTACCCGGTGAGAGACTGGGCTATGAACTGGCAGGGAGTTTCGGTAATTACCTGGAAACGCGATATGCAACCTTTTATGATGATGTACTGGTCTTAAGTAGTGCACAGGGGACACTCTCAAAATTTATTTATGATAATATCCTGAGCAGGACCCTGGCAAATGATCTTTCTTACAGAGAATTTGAAAGCACACTGCCCAGCAGGGCCGGGTATTATTTTTATTGCGTACCATCAAGAATAGTACCCCTGCTGGAAGGTGTTC
>CAZSJH010000395.1:0-1930 GCA_964607105.1 uncultured Rikenellaceae bacterium | reverse complement strand
GAACCCGATGAAAAGTGTGGGATCGATCAAGAGAATACTGATACTTCTATTTCTGAATGGAATTTTATTTTCACAGGTCACATTCTGTCAAAATACTGACCATATTATTTTAAAATTTGCTCCACTAAGCTTAATAGATCCATATGGTCAGAATATACATTTCGGTGCTGAATTTATTCAAAAAGGCTATATTTCTTTTGAGGCTGATTTTGCTGTTTATATCCCCAATTTTTATTCCAGAATTTCAGATAGAAAAGGTTTCAAATTAAAACCTGAAATAAGGGTTTTTCTGAATAAAGAAAATATTGAAGAAAGGAACAAAGGATTATACTTAGCAAATGAATTATTTTTCATAAAAGATAATTTTAAAAGAAATGACACATTTAGAGGATATGACCAGCAATTGGATACAACTTATCTGTACGACGATTATGAAATAATTGACAGATTTGAAATAGGAGATAATATCAAAATCGGTTATCAGGCTGTAATAAAACAAAATATAATTATTGATTCGTTTCTGGGTATTGGATTAAGATATTATAATGCAAAATACGATCGTAAAATAACAGATGAAATATGTTGTCCCACTATGAGATTTTTCGAATTACCAGTAGGCAAAGGGGTAGTTCCAAGTTATACTTTTGGGATAAAAGTGGGATTCAAATTTTAAATAACAATGAAATAAAACGCCCTATAACAAGCGGTATAATTAATATGCTATGTCACGGTTTTTGCAGGGTGTTCCATTGAAGGTAATTAATAAAACAACATTTAACATAGAAACAATCAAAGTCAGTAATACGTAAACTAAATCAACAACGGTAATCGGTATGATAGGGAAGTCACCATCTGAAAATCACTTGCAAAAACCCGTGCCATAACGGCTTGAAAGCCGTTAACGCATACTAATCATTGCTCACTTCGTATCGCGAGCTCAGCAGGCGAGCCTGCTTCGGTTCCGCTGACCGTTAGGCCCAATAGTTATGACAACCTGCACAAATTGCAGAATCTTATAAAATTCAATATATTTGATAGTATCAAATGATAGTATCATGAAACCACCCTATGAGGTCTCTACAACAATTTTAAAGTTGATTGCTGCAATCTCTGAGAAACTTGGAGAGGTAAAAGCAAACTTCTTACACAAGCCTTCGCCACAGCTAAGGAAGTATAATAAGATAAAAACAATTCATTCTTCCCTAAGCATTGAAGGAAACACCCTTACAGAGGAACAGATAACTGCAATACTTGAAGATAAGAGAGTAATTGGGTCACAAAAGGATATAAACGAAGTAATCAACGCTAACAGAGTTTATGACAGGATAGAAAAGTTTAATCCTGAATCTTCTAAATCATTCCTGGAAGCACACAAGGTTCTAATGGCTGGACTAATCAATAATCCAGGAAGATACAGGTCAAAGGATGTGGGTATAATACATGGTACGAAAGTGGCACATGTTGCACCACAGCCAGGGAATGTGCCTACATTAATGAATCAGCTTTTTAATTATTTGAAAAAAGATAAAGATATATCATTGATAAAAAGTTGTGTATTCCACTATGAACTTGAATTTATTCACCCTTTCGAGGATGGTAATGGCAGGATGGGCCGATTATGGCAGACGGTAATATTGATGAAGGATTATCCAGTATTCGAGTTCATACCCTTCGAAACCTTAATTAAAGAATCCCAAAATGATTATTATGCAGCATTGAAGCAGAGTGACAAAGAAGGTAAATCAACAAGATTCATTGAGTACATGCTTACAGTAATTGATAATTCACTTGCATCTGCTATAGAGGCTAGAAGTCCAAACCTGACAGCAACCGATAGAATTAATTACTTCCTTGAAATAACAGATAAGGAATTCTCAAGAAAGGACTATTTAACATATTACAAGACTATTTCTACAGCTACTGCCAGCAG
>CAZSJH010000394.1:0-1936 GCA_964607105.1 uncultured Rikenellaceae bacterium | reverse complement strand
CTGAAACCTGAAACCTGAAACCTGAAACCTGAAACCTGAAACCTGAAACCTGAAATAATAATACAAATAAATAATAATGAAAAAGATAAAATCAATTGAAGAATCCTATGCTCTGGCAAAAGAACAGTATGCTGAACTGGGAGTAAATACTGACAGGGTGATTAAAATGATGGAGGAGGTAGTGATAAGCCTTCATTGCTGGCAGGCTGACGATGTGGGTGGTTTTGAAAAACCTGATGCTGAGCTGGGCGGCGGAGGGATACAGGTAACGGGGAATTATCCCGGTAAAGCACGAAACGCTGATGAGCTGAGACAGGATATAGAAAAAGTTATGACTTTACTGCCGGGTAAACAGCGATTTAATCTTCATGCCATTTATGGTGATTTTGGAGGTAAATTTGTCGACAGGGATGAGATCGAAACAAAACACTACCAGGGTTGGATTGACTGGGCTAAAGAAATGGGTGTTGGAATGGATTTTAACTGTACCTGTTTTTCACACCCCAAAGCGGATGATGGGTTTACATTATCATCAAAAAATAAAAAGAACAGGGAATTCTGGATAGAACATGTGAAAAGATGCCGTAAGATAGCTGCTGATATGGGCAGGCAGCTTGGGATAGCCTGCGTCCATAATCTTTGGATACCTGACGGCTCCAAGGATATTCCCATTGACAGATATACACTCAGAGAAATACTTAAAGAATCTCTTGATGAAATTTTTGCGGTGGAATACCCGGCAGAATACCTGAAAGATTCAGTCGAAAGCAAATTGTTCGGAATAGGTTCCGAAGCCATGGTGGTGGGTTCTTATGATTTCTATCTTGCTTATGCCATCAGAAACAATAAGATGATATGCCTTGATAACGGACATTATCATCCTACCGAACAAGTGGGCGATAAAATATCCTCCTGCCTGCAGTTTCTTGACGAATTAATGTTGCATGTTACAAGGGGTCTGAGATGGGACAGCGATCATGTTGTAACTTTTAACGATGAAATATTACTTATTGCACAGGAAGTTATACGAGCGGATGCTTTGTCAAGGGTTAATATAGGTCTCGATTATTTTGATGCCAGCATGAATAGGATTGGTGCTTATGTAACAGGAACAAGGGCGGCACAGATGGCTTTTATGTACGCCATGCTCGAACCTGTATTAAAATTAAAAGAGTATGAGGAGAACGCTAAATATTTTGAACGCCTTGCCATGCTTGAAATCATGAAAAGCAAACCATTTGGCGCTGTGTGGGACTATTACTGCTATAAGTCCGGAGTGCCTGTGGGTATCGAATATATCAAGGAAATAGAGAAATATGAAATAGAAATACTGTCAGGAAGAAACTTATACATTTGTTAAAATTTGAAACAATAATTATGAAACGCTTATCTATTATTTTAACCGGCTTATTTTTACTAGTCACTATTGTAAATGCGCAGTTAAGGGTTGTCAACACATTTGTGGAGAACAGGCATAAACCCATGGGTCTGGATGAACCTCAACCCCGCTTTACATGGATAATTGCTTCTGATGAGAGACAGACATTACAAAATGCATATGAGATAAGAGTGAGTGACAGCAGGGAAAACCTGGAAGAAGGAAAACACCTCCTCTGGTCGACCGGGAAAATACAGTCATCTCAATCAGTGCATATAGATTATTCTGGTGAGCCCTTAAAACCCGGAATCAGGTATTTCTGGAGGGTTAAAGTATGGGATAATAAAGGTAATGTATCAAAATGGAGCGAAACAGACTGGTGGCAAACAGGACTAATGGATCCCTTAGCCTGGGAAGCTGATTGGATATCTGCAGAGCATGAAAATAATATCACGGTATATTACTTCAGGAAAGATTTTCTGACGGATAAAAAGAAGGAAATCTTAAAAGCAACAGCATACCTGACGGCAAGGGGTATGTACGAAGCCAGTATAAACG
>CAZSJH010000393.1:0-1939 GCA_964607105.1 uncultured Rikenellaceae bacterium | reverse complement strand
ACAGGCGGCGGAACAGTAAAACTTACTGAACTGAATGGCGATAAGGTGGAGGACGATTTGGATTATATAAACATGCTGATGCCGGTGAAGCTAAAGCGTGAGCCCGTAATGCCATTTAAGGATCTTAATGACCTTGTTATTAAGCTAAAAAATAATGGGGGGCTGCTATCAGATTATGCCATAGATTATGAGACAGGTGTGGGGGAACTGTCTTCTGAAGATGTTCTCGTGCTTGCCTGCTCACATATATATATAATGAAGGAATCAATACAAGATGGATTGAAGGGGACGGATTGCGACGACAGGATCCTGCACAGGCAATCACACCTCTTCTCGAAGCTGCCTGAAAAGGGACAGTTCCTGCCGTCCGACCTGACTAATAAGATTATACAGGCAGTAACAGCCGTCATGGAGGTAAAAAGTTCAATGGGCCTGATAGTGGCTGCCCCTACAGCCGGTTCATGCGCTACCCTGCCGGGTGCTCTCATAACGGCAGCCGAAGCAGGATTTAAAACGGAGCACCAAATGATGAGAGCTATGCTGGCAGCAGGAATGCTGGGGATATTTATAGCTGAGGAGTCCGGTTTTGCTGCTGAAGAGGGTGGTTGTCAGAATGAATGTGGTTCAGCCTCGGGGATGACCGCTGCCGCCCTGGTCGAACTGATGGGAGGCGATGGACTGATGTCACTGAATGCCGCTTCGCTGGCACTGCAGAATACCCTTGGCATGATATGCGATCCCGTGGCCGGAAGGGTGGAGGTCCCCTGCCTGGGGAAGAATGTTATGGCAGCACTCAATGCCCTGGCTGCCGCCAGTATGATCATAGCAGGATACCAGCATGTTATACCCCTGGATGAAGTCCTTAAAGCAATGAAGGAAGTGGGTATGGCTATGGATCATAAATACCGTTGCACCTGCAAAGGCGGACTGTCAACAACACCAACATCCCGTCGTATAATGGATGAGCTTTCATCCCGGCAAAGTGGAAAAATATAAGGAACGGACCTGCAATAAGTTTTAAGACGCCAGGCCTGGTTTCTCTAACTTATATTTATCAATTAATATTTCCTGCCAGGTTCAAGGCGCAAAGCCTTGCGCCTCTACAATCGTATGACAATGTCTCCTCCCTGCAGCTATCACTTTATAAACCTCATAAACTTTATCAACCTTATCAACTTTATTCTCTCGCCTCTCGTCTCTAATATTTAATATTTCCCTGCTCCCTGCTCCCTGCTCCCTGCTTTACGCTGTTCAAGCGTAATCTCTCCATCCAAATCCTGCAGCATCTCCTTCATCTCCTCCGCCTTCTCCGGCATATCTTCTATAAGATTGAATTTTTCCCTGAAATCTATATCTATGTCAAAGAGATATTCTTCATCATCAATTTTAACATATTTATAATCACCAGCCCTTATACCTGATGCCACACCCTCAGTTGAATAATACAGGAAAGGATAAGGTTCAGGCATGTTGCCCGAACCTGTCAGAAGGCCTCCGATATCCTGTCCGTCGATCTTGTTTACAGGCAACCTGCCGTTAATAATATTCATTATCGTTGGCAGAATATCCATATTGGTTACCTGTGATGTGATAAGAGTGCCTTCATTGATTCGTGCCGGCCATCTTATTATACAGGGAACCCGGTGACCCCCTTCCCAGTTGCTTTGCTTTCCGCCTCTCAGTGCACCAGCTGATCCGCCATGGGTCTTAAAGCTCAGCCATGGACCATTATCTGATGAAAAGATGACCATGGTATTTTCATCTATACCGTATTCCACCAGGGCATCCAGTATCTTTCCCGTATTAAAGTCTATTTCTTCTATCACATCACCATATAAGCCCGCCGGGCTTTTACCTACAAAATCATCCGATGCGTATATGGGTATATGTGGCATGGGATGTGGGATATACACAAAGAAAGGCCTGTTCCTGTTTTCAG
>CAZSJH010000392.1:0-1950 GCA_964607105.1 uncultured Rikenellaceae bacterium | reverse complement strand
TTACGGTAATCCTGTTATGGAAGAAATGCAGAGTGGATTTGATATTACTACTGAAGGCCCTGTTATTTTCACCGGTGATCAGTCTGGATTTGAAACTTCAATACTTGCAGTGATTTTCTGCGTTGCGGTTGGTTTATGCTATCTGAATAAAATCAGAAAGAAAGAATTGTTTCTTTATCCATATTGGAAGAAACATCATTAAAACACTTAAAAGTAATGTATATATTTCATGCTAAAATGGAGACTGGACAATGAAAGCTTCGGTGGACATAGTCCTGCAAATATGAGTAATTTAATCCTTTAATTTGTTATTGAGGATTTACAATAATATAGTTATGCTGGAAATTCCCGAATCAAAAACAATCAGTTTACAGGCAGGTAACATTCTTATCAATAAAAGTATTGCAGAAGTCATGAATGCGACAAGTCCGCATAAATTCGCATTTTATTGCGGTGAACCTGTAGAATATCCAAAACTTCTTAAAGGAAGGAAGATTAAATCAACACAAGGACATGGAATGTTTGTTGATATCCATTGCGATGATAATATATGTATCACAATCGGTGACGGTACCAATATAAGATATTATTCTTCTTTTGAACAAAGTCCGGAAAAACATCAATTGCTAATTGTGTTTGGCGATGGCAGTTGTGTAGCATTTACAGTTGCAATGTACGGAGGAATATGGGTATACAGAGGCGTATTCGACAATCCATATCATAATGGTAGCCTGAACAGTATTTCTCCTCTTAATGACGCTTTTGATGAATTCTATTTTGATAGTATCTGTAAGAGCACTACTAAAGACCTTTCCATTAAAGCTTTACTTGCTACTGAACAGCGTATTCCAGGACTTGGTAACGGGGTTTTACAGGATATTTTATTTAATGCAGGCATTCATCCTAAACGAAAAAAATCTACCTTACCTGATTTTGAGAAAGCTGAGCTATTTTATAGCCTGAAAGTAACTTTAAAGAAAATGACTGATATGGGAGGAAGGGATACTGAAAAAGATCTTTTTGGAAATCCCGGTGGATACAAAACATTACTTTCAAAAAATACAATTAAGAATCCCTGTCCAAACTGTGGTAATGTTATTGTTAAAGAGGCATATCTTGGTGGGGCTATATACTTCTGCCCTACCTGTCAGAAGCTTTGAAGTAGTAATTAATACATCCTGGAATGTATCTACCCGTGGCAACTAACGGGATGAGATTCGGATTATGTAAACTTAAGACCGATTAAGAAAACAATGCAATTGAAAAAGCGCATTTTACCACCCGGATCTGGACGCAAATTATCTAATCGACTCAAAAAAAATTCAAGGTTAAGTTAATCCCTTAAAAACAATAAAATGAAAAAACTTGACTTTGTATTATCCCTGGTGTAAATTTGATATTGGATTGGTACGCATCTCAAGGTCTTCATGAGAATATCCAGTATCTATTACTGGTAGTTTTATGGCTCAGGGTATTAGATAGTTATTCAGACCCTGTTCAGTAATTTTGACTTAAAATAAATCCCAAACTAGAAAGGGCAAGCGATGAAAAACCTATTCATTATGTTCCCGGCTTTGTCTAATTTCAGAGCTGTCTATAATAAGAAGATTCAAAGATTATCTTCCATAAGCTGTTTCTTTTTGCTGGTGACCGTTTTCCTGAATTATCCACAAAGTATTATGGCTCAAATACGACCAATAAAGAAACAGGTGGATAACGCAACGCAACAGACGAATATTATTACCCGGGAATTTAATATCAAAGGGAGCAATCGTGAGATTGTTGAGTTTGAACTGACAAATCCCGGAGTTATTGAGGCAAAAGCCGAATGGAGCGGAACAGCACAGGAATTGGCTTTAATACTCAATGGACCGGGGAGGGCGCAATATTATGCTCGTAAAGATGGTAAAAGTCCCATGGTATTGAGATACAAGGTGTCCGAAAATATAC
>CAZSJH010000391.1:0-1955 GCA_964607105.1 uncultured Rikenellaceae bacterium | reverse complement strand
TGATTCAATTGTATAAAGAGCACGCGGATTATAATTATTAATTATTTCAAGCACACTCTTAACCATACTTCTTTTTACAATAATGAATACCACACCCACTTCTCCTTCAACCCCATGAGCTTGAATTGAGGTAACGCCATAACCTTTGTCCTTCAGTATATCAACCAGTGTATTTGCTTCACTTTTTGTTATCACCCTGATCATTTCATGGCCTATGGCAAGTCTTTCTTCAAGCAGCATACCGAAATAATTACCTGCAGCAAAACCTCCGGCATAGGCAATATATGCTATCCAATTATCCAGATCCTGGAAAATACGGCTTATGGCAAGGAGCCATATAAGTATCTCGAAGAAACCAATGAGAGGGGCAATTTTCTTCATGCCCTTAGACACGAATATTATGCGAATTGTACCCAGGGATACATCGGCGATCCTCGCGAAAAAGATCATGAGGGGAAGAACGAGATAAGAGAATATACCGCTGTCCATAAAGTCCATTTTAGATGGGTTTAAAATATTTTAATATGATTATTTATTCACAGGCAAAAGTAGAGGATTTTTTGAAAGAAAAATGAAAATGTGTAGATGTTTAGATTTTTAGGAGTTTGTGAAAATGCCGAGCCCCCGGCACAGGTCTTCAGCCTCCGCCTGTAAGGCTTCGGCGGACAGAGAGAGACCTGCGTCAGCAGCAAGCCAGACCTGCATCAACGAAGGTGGATAATACATTATTCCAGGGCTTTTCTGAGAGCCTCTGTTGTAGTGTAGTATTTGACAATCATATTGGGCACCTCCCATTCGGGCATGTTTCCTTTTTCAAGGTATTCGAGGTATTTTTCCGTTACCTGCCCGAAATGAGCCTCATGACCTACCCTGTATTTTTCCGGTATAATAAACTTCCATGTATTATCATTGAGCTGGGTGTATTCAATATCTTCCCATGGCAGTACTGAGAGTGCTCTGTTAAGCACTCCTTCGAAACCGGGTGTTTCTTCATTCAATTCCAGGTAAAGAGCAGGTTTATATGATTCCTGTGCCCCTTGCCTGATTACAAGGTTTGACCTGGTGCCGCGCATTATTGAATAATGTGTATCGCCCGTTCCTTCAGGAGCCCGGTATTTCCATTCAACCACCACCCTGGCATAAGTGTCCTTGATCTTATATTGTATTTCACCATTAGCATATACATGCAGCTTGCCATCAATAATATCCTTTTCAAGGTATGATGGAAAGTGATCCAGACCTGTTACTTTACTGAACTCTTCAGCACTTATGACAGTGGGCCACCTCCGGGCCTCAATGATTTCAATGTCGGCTTTATCAAGGACGAACCCGGGATAACACTCCCACTGGATAAGATCCACCAGGTGTGTGGTCACATCAACAATGCCTTCTCCCTGCTGTTCGGTATCGAAGAACCATGGGGGCCGCACCAGGGCTGAGCCCGAGACATATTTAAAGAAATGGTGCACACTTTCTTTAGTAACGGCCGGTTCCTCCGGGCTCCCTGTCATCAATTCACCAAAAAGATCTTTGTTCCGTGATAATTCCTTCTGCAGCATGGTTGTGATCTCGTATCTTTCAGTCATTATATCATAGAGCAATATATTATTTTCTCCAGCTATCCTGAAAGCCTTTTCCAGCAGGGGAAATTTTTCAGGTGTTATGACCATAGGTTTATCGGCCAGTACATTAAATCCAGCTTCAATTGATTTAAGTATGTAATCTGTTTTCTTACTGTTATTTCCTGATAGCACAACAACATTACCCGGTTTCGTCTTTATCATCTCTTTAAAAAAATCTGGCCCGGTATATACTTTTTCTTCCCAGCTGGTAGGATTTTCTTCCCTGTTATTGAAAGACTCAATCCTTTCGAGGTGCTGATTAAGATCTTCTCCTCCAGGAGCAAAAACATATACCTCCGGAGATACTACTTCGTACATATTCTTCTGCACAAG
>CAZSJH010000390.1:0-1965 GCA_964607105.1 uncultured Rikenellaceae bacterium | reverse complement strand
CACCATTCCAGGCGCCCATATTATATGCATGTGTGAATGTGACTCCGGATTCGGATAACCTGTCAAGATTTGGAGTTATAATTTCATCATTACCATTTCTGTTAATACCGGTGTGGGTCTGGTCATCAGCTAAGATAAAAAGGATATTAGGAGCATCATTGTCATTGTTTTGCCTGTCACAGGCCAGAATAAATATAAGAGGTAGTAAAAATAAAATGGCTATCCGGTATGCGAAATTCCTCATAATACAATTGTGCCTGGTCATTATATAACTAATAAAGATACTGCTAAATAAATTATCTTCGCTTATATTTTATTTATCAGTAACAGTCAGTGACAAGGTCTGAAAATATTGTAATAGGAAATATCCCGGCAGTCGTTAAAAGGAAACCCATCAGACATATTTATATCAGGGTTTATCCCCCGGATGGAAGGGTAGTAGTTACTGTTCCTTTAATGATGACAAGGAGGGCCGTTTCAGACTTTATAAACTCAAAACACAGCTGGATAATAAAACAGCACCATCTGCTCAAGAAAGTTGAACAGGGAAGGCCAAAACGTTATATAAGCGGGGAACACCATTTTTATGAAGGGGAAAAGTATATAATGGAGATAAAAACCGGCAATAAAAAGCCTTACGTATACATGGACAATGACAGGATTATACTGGTTGCCAAAGCAGGTCATAATAAAGAAGAAAGGGAGAAATTGCTCGATAACTGGTACCGTGAAAGAATGAGGCTTAAATTTCCCGCGTTGCTTGAGAAATGGGAAGGAATAATGAATGTGAAAGTATCAGAAGTAAGGATAAGAAAAATGAAAACAAAATGGGGTACATGCAACATGAGTGAAAGTCGCATATGGCTTAGCCTTGAACTTGCGAAATACCCCGACAGCATACTTGAATACATTTTCGTGCATGAAATGGTTCACCTGCTGGAAAGAAAACACAACAAGAGGTTTTATGCATTAATGGACAAATATATGCCTGATTGGAAGGACAGAAAAAAAATGATGTCATTTAAAGCTGATTAATTTAATAAGTATTAACTTGTGTTGTTTTTAATATTTATACAATTAACTATTTAATAACATGAATCTTAACAGGCGTAACTTTTTAAAAACCAGTGGTGCTGCGGTTGCAGGGACAATGATATTACCTCCGTTTGTCCACTCGTGCAGTAACCTGCAAATATCAACAGATGTGAAAGATTACTTGGATCATTTTAAAATCAGCACCGGGACACTCAGCAGGGTGATTTCGGAGGCTATGTCCAAAGGCGGTGATTATGCTGACCTTTTCTTTGAACATAAGATAACAAATAATATTGGCCTGCAGGACGGCAAGGTAAACAGTGCATCATCAAATATTGACTACGGTGTGGGCATAAGGGTGCTTAACGGGGATCAGACAGGATTTGCCTATTCAGAATCACTTGAAATGGAATCAATGTTAAATGCTGCAAAGCTGGCTGCCAGCATAGCTTCAAGCCCGGGCACTTTTAACAATAAGGTCTTTAATGAAAAAGTGCCTGCTGATTATTACAGTATCAAAACAAGCTGGGAAGATGTTTCTGTCAAGGACAAAGTACCTTTTGTACAGAAGCTTAATGACAGGATTTTCAGTCTGGATGATAAGATAATAAAAGTAAATGCCTTCCTCAGTGATGAAACCAGCTATGTGTTGTTTTATAATTCTGAAGGCAGGCTGAGTTATGATTACAGGCCAATGGCAAGCTTTGTTGCTGTTTGCATTATGCAAAAGGGTAAGCAAATCGAAAATTCGTATTCCTCACGATCTTACAGAAAAGGTTTTGAGTGGCTGTCCGACGGACTGGTAGATGAGTTAGCGAGGGAAGTTGTTGACCGGACAAATATATTGTTTGATGCCACCAAACCCAAAGCAGGTGAGTTACCTGTTATACTGGGAGCGGGAGGTTCGGGAATACTCCTGCACGAAGCTAT
>CAZSJH010000389.1:0-1994 GCA_964607105.1 uncultured Rikenellaceae bacterium | reverse complement strand
ATTCTCGGGGAAAAGGATAAAGCATTTGATTATTTCGGGAGTGCATTGAAAAGAGGTTACGGCTGGATGGAGGTGAAATACCATCCCTTATTTAAAGACCTCCAGGACGATCCCGGGTTTATGTCTTTGCTAGCAATGTCTGATACATTAAGGAATTGAAAAGAAAATTTATACTATATCTGTTACTTGTATTCCTGTCAGATTCCCTGCTGGCATGTACGGCCTTTTGTCTGAAAAATGAAAACCAGATAATCCTTGCAAAGAACCTGGATTGGCCAATTAACGATGGTCTGATTTTCATAAACAAAAGAGGGTTATTAAAAACTGCTTACATTAATGATGAAAAGAGACTTATCTGGATTTCAAAATATGGGAGTATCACCTTCAATCAATTCGGCAAAGAGTTTCCACTGGGTGGCATGAATGAAACCGGACTTGTTATTGAAGAACTGAACTCATGGGGTGAAACTCCCGAAAACGATAATTCATTTAAAATAAATGAATTCCAGTTTGTTCAATACATACTTGATAATTACTCCAGCGTTAATGAAATAATTATGATCAGGGATAGCATAGTGCTAAGTCCGTTATTTATTAATTTACACTATTTGATCACTGACCAAGAGGGTAATTCTTTAATTATTGAATTCTATGAAGGAAAGTCTCATTTTTATTATAGTGTGGATTTACCATATCCGGTTTTAAGCAATAATTTGTATAAGAATTCCTTAAAATATATTACCAATTTCCAGGGTTTGGGTGGTAATCTGGAGCTAAAAGATGAAAATACATCCAATGAGAGATTCGTCAGAGCTGCTGTAAAGATAAAGGAATCAAATAATTCAACCGGTAAAGACAAAACGAATATTGCCTTTGATATTTTAGGTTCAGTAAGCCAGGATGATACACAATGGAGCATTGTTTATGATATTACAGATAAAACAATCCATTTCAAGACAGCAACAAACAGAACAGAAAAAGTAATAAAAATGGATTATTTTGATTTTTCATGCAATGCACCGGTATTAATCCTAAATATAAATACAAATAAGAATAATCCGTTGGAAGCAAATTTTACCGAATTTACGCCACAGGCAAATAATGATTTATTAATTACTGTCTTTAATAAATTCCGGCTCTACGATCTGGGTGATCAACCCGAATCTGTGTTTACGGGACTTTCTGAATATGGGAATTCAATATTATGCGATTAAAGCATAATGAACAAAACGTTCGTGCAAAATACAGACCACCTAACCTGATCCCGGGGATCCAACAATTCCTGGAATATGTCCTGATTGATTAAATAGTAGAAATAATTGATATAAAATTTTCTAATACAAACCAGAATAATATCTCAAGAAAGAGAAGATTCAGTTCTAAAAAAAAATCAAAAAAATGTAACTATAAATAATTTTATGTACTAAAGAATAAACAGGCAATAGTGAATGTTGAAAAAAGAAGAAAAGTTTAATCAAATAATAGCTGAAAACAGGGACCGTATAAAACGTATCTGCGGTTATTACAATTCAAATGTGCACGATCAGAAGGATATGTATCAGGAAGTCCTGGTAAATATATGGAATAGTCTTGATAATTTCCGTGGCGATTCTTTGATAAATACCTGGATATACCGGATTGCCGTAAATACAGCACTTCGCTATACCGGGAATGCATATAAGCACATGAAACTAATTGTTAATGACGATACTCAAAACCTGAACACAGTGCTTGATGATGAGAATTTTGAAGATAAACTGGTAAGGGAAAAGCAAATGGCAAGCCTGCAAAACGAGTTAAACCTGTTGTCGGTTATTGACAAGGCCTTAATATCATTGATGCTTGAGGGCCTTAGTATGAAAGAAATAGCTGATGTAATAGGCATTACCGAGTCTAATGCAAAGGTGAAAATTCATCGCATTAAAACTCAATTAAAAACTAAACTAAGAGGACAGTGATATGGCACTGAATAACGAACAAGTTGAACTGGTAAA
>CAZSJH010000388.1:0-2001 GCA_964607105.1 uncultured Rikenellaceae bacterium | reverse complement strand
AGTTATTTATTGACGCAATATAATACTTAATGAGAAAAGGTGGTAAAATAAAGGGACATCTTTAATAGGAACCTCCTTAAACAATTATAATATTTAAGTCAGGTTAATTTGCAGTTAATGATGGAATAATATATTCTTCAACCAGGTCTGCCGGATATACTTCTGGTTCATTCTGAAAGTAACCACAATAGAATTGTATTATCAAATCCTCATCAGGAAAAATAAAAAGGAGCTGTTCGCCCCATCCCAGGCCAAAGTATGCATAGAAATCCTTTTGCTCTACCTCAAATGTGTTTCTCCACCACTGGTAACCATATGAATCAACATAAGGATGAGAAGTTGAGAATGTTATCCTTTCCTTATGTGATTCCCTTACCCACTCACTTGATATTATCTGATTGTCCTTCCATCTTCCTTCATTCAGATAGACCAGACCAATCTTACATAGCTCCCTGGCACTCAAAAACAAACCACCGGAGGCGAAAAACCTGCCGTTGCTGAATACCTGGAATAGATAGTCCTGATTATAGATCCCCAACGGATTTAACAGATAACTATCAAGGAATTCTTCGAGAGTATATCCCGAGCTTTCCTCCACAATTGCAGCAAGGACATTTGTTGTTCCGCTGTTATAAACAAATCTTGTACCCGGGGTATATTCCATCGGGCGTTCGAGAACCCATCTTATAGGGTCTTCACTGTTAAAAAGCGGGGTATGATCATTCAGGGGATGACCTATTGGATAAGAATGTTCATCCCAGGGTAATCCTGAACTCATGGTTAAGAGGTGTTCAATAGTAATTTCTGACTTTTCCCCGGTAAAAACATCGGAGTATTGCGGAAGGTAAATGGAAATTTTATCATTCACGCTTCCAATGAACCCCTGGTCAATGGCCAGACCCACAAGTGCAGATGTAATGCTTTTACTTATTGAGGCAAGATAATGTTCAGTATCCCTGGTATATGTCATTAATTCTCCATCTGAACCAAATGGGTCATGGTTTAAGGCAAATCCTTCAAAGTACTCTTCAAATACAAGTTTGTTATTCTTTAATACAAGAATACTATGGATTCTGTTTAAAGGATCAGCTTTCACCGCTTTCATCATGTTTATGAACCTAATTTCATTTAGCCCTTCATTGGATAATGTGCTCACGTCAAGCCCGTCGCCAATATCCTGAGGTGCAGAATACTTATACCGCGTTTCCTCATCCTTCTCACATGATATAAGAAGAAGTGTTAGAATAAAAAGATAGCAAAAGTATTTTCCTTTCATGACTGGTTTAAGCTGATCCTTATAATAAAGACCCTTCAAATGATAAATACCCTATCAAAACACGTTAACCTTCCAGGCTTTAAAACAAACTCAACCCCATAACTTTACTTATCTGTTGAGTGGGCTTCGCCCTGTTTAGCATGGTTTAGCTGACTGCCTGCCGGCAGTCTGGTTGAGCTGGTTTCTCAGAGCTCAACCCTCTCAACCTTTCTCAACTCCCACAACTAAAAAAAGCTGCCAAAACTGGCAGCTTTTTTTATGGATAATTGCTATCTATCCCAGATAAGTTCTGAGCAATTTGCTCCTTGACGTATGTCTTAATCGCCTGATTGCTTTTTCTTTTATCTGTCTCACTCTTTCGCGAGTCAGCCCAAATTTCTCACCTATCTCCTCAAGCGTCATTTCCTGACAACCGATCCCGAAGAAAAATCTTATTATATCCCTCTCCCTTTCTGTAAGGGTAGTCAGGGCCCTGTCTATCTCACGGGTTAAAGATTCGTTTATCAAAGATTTATCAGCTATTGGAGAGTCATTATTAGGCAGTACATCCAGCAGACTATTATCTTCACCTTCAACAAAGGGAGCGTCGACCGATACATGGCGACCTGATACCTTAAGGGTATCGGTAACCTTCTCTTTTGGAAGTTCAAGCACATCAGCCAGTTCTTCTGGTGATGGAGTACGTTCGTTTTCCTGCTCAAATTTGGAGAATGCCTTATTAATTT
>CAZSJH010000387.1:0-2030 GCA_964607105.1 uncultured Rikenellaceae bacterium | reverse complement strand
TCAACTGTAGTCATCGTTTTAATAATTTTGGGTGTTTAATCGATATCAAAGATAAATGAATAATTTCGGATATACAAATCCTAATATCTCTAATAATCATATTCAGGGTATCTGGTCTAAATAAAGTATTTTATGTAAAACACAGATAATCAGAAATAAATAGAGAGATATATATAGTAAAATTAAATTTTTTCTAAATAAAGATTTTTGAAAATTCAATTTAATGGATTTTTTGTGTTATAATAATAACATAGAAACTCAGTTAAAAATCGCATATTTTAAGAACTGTCATTCTGATTAGTAGCGAGGACTGCTCGGTTCCAGTATTCCATGGACCCGGGGTGTTTTAACTCAGAATGACAATTAAGTATCTTCATAAATATCTTTTCATTATATTTAAATAAATAATCAGGGATGCTTAATGAATATAAAAATTAAACCTGAAAACACAGATGATCTCTATGGTATTTATTTACCTGTGGTGAATGCCAGGGCATGCATTATTCTGGTACATGGACTTGGAGAACATATAAACAGGTATAAAAGCATGGCCGAATATTTTAATGATAATTATTATTCTTTCATAGGTGTAGATCTGCCTGGTCCTGGCAGGTCTCCCGGGAAAAGAGGGCATATAAAGAATTTCGGGCAATATAATAGAATAATATCAGCAATGGCTGAATTTGCACGGAAGAGGGAAGGGGATATACCTTTAGTATTATACGGTCATAGCCTTGGAGGAAGTATTGCACTCAAATACCTGCTGGATAATAATAACATTGAAAGAGGATTAATCTCCTCGCCCTGGCTAAAATTAAACTTTGAGCCGCCAAGGTTCAAAGTAATTCTCGCATCCCTGGTAAGCAGAATATTACCTTCACTGCTTCAGCCATCAGGATTGGATCCCGGGAATATCTGTACTGATAAAAACGTGGTTAATGAATACAGATCAGACCCCCATGTTCATTTCAAGATATCGGTTAGTCTTTTTGCCTCTGCAGCAGATAATGGAGCAAGACTACTAAAATGCAAAAATGAACTGAAAACGCCGGTGCTTTTGATGCACAGCGAAAAAGACAGGATAACATCTGCAGAAGGATCGGTTATTTTTGCAGGAAACAACAGCATGGCAGATCTAAAAATCTGGAAGGAAGGATATCATGAATTACATAACGAGATTTTCAGGGATGAAGTCCTTTCATATATTATTAAATGGTTAGAAAAACAGCATGGAATTCATAACAAAGATTAAAACGGACTCTGCCAAACAAAAGATCGGGTATGATACACCGGTAATGTTTGTTGGATCATGTTTTGCAGGTGAGATAGGACGTCAATTTTCTTATGGCAAAATGGATGTTCTCATAAACCCTTTCGGTGTTTTATATAATCCTTTATCAACAGCCAGGGCACTTGAACTGATAATGGAAAACAGGGTCTTCGGCAAGGAGGATCTTTACTGTTACGATGACAAGTACCTCAGTTTCTATCATGATACAAGCTTTTCCTCAAGGGATAACACTAAGAGCCTGGTAAAAATAAACCGTTCTATTTCAGAAGCCCGCAGCTTCCTGTCAGGTGCCTCTTTCCTCTTCGTTACCTTTGGAACAGCCTGGGTTTACAGATGGAAGGAAAATAATGAAGTTGTGGCTAATTGCCATAAAATACCCGCTGCAAGGTTCTCCAGGCATCTATCAAAAACAAAGGATATTGTAACCAGCTGGCAAAAGCTGGTCTCAGAACTGAAGAATTTCAATAAGCGTTTAAATATAGTATTCACAGTGAGTCCAGTGAGGCACCTTAAGGACGGAGCCCATGGTAACCAGCTTAGTAAATCCATACTCACCATGGCAATTGATGAATTAATATCTACCAACATTGAACTTTCATACTTCCCTTCTTACGAGATAATGCTTGATGAACTTAGAGATTACAGGTTCTATAAAAAGGACATGGTGCATCCTTCTGATACTGCAATCGAATATATCTGGGAAAGATTCAGGGAAGCAACTTCCAAGATAAACCGGAAA
>CAZSJH010000386.1:0-2032 GCA_964607105.1 uncultured Rikenellaceae bacterium | reverse complement strand
TAACACTTCAACAATTCAACGAATTTAATTCAGGAAAGCCATTCCGCTACCTGCTCCGTGTTAAGTCATTGCAGATACAGTTTATTCTTATAGAGCAAGATCCAGGAAGTTTCAAGGCTGGTTAAAACAAATATTATCCCTACATTAGAGATTGATTTTTTAAACTAAAAACTCTCATCATGAATTCACTTCGAGGGCCATACAAGCGATGCATTATTTTTACCCTGTTAAGTCTGTTCGTTTTCCCATATTACCTGATATCTCAGTCTAATCTGACAGTAGGAGAAGTATCTACTGCCCCCGGGGAGAAAAAGTCAGGATATATCAGTGTCCCGGGTGGAGAGGATGATGGCCCGGTAAAAGTACCAGTAACGGTTATTAATGGTGAAAAAGACGGACCGACTTTAGCTCTTGTTGCAGGTGTGCATGGATACGAGTACCCTCCCGTACTTGCTATGACGAAATTATCTATGGATCTGAACCCGGCTGATATTTCAGGTCAGGTAATAATTGTTCATGTTGCAAACATACCATCCTTTCTCAGGAGGACTGTTTATTACAATCCCTATGACTGGCAGAATTTCAACAGGGTATTTCCGGGAAAGATCGATGGAACCAGTTCGGAGAGAATCGCCTGGCAGATAACGAAAGAGGTGATCGATAAGTGTGATTACCTGATTGATAACCATTGTGGCGATGGCAATGAAGATCTTATGAGATACTTATACTTTACCGAGACAGGTAACCCGGAGCTGGATGAGAAGACAAAGGGTCTGGCTATTAATTTCAATCTGAAAGTAATAGTACATGAAACAGGCAGGACCAAGGATCTCCAGAATTCAATGTACGTTAGCAACACTGCCTTACTCAGGGGAAAACCTGCAATTTCAACAGAGGTGGGGAAGCTTGGACAAACTGATGAGTCCGATGTTAATGAGGTGTTACGTGGAAACTTCAACATAATGAAGCACCTTAAGATGATTGAAGGAGAACCGGAAATATTGTTTGAGTCTGTATGGGTGGAAGAGTACCAGATTATCCGTTCAGACCACCAGGAGGGACTATATTTTCCACTGGTCTCGCGTGGCGATCATGTTCAGAAGGGCCAGCTTGTCGGATACCTTACAGATTATTTCGGGAACAGGCTTCAGGATGTAAGATCTCCCTACGATGGAATTGTATTGTACATTATTGCCACACCACCAATGAGCGAAGGTGAACCGATGGTAATGATAGGAAGGTTTTAAGTAAAAGTGATCACAAAAAGCCCCAATCGCAAGCAAGGGGCTAAACTTTTGTATTTTCTTTTAGGGATCCTTAGCTTATTTGATCCACTCTGTCACAACCTCCGGGCTAAAGCCCGGCAGATCCAGCTTATTTTATCTCTTTGAATCTATGATATTCAACACTTATAAAACCTTCAAATATATCCTGGTTTTCTTCATATACCTTTTGATAAAGCTCGTGATCATGTATTTTATCATAGGTTTCCTGATCTGGCCAGTGTCCCTCAACCATATAATTAATATTTGATGTGTCTTCCTGGATAAGCCAAATTTTGTAACCTGCATCCGGATAACCAATTTCATCTATAGCTTTATTCCACTCATTAAAAAATGTTAGCAGTTCCTGAGGATCCATACCAATTGTATCCTGAAAATAACTGACACTTTGCAGTGTGTTTGGAATTACAACTGTTTCCTGAACTTCTTCTTTCTTAGTATTACATGAAGCAGCAGTAATAATAATAGCTGTCGTGGTTAGAATTAATAGAATATTTTTCTTCATGATCTGATTGGTTTTGTGGTTAATAAACAGCAAGATACGAGACTGCAGGATGCAAGTCAAGAAAAGTTGAGGTGTTTAGTCCTTCGATGCGCAACTCGCTTCGCTCGTTGCTTACTCAGGAACCTTGGGTTGAATTGT
Source organism: uncultured Rikenellaceae bacterium (assembly GCA_964607105.1). Taxonomy (GTDB): domain Bacteria; phylum Bacteroidota; class Bacteroidia; order Bacteroidales; family VadinHA17; genus UBA9300. The sequence goes on along the minus strand of CAZSJH010000386.1, from coordinate 106 downwards.
TGAACCGGGACCCAGCTTAGCCCGCTGAAGCTTCAACCAAGGCTGTATAAGTTGTTAAGCAGCAGAATTGAAATTCTACTACAGAAATAAAATTGTCCTTGCTGAA
>CAZSJH010000385.1:0-2050 GCA_964607105.1 uncultured Rikenellaceae bacterium | reverse complement strand
AAGAATTTGCTTTTTATGTTGATGATGATATTTCCTCAATTTCATCAAACTTTCAATTACTAAGAAACTACATTAACAATAGTCCCTAATGAGCTGAAGGGTGTTCATTTATATATTAACGACCTCTTCAGATCGGTCCTGAGCCATTTTCTTTTGCTTATCTATGGTATCACATATGTCAATATATTCCAGACAAATCCTTTCACTGAGACCGGAAAGTATTACAACTTCTGATGGTGGATGCTTTTTTCTCAATAGTCTTACTCTATCAAAAGATTTTATATAGCGGGATACATTCCTCACATTATGACTTGTCTGACGCGCTATCTCACTCGGTAGTTTTCCTTGTAAATAAAGCCGGATAATATGTTTCTTATGGGAAATCCCAGGCCCAAGATCATGCATATTACCTCTTGTTGGAACAAGAGTTTTATTCTTATCCTGATAATTCCTTATCCAATTGTATATTGCTCCAAGGGACACTCCACTGAGCAGAGAAACATCCTGAGATGTTAAATACCCTCCCTGCCGTGATGCCTCATAAAACCAACGAATCGTCCTTTTCTTTAAAAGATGCGTGGGTGTTACTTTGCCTGATAAATACTCCTCAAGCTCTTCTTTTGAAAAAAGCTGAAGCTTTACTGTGACCATCGGGCAATCGGAAAGTTTTCGGTTATAAGGCCCCACTTTTGCCTCCTTGCTTACCACTGTGGCTATGAATGTGCCAGGAGGTACCCTATCAGTAACAGGAAGATAATGTGCTTCTATAATAGAGAGAATATCATCCACTATTGCTTTAACCAAAACTGGTCCGTTCTGATAACCATACTCAAAAAGAAATTTATTCTCTAAAAGTGTATGCAAACACTTTGCTGCCATCCTCCCCTGTCTGTTATAACCTGTGTTCATCTGTTTTTCCCAGATGAAGAGTTTTTTTTACCCGGAAAGTCATCAAATAAACTCTTAAATCTTTCTGTTTCATGATATTGCTTGACTAAATCTAGATATTCCTTACATAAATAAGCACTAATACCTGTAATCAAAGCTATCTCTTCCTCTGATTGTCCAGCAAGCCAAAGACGAGCCACCTGGGTGAATGTCTTTAAATAACGTTCTATCGCCTTCTGACTGTGTCGACTCCTTATTATTACATACTGAAAATCCATATTTATTAGATAAAGCTGCACTATCCTAGTTTTATGCGATACTGAAGGCCCTATATCTTTAACATTCCCACGTGTGGGTACCGGAGCAAAATCTTCCCTCAAAGCTGCTAAATCTCTCTTTATCGTGTTAACAGAAGAGGAGAGAAGCCTTGATAAATCCTCCTGGGTAAGAAGAGCTCCTTGTTCATAAGCCTCAGAAGCTAACCGCAATATCCGGGCTTGCCTCATCGCTTTCAAGCCTCTCTGCCTGTATATATCTAAATCCCCTCCCATGTCTAATGTCAATCTTACTGGAATGCGACGACATTCAGATAGCTGCTTGCCAGGAGGATCTTCCGTGCGTATCGCTTCAAATATTATTACCCCTTCCTCTTTAGGTGCTTTAAAATGCTCTTCAAAAAGTCCTTTTATCTCTTTGAAATATGCTTGCGCAAGTATCGGAGTTAGATTAAACCTCTTGGATATCTCATTTATTACTGCCGATTCTGGATTTTTAAGCTCTTGTCTTTTGAAATAATTTTTGTCCATTTGAGCCTCCAGGTGTTAATTTAATATCTATAATACCACCCTTCGGCTCATTAGGGCTAATCGTCAATAATACCTAGGAAAAACATATACTTCAACAAGAAATCCGTATATTAATCTTATCATTGAATAGGATTTGCTATGAATTTGCTTAGAGCTTTCTTGAATATATTTTGTTTCAAAAAAATGACTTTTTTATTAAAATAATCGCATACTAAAAATATGAACTAAAACAATAGGAGGCTTTCTATGCATCGAATTCCATTATTAATTCTGATTATAATGTTATTGGCCATCCCGCTGCCCACAACAGCCGGAGACACGCTTATATTGGCTCAGAAACCAACGACGCCTACGAC
>CAZSJH010000384.1:0-2071 GCA_964607105.1 uncultured Rikenellaceae bacterium | reverse complement strand
TCCAAATTCACATTATCCGATGAGGATGACGAACCTTCACTGAGGGACGATAATGCGTATCTGAACGATAATGTTGATTAGCTGCTCTGGACTTAACTGTAGATCTGAAGGCAGGCCGACTCCCACAGCCTGCCTTTTTTCATGAGTTTTTTATTTATCTTTGGTGACCATGAACAGGGCATTGATATACATTACATTATTAAGTGTCTCATTAAATGCTTTTACACAGGAAGGCAAAACACCGGAGAAGGCCGATTCGGTTACCCATGTAACAAGGCAGTTTAAACTGGATGAAACCTTTACAGAGATTATTGATGTCGCTTTAGATACACTGGTAAATACATTTCACAGGTATAAGAAAACAGAAGAAATTTCACCTTTCTTTCAAAACCTCGGTAATTACGGACTGCCTTATATAGAGGTAGATTTCTTTGACCGACCCGTCGATCCCGAATATTTTATTTACAGGCACCTGAGATATTTTATGCACCATGCAGGAAATAAGATGTATGTCGATACACATGTACCATTCACTGAACTTAAGTGGACCTATGGCGGGGAAAGAAACCTTGCGGAACAAACACTGGGTATGAGGCATTCTCAGAACGTAACCCCATTTTTTAATATTGGCCTTGATCTTGATATAATTTACAGCCTGGGACAATATATTTACCAGAAATCGGATAACCGTGTTTTTACCCTCCATACATCATACCTGGGGAATAAATACAAGGCGCTTGCCTCGTGGAGCATTAATAATCTTAATGCTTATGAGAATGGCGGCGTAGCAGATCCAACAGTCCTTGACCAGTATGAAACAAGGGATGTTCCTGTTAACCTGGGTGGACTGAATGAGGCAATAAACAGGATAAAGAATATGAATTTTCAGGTAATACAGAAATATACCATTGGTGGTGGAGGGGATACCCCTGCTGACAGTACGGAAAACAAAAAGAAAAGGGGGGTGAGCGGAACGTTCTCACATATCCTTGAATATGAAAAAGGAAGAAGAATATACGAAGATAATGCTCCGGGCATTGGCTTTTATGACACTATTTATATAAATGAAACTGTTACATACGATTCCCTTTATGCCAGGGTTTTGAAGAATACCCTCAGGTTTGACTTTAATACAAGCGAAACAGCAAAATTCCAGCTGGGTATAGGTGTGGGAGCTGTAAATGAACAGAATGTTTTTGCACAGATCCTGCCGACTCATGAAGAGGAGAATCCGGCAGACTCAGTTAAGTGGAAAGAAAGTTCAAATGCAGTGCTGGGTACACTGTACAACCGGATTGGAAAAAAATTCGGATGGCGCGCCGATGGGAAATTGTATTTTACGGGTTTAAGAGCAGGCGATTTTGAACTGAAAGGAACAATTAATAAAAGCTTTAATGAGGGAGAAAAAGAGACAGAACTGGTTGCCAGGGGGAGTGTGCTGAATACAGGACCGGCATGGTGGATTAATAGATGGGGGAGTAATCATTTTGAATGGTCAAATGATTTAAGTAGCGAGTTCAGAATTAACGTGGGCGGATCCTTTGATTACCCTGGTATGAACTTTAATGCAGGAATCGATTATGCAGTTATCACCAATATGTTCTATTTCAATACGGAAGCAATACCGGAACAGTATGATGGTGTGATTTCAGTGATCAGTGCCAGGCTGAATAAAAACTTCAGCTTCTGGAAATTCAGGTTTGATAATTCCGTTCTGCTTCAGAAAAGCAGTCATAAAGATATCCTTGACCTTCCTCTCGTTTGTGCAAGGTCAGCTTTCTACTTCGATCATGAATTCCATTTTAATGCAACAGGAGGCAGGCTAAAGACACAACTGGGCTTTGAAGCTGAGTATAATACAGCTTATTATTCATATTCCTATATGCCGGCCACCGGTATATTTTATGTACAGAACGGAATAAAAACAGGAAATTATCCCATAATAAATGTGTTTGCAAATATCAAGGTGAAGCGTACAAGGATATTTGTTGGATTTGATCATGTCAACTATAGTTTGATGGGCTATGATTACTTTATAAGTCCTTATTATCCAATGAATATAAGAATGTTC
>CAZSJH010000383.1:0-2087 GCA_964607105.1 uncultured Rikenellaceae bacterium | reverse complement strand
ATAAAGGTAAATGTTTCAGCTGTGCAAGGTGCTTTGAATACTGTCCCGTGCATATCGATAAAATAAAGAAAAATGAGTAAGCAGGATAAGAGAACAAACATTTTGAGACTGACAGCTTATGCTGCAGGATTATTTACACTTTTTATTGCTGTAATGATGATCATCGGATATGTACAGCTGGAAAAGATAAGGCCTCTTGAAAATCCTTCGCTTGATGCACTCAGGGAGATTTATGATCAAAATCCAAATAACGAGGATATAAAAGAACAGATCAGAGCCCTTGACCTCATGGCAAGAAAAGCATTTTTCACTGCAAGATGGCAGATTGAAACAGGAACCTACCTCCTTTTAGCCGGTGCCCTTATCTTCATAATCAGCCAGAGGTTATTATATACTCATCACAGAAAGATTGACGGAGCATCCATGGGACAGGATGAGCTTATCACATCAAAAAGGAGATCCAGAATATACCTGTTGATAAGCTCTGCAGTGGTTATTGTAGCAGCCTTTGTTATCTCCTTCCAGCTCAGAATAAAACTGCCCGATCCAGTACGTGTCTATGATGATACCGGTGTACAGGATGAAAGTAATATTACTCATCTCAGAACAGACGAAATAACAATCGCTGGTGACACGCAGGTAGAAAGGCCGGTAATACAGTCTGATAATCAGACTACTACAGTCGCAGAAACAGATGAAATCCTTTCCACACAGCAAGATGCCTCAGAGCAGAGCGGAACTTCTGTAAAAGAAACTGTTGTAAGTGGAGACAGGCCCGTAGATGATAATAACGGTATCAATTATCCCTTTTTCAGGGGGACCGGAAGCAGGGGTATTGTTGAAGAAAATGGCTACCCTGTAAACTGGGATGGTAATTCAGGCCAGGGAATAAAATGGAAAGTCAGTGTCAACAGTCATGGATATTCTTCCCCGATTATATGGAACGAAAAACTCTTCCTCACCGGTGAAAAAGATGATAAACTTGAAGTTATGTGTTATAATAAGCTGACCGGTGAGCTGATATGGGCAGCACCTGCTACAGGGATAGAAGGGGAACCTCAAACAGCTCCTGAAACATCAGAGGATACAGGACTGGCAGCCCCCACAGCCGCTACCAACGGACAGGTTGTATGTGCTATTTTTGCTACAGGTAATTTGATATGCCTCGATATGGATGGAAACAGGGTCTGGGCAAAAAATATAGGTGTTCCTGATAACCACTATGGTCATTCATCCTCTCTGCTAATACATGGAAATAAACTCCTTGTTCAATATGACGAAAGATCGAAGAAATCCTTAAAGGCATTTGATTTGTATTCAGGACAATTAATCTGGGAAACAATACGACCAGTTGCCATATCATGGGCTTCCCCAGTGATTGCAAGATTTGATGGTGTTTACCAGGTAATTCTGACTTCTGAACCTTATGTTATTGGATATAATATAAAATCAGGAAGTGAGCTGTGGTCAGTTCAGTGTATGAGTGGTGAAGTAGGCCCATCTGTTGGAGTAAATTCAAAATATGTTTTCGCCGTAAATGAATTTGCAAACCTGGTTGCTATAAAACCGGGTAAAGATGCATCTATAGTATGGATGGATAATGAGTATACACCTGAGGTATCAAGTCCTGTTGCAACGGAGGAATTACTTTTTGTTCTCACAAGCTGGGGTGCTGCAGCATGTTATGACACGGAGACAGGAGATAAGGTCTGGGATCATGATTTTGACTATGGCTTCTATGCCTCCGCGGTTATTGCAGGAAATAATATATATATGCTTGATCAGGCGGGTGTAATGCATATTGTAAAAATTGAAAGAGAATTCGCTCTGGTAGCTGAATCGGCACTCGGAGAAAAAGCTGTATCAACACCGGCATTCTCTGAAGGAATGATTTTCATTAGAACTGAGGATCATCTTTATTGTATAGAGTAAATATTTTTAAGTGAATGGTGAGTGGTGAATGGTGAGTGGTGAACCGGAGCGTAGCGGAGCTCGACGAAGTCAATGGTGAGTGGTGAGTGGTGAATGGTGAACGGAGCGCAGCGGAGCTCGACGAAGTCAATGGTGAATGGTGAACAGTCAATAAT
>CAZSJH010000382.1:0-2088 GCA_964607105.1 uncultured Rikenellaceae bacterium | reverse complement strand
AGCCTCAGCCTTTTCTGTTCCATAGATCGCCTCACCGTTTATTTCCAGCCATTCACCTATGTCGGCCAGTCTTTGTTGTTGTATTACAGGAATGCGACCATCGGCTGTTGGTCCCACATTAAGTAATAAGTTTCCACCCCTGCTGACTATATCTATTAATTCTTCAATAAGTTCTTCAGATGTCTGGTAATCATCTAGATTCTCAGCCCTGTTAAATCCATATGACCCTCCTATACCCCTGCTCTCCTCCCACGGATGGTCACCTATTTCAGCATCAGCATATTCACTTGAGAAATAATCACCATGATTACCAGGCATTCCCTTGCAGAAACGGTCATTTACCACGACCTCATCTTTTACAGGTGATTCATTATATAACCATGCCAGGAATTCCCTTGTGCCCCAGAATTCATCATCGAATCTCCATTCCCCGGCATCTGCAAAGATCAGGCTTGGCTTATATTCATTCACCAGTTCCCTGAGTTGTGGATTACAAATATCGTTGACGTAGGCATCCATGTCCACACCGTATTTTTTGACATATCTCATATTAACCTGGTATTCATTACCGTAACGTGGTATTGATTCCCAATCAGGTAGGGAATAATAAAGTCCCATTCTGAGACCTTCTGCCCGTACTGCTTCGGACAGTTCCCCGACAAGATCTCTGCCAGGACCAACATCCATGCTGTTCCACTCCTTTTTATACTCAACTTTTGTGGGCCACAGACAGTAACCATCATGATGCTTGGAGGTAAGGACTACATATTTTGCCCCTGCCTTCCTGAATGTTTCAGCCCAGAATGCCGGATCCCAGAGTTCTGCCCTGAACATGGGCCCGAAATCGTGGTAATCCTTATCCTTTCCATAGTTATTCTCATGGAATTCCCGTCCCCCATTTTCATCGTTCTCCATAACCCTGGCATAATACCATTCAGCATAAGAAGCATACCTCTCTGATTCAAGCTTTCGCCATGAAGGAACAGAATATACTCCCCAGTGTATAAATATCCCGAATTTAGACTCCTGGAACCACTCCGGTATAGGCCGGCTGTCCAGAGATTCCCAGGCTGGTTCATAGGTCTGTGCCTCCAGTCCACATAATGATGATAGAATAATGCACAGAACAAGTTGAATAATACTATTTTTCATTACTATTATTTATAAACTTCTAACAGCATGCCTTATAGAGTCTTAGCTTTTGAAAAGCTATTATCATTTTTTTACAAGCGGCAGCCTTAAAATTGAAGGATAATTTTTCGAATGATGGATAGAATTGGTAGCTACTATTCCTTTAGATTCATCATAATTATTACCTCCGGTATTCAGGTTTCTGTCGAACCGGGGAAAGTTACTGCTCGACACTTCAATACGTATACGGTGACCCTTACTGAAATAATTGCTTGTTGACAAAGGTGTCAGCTCTATCCTGTATATTTCACCGGGTTCCATAAAAACTTCACTGTCATAGCCTTCCCTGTATCTTGCTCTCTGTATTGTTTCATCGAGATTATAAGCACGCCCATCAGGGTACACATCAATTAGTTTAACAGTGAAATCAGTATCTTTCACATCAGAGGAAACATACAGCACTGTTTCAATAAAACCACTTACCTCCACCCCTTCCTCAAGGACATCTGAGGTATAAACAAGTATATCATTCCTAATCTCCATTGGTCTCTGGTCAAAAGATCCGACATCAATAGCGTTTCCGTAGCAACAAAAATTCCCACCGTAGGATGTAACGGGATTATAAGGATCATACACATAGGTATCAGGATGATCGGTTTTGCCTGGAGCTTCTGTTCCTAAGGTTCCATCACCATTCAGGCTGTTGGCATTTCCCCTACTGCTAAGATAATAATCAACCATTTCCGTATTATCCGGTGGCCAGTTATCTGCCGTCTGCCACTTATTAAGTCCCATTGTATAATATTGTACATAGGGAAGGTCTTCAGTAAATTCATTATCCACTCCCTTGAGCCAGTAATCAAACCAGCCGTAAATGAGGCTGTCATAGTTCATCCTGGCATCCCCGATATATCTTTCCCCAATAATCATATCCTCTGAATCGCGCCAGAATCCGCA
>CAZSJH010000381.1:0-2103 GCA_964607105.1 uncultured Rikenellaceae bacterium | reverse complement strand
GAATTTCCCTTCTTATATAATCCATGTCGCAATGCCAGCAGTCAATAAATACCCTAACTGCGTTTTGCCTGAGACTGTCAGCAGCAGTCCTTTCCTGTGAGCTGAGGGCAGGGGAGATTATGATCAGCACGTATGCCAGTAATGTAAATCTCAATATATTTTTCATTATACCCTATTTACTTTTGGTGAACCAAGATACCAAAAATTAGATATATGATGTTATTGTATGATATGCTCTGTAAATATTCTTTAAGTGATATTTATCTATATAAGTTCATTTGCCGCTACATTTACTCATGAAAGGGGATAATTGTAAGTTCACTAAGAAAAGGGCCAGTTTTGGAAGCAGAAGTGAGGTATAGTTGTAGTTTTAATGATATAATCACAATATTTCCTTGAAACATTTGAACTTAGTGCTATTAATTTATAAATTTATTAGATTAAATATTTAATACCACTCATATTCAAAAATTAAATTATAAGAGAATATAATATGTCAAACACCGAAGTAACTCCTGATAATAGTCAAATTCAGGATTCAATGTCACTTACAGTACCCAGGATGTCAAAGTATATGTCATTTATCGGGTTGATAACAATTATTGGAGGCGCATTGTATTGCATAACAATAATTGGAGCCATTATAGGAATACCTGTTATTTTTATGGGCATAAGATTAAGAGAATCAGCTGAGGCATTTAAACAATATCTTATGTCAAATTCCAACCAGGACTTGTATACTGCGGTTGAACGGCAAACCAAGGCCTTTTATATTCAGTATGTATTGGCAATTATATCACTAGTATTATTAGGAATATATATAATTGTTATTATTGCACTCCTTGCTTCCGGGGCATTTTGGTGATTTTCTTAATCCCGGTTGGAGGATCAGAAATATTAGACTCAAAGTTTGGGTAACCCATCTTATCCTTGGTATATGAAATCAGAGAGCAGGGAATTCCAGGTTCTGGTGAAACCGGTAGGAGCAAGATGTAATCTGTCCTGCACTTATTGTTATTACCTCGGTAAAAAAGATTTGCACGCAGAAAAGGCTACTGCTTATATCACGGATGATATCCTGGAGGAATATATCAGGCAACACATTGACGCCACTTCCGGGAAAATTATCCAATTTTCATGGCATGGTGGAGAGCCATTGCTGGCGGGTCTGGATTATTTCAGGAAGATCAGGGAGTTTCAAAAAAAGTACCTCCCGCCAGGTAAACACCTGCTAAATGGCATACAAACAAACGGACTGCTGATTAATGATGACTGGTGCCGCTTTTTCTCTGACAATAATTTTCTTATTGGTCTTAGCATGGATGGTCCTTCATTCCTTCATGATGTTTACCGTAAGTCAGTGAATGGAGAAGCTACTTTCAGCAGGGTAAAAGAATCTTACTTGCTTCTTAAGGAATATAGTATCAGGACAGAGATTTTATGTGCTGTAAATGCTGAAAACGTTATGCACCCGGTCCAGGTTTATGAATTTTTTATTGCCCTGGGTGTAGGATATATAACATTCATCCCGGTGGTGGAAAGGAATAAGGATGGGAGTATAACTGATTTTTCAGTACCCCCGGAAGAATACGGTGCATTCCTCTGTACGATTTTTGACCAATGGAAAGCAAGAGATATTGGCAGCATAAAGGTCCAGATTTTCGAGGAGGCTCTCCGGTCGGCATTTAAGCAAGATCATACTATATGCATATTTAAGGAGACATGTGGAGGGGTGCCGATACTCGAGCTAAACGGTGATTTATACTCATGTGATCATTTCGTGGATAATGATCATTTGCTGGGTAACGTAAAAGAAAAAACACTATCTGAAATGCTCGACAGCAGGGAACAGCGTGAGTTCGGTCAAAGCAAGCTTCACAACCTGCCTGCTTATTGCCTGGAGTGCGAGGTTAGGGATATGTGTAATGGCGAATGCCCGAAGAACAGGTTTATGTCAACTCCAGGTGGTGAGCAGGGTCTTAATTATCTTTGTCCCGGGTATAAGATGATATTCAAGCATATCAGGACGTTTGCTGATACAGTTGAGAAAGTCTGGAAGGAGAGATGATATAAGATTGCCTCACCCCGCTGGCGCGGTTCTCT
>CAZSJH010000380.1:0-2114 GCA_964607105.1 uncultured Rikenellaceae bacterium | reverse complement strand
TTCTCATTAAATCATCCATAGTTTAAAATCATCTTTTTAATTTAATAGTTAGAACTTAATTGAGTGAAAATTTATGATTTTAGCAGAAAGGAAATATGAAATTCACGAAGTACAAAAGGGTTATGCTAATAGAACCTTGTATATTAACCTTTCTAAAAGTGAGATTATTATAAAACCTGTTACTGATGAGATGAAAGAAAAATTCATCGGGGGAAAAGGCTTTGATTTATGGCTCATGTGGAACTCTCTTCCAAAAGATAAAAAAGTAAAATGGGATGATCCTGAGAATGAAATTTGCATTTCTTCAGGTCCATTAGGGGGAAGTATTTTTTATCCTGGTTCTGGGAAATCAATTGTTACATCGATATCGCCTTTAACAGGTATTATTATAGATTCTAATGTTGGAGGATATTTTGGACCATATCTTAAATTTTCAGGTTTTGACGCATTAGAAATACAAGGAAAAGCGAAAAATGAAATAGTAATTTATATTGATGGTATAGAAGGATTAATCCAAATTAAAGAGGTTGAAGAATCTGAAGAATTATCTGAATATTCTCATGAGATTACGCAAAATTTAACAGAAAAATATGCTAAGGATGATGCTGAAAAACAACGTGTTTCAGTAGTAAGTTCTGGACCTGCGGCAAAGCATACTCGATGGGGGATGTTAAATTTTTCATGGTTTGTCCGTGGCCGTAATTGGGCATCATCTAAACAAGCAGGACGAGGTGGAATTGGAACTGTATTTAAAGATAAGAATCTCAAAGCTTTAGTATGCCTCTCTCCAAAAATAACAATCAATTCAAATAATCCAGCGGATCTAGAAGAGGCTAGAAAAATTGGAAAAATGCATAGTCAAGAAATTATTAAACTTGATCCAATACAAAATGAAATGCGTAGAGTTGGGACCGGACATCTCCCAGAAATAATGAATGTTACTGATCTTCTGCCAACTGAAAACTTTCGTTTTGGAATGCATAAAGAAATAAGCGGAAAGGAAATTCCCTATAGTCGAGAAATCATGAGAACCATCTATTCTGGAAAGGAAGGAGCTGATGGTTGTTGGATTGGCTGCACGGTAAGTTGCTCTCACTATTCTGAAGGTCATAAAGTATTAACAGGTCCTTTTAAGGGTAAGAAAGTAATTGTAGATGGTCCTGAATATGAAACAATTGCTGGTTGTGGTTCTAATTGGGGTGTATGGGATCCAAAGTGGGTATTAGAAACGAATTTTTATTGTGATACATATGGTTTAGATACAATATCTGTTGGTACAGGCATTGCATTTGTAATGGAATGTTATGAAGCAGGAATTTTAAATAAAGAGATAACAGGGGGCTTAGAACTTAATTTTGGCAATGCAGAGGCTGCTTTAGAACTAATTCACCAAATGGCTAGGGGACAAGGTTTTGGAAAAATTGTTGGACAGGGAATTAAATATTTAAAAAATTATTTTGTTGAAAAATTTGGAGCGAATCCTCAATTTTTGCAAGATATTGGCATGGAACATAAAGGTTTAGAATTTTCTGAGTATGTCACTAAGGAATCCTTGGCACAACAAGGTGGATATGGATTAACAAATAAAGGACCGCAACATGATGAGGCTTGGCTTATTTTTGACGATGTAATTAGAAATTCAATTCCAACTTTTGAAGATAAAGCTAAAGCTCTGCGTTTCTTCCCTTATTGGAGGACTTGGTTTTCGCTAAATGGACTCTGTAAGCTCCCCTGGAACGATATCCAACCATTAAGCCAAAGAGAATACCCAATTAAAGATCCTAAAACGGGAGAGTTAGTTCGCGCAAAAATTCCTGATCATGTGAAATGGTACACGAAATATTTTTCAGCAGTAACGGGGCGTCAATCGACCACGGATGATCTTCTCAAAATGTCTGAAAGAGTATATATTTTTCAAAGGATTTTTAACATTAGGCTGGGTAAAGGGCTTCGAGAGCACGATTCAAATTTACCTTACAGGGCAGTCGGACCAGTAACGATACTCGAATATGAGAGTCGATCTAAACGATATGATGATCAACTCAAGATAATCATTGGTATTAACCCTAATGGAAAAGCTACCACGGAAAAAATGAAATTATTAAGGGAATACA
>CAZSJH010000379.1:0-2123 GCA_964607105.1 uncultured Rikenellaceae bacterium | reverse complement strand
ATGGGTGAATTACACCTGGAAATACTTATTGACCGTCTGAAAAGAGAGTTCAAGATTGAATGTAACCAGGGGAAGCCGCAGGTTGCATACAAAGAAGCACTTACAACTCCTGTTGAACACCGCGAGGTATTCAAGAAACAGACAGGAGGTAAAGGTAAATTTGCTGACATAAAGGTTGAAATAATGCCTGCTGAAGATGCATTTGCCGGGCTTCAGTTTATAGACCAGGTTAAAGGAGGTAATATACCAAGGGAATTTATTCCTTCCGTGGAAAAAGGATTCAAAACGGGTATGGAAAATGGTCCACTTGCAGGATTTCCTATCTATAACCTTAAAGTTGTACTCAAGGACGGTTCATACCATCCGGTTGATTCCGATTCACTCTCGTTCGAAATTGCCGCACAAAAGGCACTGAGAAATTCAGCCAGTAAATGTCACCCTGTGCTGCTGGAGCCAATTATGAAAGCAGAAGTGGTTACTCCAGAAGAATTTGTGGGTGACGTGGTAAGCGATTTCAACAGGAGAAGGGGGAAAGTGGAAGGTATGGAATCGAAAGCAGGTTCAAGGGTTATCAAAGCAAAAGTGCCGCTGGCAGAAAACTTCGGTTATGTTACTGTACTTAGGACCCTTACTTCCGGAAGGGCTACTTCAACAATGGAGTATTCCCACTATGAGGAGGTGCCTGAAGAAATTTCAAAAAAGATTATAGAACAAATTAAAGGTAAATTCTATTAGAGATGAGTCAGAAAATTCGTATTAAACTGAAATCTTATGATCATAATCTCGTGGATAAATCCGCTGAGAAGATTGTTAAGACGGTAAAATCTACTGGTGCTGTCGTAAGTGGCCCTATACCTCTGCCGACTCACAAAAGGGTGTTTACCATACTAAGGTCAACATTCGTAAATAAAAAGTCAAGAGAGCAATTCCAGCTTTCGAGTTACAAAAGGCTGCTCGATATTTACAGCTCAACACCAAAAACAATTGATGCTTTAATGAAGCTCGAGCTGCCCAGCGGGGTAGAAGTAGAAATCAAAGTGTGAAACCAGTAAAGATTAAAGAAAATGCAGGGATTAATAGGCAAAAAAGTTGGAATGACTTCCGTGTTCAATGAAGATGGGAAAAATATTCCGTGCACGGTAATTGAAGCCGGCCCTTGTGTTGTTACCCAGGTCAAGACTAAAGAAAATGACGGTTACAATGCATTGCAACTGGGCTTTGGCGATAAGAAAGAAAAAAATAGTACAAGAGCTGAAATAGGACATTTTAAAAAAGCTAATACAGGCCCAAAAAGAATGATCGTGGAATTTTCGGGTTTCCCGGCAGGTAAATATAAAACCGGCGATGTTCTTGATGTGAACCTCTTTGATGATGACACATGGCTGGATGTCAGGGGATGGTCAAAAGGAAAAGGATTCCAGGGCGTTGTAAAACGCCACGGCTTCAGGGGCGTAGGTGATAAAACACACGGACAGCATAACAGGGAAAGAGCCCCCGGTTCACTGGGAGCATCCTCTTATCCGTCAAAAGTGTTTAAAGGAATGAGAATGGCCGGACGCATGGGAAATAATAAGATCATGGCTATTAGCCTCAGGGTTATTAAACTCATTCCAGACAGTAATTTGTTGATAGTTAAAGGATCGGTTCCCGGTCCCCAAGGTGGTTACTTAATAATTACAAAGTAATGGAAATAGCAGTAATTGATATAGAAGGTAAAGATACAGGTAGGAAAATCAGCCTCGATGATTCAATATTTGGAATTGAACCCAATGATCATGCTATATACCTCGACACTAAACAGTATATGGCTAATAACAGGCAGGGGACACACAGTACCAAAGAAAGAGGGGAGATAAGAGGCAGTACCCGTAAGATAAAAAGACAGAAAGGAACAGGTACCGCCCGCTTTGGCGATATCAAAAACCCCATTTTCAGGGGAGGTGGACGGGTATTCGGACCCAGGCCAAGATATTATGGCTTTAAGCTTAATAAGAAAATGAAGCAGCTGGCCAGAAAATCTGCACTTACGTACAAGGCAAAATCAAACAGTATTATCGTTCTTGAGGACTTTAATTTTGAAGAGCCAAAAACGAGGGAACTGACAAAACTCGGCGCTAATCTTA
>CAZSJH010000378.1:0-2132 GCA_964607105.1 uncultured Rikenellaceae bacterium | reverse complement strand
ACAAGTATTAGCTTCATGTGTTTGGGGACAAGTCTCTACCCAGTGGGAACCGCTATTAATGGACTGTGGCGGAATTCAAAATAATGATGATGTCAAATACATTCGTATTTGGAACTGGCAGGAAGTTAGAAAAGGAAAAGAAGGTGTAAAACCTGTAAAAATAGATAATATCCAAAAAGGCCACTTTACTTTGGAGACGCTAAAGAAAGTTTTGGTGAGGAAACTCTATGACAGTTATCCTCAAGGAATTAATCCAGGAGGATGCCCAAAAGGACGTCTAACTCTAATCGAAGACCAAACGGGATCAATGATGTATGCCTACGATGCAAGAGGAAGAGTTTCAGAAAAGAGAACATTTATTGCTGATCTTGACGACACCCTTGAGGTTAAATATCAATACAGCAGCGCTGACAATCTTAAAAAGATAACATATCCTTCAGACCGAGAATATTTCATCAGAAGAGATAAAGCGCAATGGATAAAAAAGGTCGACGATAATTTTTTAACCGAATATGTTAAGTATAAGTATACAGCTTCAGGTTATCCCACCGTTGATAGCTTTGGGGATCGATCTTCTGATACTCTGAAGTATTTGCCTAATAAAACACTTAAGAGCATTAAATGCATAAATCATTTTTGGGGTAATGTTGCAGATAGAGAATATTACTATGATAAATGCGGCAATAGGACAAGTTATTATTCTTCTGGCAACCTTGAAGCAACCTATCAATATGATAACCTAAACCGCCTTACATCAGAGCAATATGAAATTTTTGGAGAAGATTTCACCTATGAGTATGATAACACAGATAATCGCACTCAATGTAACAGTACAATGTATACAATAGACGAAAACAGCAATAGAGTTCTAATAGTGGGGAGCGTTGATTATGAATATGATGGAAATGGAAATATAACAAAGGTTGGCTCTGATCCATTCGCAACAAATATTTCATATAATCACTTTGATAAACCAATTAAAATAATAGAACCTTTTAATGAATTCTCTTTCCTTTATAATGGATTGGGACAGAGAGTCAAGAAGTGGGAAGGTAGTGATACTGGTGAAGGCTTTGGTGATTTAATTGTCGAAGAACCTATGGGAGACCCTCATGATGATGCTCGAGACATAGGAAATTTTGCAATATCAGCTGACTCTAGCAATATTACAATTAAGATCCCACATCAGAGGATTTATCCAGAGAATAAACAAGCCCTTTATGAAGATTTTTACTTGACAATTGATATTGATAGTCTTAATTCTTCAGGTAATCGTTTGTATCCTGATTCGCTTTTGACCGCAGTACCTGCTGACGCATCTTGGGAATTTTGCATTTATGTCAAGAGCCTCACAGATTATGGTATCTTCGATAAGTATGGTAACAAACATGAGGAACCAAATGCTATGTCAGTATCCTATTCAGGTGAGGGTTCTTATCAATCACTTATAATTAAGTTCTCCTTGCAGCATATAAACAGACCAAATCATATCAGGATTACTGCTCTAACGACAATGCCAGGATATACCAATGGTAATAAATCTCGTGCCACTGATGTAATGGTTGGTGGTTCAAATGGACTTAAAGGAGATACAATCTCTGGTTTTTCAGGAATGATGGTTCCACCGCCACCAGAATATGAACGAATATACTATATTTACGATGAATCTGGTAATGTTATTGTTGAGGTTGATGCTCAGGGCAATATAGAAGCAGAATATCTGTATGCTGATGGTCGTCGTGTTGCAAGACTTGAGGATGGTTCATATAATTACTATCATTCAGATCAGCTCAATAATACCATAGCGGTTTCGAAGGGAGTCAATCAACCTACTGTTACTACATACTATGCGTTTGGAGACGTTAGACAGGAATATGGTAATGTTTCTGGTAACAGATATAAGTTTACAGGGAAAGAACTGGATGGAACAGACCTTTATTACTTTGGGGCTCGTTATTATGACAAGAGCATAGGACGATTTATGACTACTGACCCGCTTTTAGGGGTTAGCGACAATCCTCAATCTTTGAATCCATATAGTTATTGTGAAAATAATCCCCTGCGCTTTATTGATCCAACTGGACTTGAACCACGTGATGTGACAGCTGAAGAAATCATACAAAGAGCAGATA
>CAZSJH010000377.1:0-2142 GCA_964607105.1 uncultured Rikenellaceae bacterium | reverse complement strand
AGGCTCAAAGGCAGTGAGGTCGGGTGATATTGTTTCCCAGGTGATGCCATCATCGCGTGTAACATGCACGTACTGCGAACAGTGATATACCACATCCGGATCGTGTGGTGATACTATAATAGGAGCCACCCTCTGGAACCTGTACTTCAGGTCAGCAGGGTTATGACCATACATATTAGACGCGCCAACATAATACTGTCTTTCCTGTCTGGTTATTTTATTATAAACTCCGAAGCGTCCTTTGCAGTTTGAATATACAATATTATGATTACCCGGCTTTGGTACTGCAGGTCCTGTTTCGCATCCTCCCACATCCATAATCTGGCTATTCCTGACTGACCATGCTGCCTTACCGGGTATTGCCAGAGTACTGTTATCCTGCTGACCTGCATAAAGCCAATATGAAAACTGATCATCCACATTTACCTGGTACAGTTCAGCCGTGGGCTGGTTATCCTGTGTTGACCATGAATCACCTCCATCAAAGGTAACATTGGCGCCACCATCATTAGACTGTATGAATATATCAGGATTTGAAGGATTGATCCACATATCATGATTATCACCATGCGGGGTCGACTTTCTTGTCCATGATTTACCTCTGTCCCCCGACCTGTAATAGCCGGTTGAATTCACGTATAATACATCCTGATCTGTAGGATCAACATCAATATTGGTATAATAAAACGGGCGATCAAGCAAATATTCTTCCTTACTCAGCAGTACGAAACTGCCTCCCCTGTCATCAGAAAAGTATACTCCACCCTGATCATTTTCTGCCTCAACCAGTACATACAGGTTATCAGGGGCAGCATTACAAACTGCCAGGTCGCTCTTACCCACGACACCTGATGGCAGATCCTTTTCAAGCTTCTCCCATGTATTGCCGGCATCGGTCGAGTGATAAACGCCTCCTTCATCTGATCCTGAGATTATGGTCCATGGTTTTCTTCGTACAGTCCATGCAGAAGCATATATAATATCGGGATTCCCAGGGTTTAATTCAATATCGCATACACCTGTTTCATCTGATATAAAAAGCACTTTTTCCCATGTTTTCCCACCATCGGTTGTTTTAAATATCCCTCTTTCAGAATTTGGACCAAAGGGATTACCTATAGCAGCAGCATAGCATATATCAGGCTTATCAGGATGTATCACCAGGGCACCAATCTGGCCAGCCTTCTCCAGCCCTATGAATCTCCATGTTTGTCCTGCATCATCAGAACGGTACATTCCTTTGCCCAGTATAACATTACTCCTGGTACCGTCTGATCCTGTACCAACATAAACAATATCCGTATCAGACTGCGCCACTCTTATGCAGCCTATTGACCCGGTTTTAAAAAATCCATCTGATACATTCTCCCAGGTTATCCCGTAATTTGTTGTTTTCCAGACTCCTCCACCGGTGGTGCCCATGTAGAAAACAGATGGTTGCGATTCTACTCCAGCAACTGCAGTTACACGTCCGCCCCGATAGGGACCAACCATCCGGTATTGCATATCACGGAATGTTTCTTCAAATGAAAAATCCTGGCCCGTAATCAGGGAGGAAAGAGAAATAAATAAGAATATTAATAGGTTTTTCATCCTGGTTTGCTTTAGAGAATTAAAGTAAAACAAGATAAGCATTTCCCTTCAGCTTCAATATATTTTATAACAGATTAGAAGGTCAATCAAAGCGTAGGGATAGTCTGAAATATTGAATGATGGAATGATGGATTAATGTAATTTGCTCACTGCGTTCGCGTAAATGGCTCCGCTAACGCAGTCGTAATTTGTATTGCTTCACTCGATTGAAAACAAAAGACCCATAAACGATAAGCTTAAAACCTTTAATTTTGAATTCTTAACTTGGTACTTGGAATCCTGAATCCTTGCCCTCGCTTAGATTCTTCGATGGTGCTCAGGATTACAATTCATAACTCATAACTCCTCAGCCTCAGCTTCTGATTCATTGTCTTTCATATCCTTGTCATGGGTCTGGAGATCCTCGCCAGCGGAGTTATCTTCCTCAGCCTCAACCTTAGCCTCAGTCTCCTTGTCCGTCGAAGCTTCAGCGGAAGTGGAAGCCTCATCTCCTTCCGCTTCCTCTTTCTCCAGCATATCCAGTGAATGCAAAATATTATACCCCTGGAT
>CAZSJH010000376.1:0-2163 GCA_964607105.1 uncultured Rikenellaceae bacterium | reverse complement strand
CCTTTCATCGGCAGAAATCATACCATCCTTCAGGTTAATAAATCTCTTAGCATATTTCATGACCATTGGATCATGGGTGGAAAAGATAAAAGTGGTTCCTAATTCCTTGTTCATTTTCCTCATAATGTCGACAACATCAGCAGCGGTTTCAGAATCGAGATTAGCAGTTGGTTCATCCGCCAGGATAAGCTTGGGTTCTTTCACTAACGCTCTGGCAATGGCTACTCTTTGCTTCTCTCCACCGGAAAGTTCATTTGGTCTTCGGGATTCCAATCCCTTAAGCCCCACTTCTGCTAACATTTTCAATACTTTTTCTTTCATTTGCGATTCCGAGGTATGGTTAGTCAATCTGATGGCAAATTCTACATTTTCATAAGCCGTCAATACCGGAATCAGGTTATAACTTTGGAATACAAAACCAATATTGAAGCGCCGCGTCATAGCAAGTGCTTTTCTGGAAAGATCACTTACTTTCTTGTCATTTAGGCGAATTTCTCCTTCTGTAGGTGTATCCAGACAACCTATCATGTTTAGAAGTGTCGTTTTTCCGGAACCGGAAGGACCAAAAATGGTGGTAAACTCTCCATGTTCTACCGTCAAGTCAATCCCCCGCAATGCCGGTACCTCTATCTTCCCTTGCTGATAAATTTTTTTGACTCCTTTTAGTTCGAGTAAAGACATTTATTTTTCCTCCTTTACCAAATTCAAATGAATTAATAATTCCTTTTTATATTTTAATGACTTTCCGCTGAATAAATTTAAGTTCATTCTCATGTATTATTCTATACTTTATTTCAATTTTTTTCACCTACCGATGATAAATCGCTTTTACAGGATCTTTATGAGCTGCCCAGTAGGCTGGACCTATACTGGAAAATAAAGCAACAATTATTCCAAAAAAGAATATAAAAACAAAAGAGGAAAAATTCCAGACTCCATAGATTTTATCGATAATCGGGACGCCGTATAGAGACATATCTCCACCAATATAACTTAAATCATACCCGATTTCTGTTATCCACCATACTCCTACAAATCCTAAAAGGCAGCCCGCTAATCCACCAAGGATACCTAGACCGGTTGCTTCTACCATAAAGACTGAAACAATCTCCCATTCTCTCATTCCCAGGGCTTTCATCGTACCAATTTCTCTGGTCCTTTCCAGGCTGGACAGAATAATATTATTAATAATTCCAATCATGCCAATTGATAAAATAATGATTAACATGACAGCAGTTTCTGCATCCTCTGCAGCGCCAATAGCAATCACTGTTTTCGCTGATTCCTTCCAGGAGTAAGCACGAATATTCATATTCTTTTCCTGAAAAACTTGATTCATATTATTAATAGTCGGGTTAACTTCTTTTTCCTTTTCTATTTTAACCGCCAACATGCTAATGCCATTCTCCACATTTAATGCCTGCCGGGCAATATCCAAAGGAACAAAAACAATACCATTATTAATTACCGGATTGGGTGTATGTAATAATCCTGAAATCTCCAAATCAATAGTATTAAAAGTATTTTCTTTTGTTCTAAACAAAAGTGTAATATTATCATTTATTTTTAAGTCCATCAATTCGGCCAACCCTACTCCCATAACTGCTTTTAATTCACCCGGGGTAAACATCGAACCTTCAACAACATGATTTTGAGTTGCGAAAACTTGGTTATACTGCTCGATAGAGATGCCTATACCCTGAACGGCAATTTCATCAATTCCGTTATTCAGATTGGCTATAAATCTTAGCTCGGGAGATACTCCCGATACTCCATCCGTATTTTTTACGCTTTCTTCTACATCCTGATTTAAATAGAGTAAATTTTCCAGAGGCAGCTTATCTTTGTCTTCCCAGTATGCAGGATGAGCCAATTGAATACTCCCTGTATCATAGTTCTTTATATTATTAAAAGACATTTCTGTCATGCCTTCCATCAAAGAATCCAAAAATAAATAAACAAAAAAAGCAAAAGCAATTACTAAAATAGTAATAAAATTCCTTCTTTTCTGGCGGGTTAGATTTTTTAACCCGAGTTTAAGACTAAACATTGTCTGCTCCTACAATTTAACCTTGAAAATCTTGATATTTTTTTAATCTTTTTAAGTTTTTATTTTTTCATGAAAATAATTTAAAATATTTCGATTGACAATTTTAACCGTTC
>CAZSJH010000375.1:0-2181 GCA_964607105.1 uncultured Rikenellaceae bacterium | reverse complement strand
TCCTAACTGTACGAGCAATCAACTTTTCAAGGGAGTGCTTGATGATTATGCCACAGGTGCTTTCAACGGTCGCATACTGGTTAACAGGGGAGCACTAAAGACCCTTGCTTACCAGAAAAACAAAACCATCCTGCTTACCGATGACGCCAAAATGGATACCAAACCACAGCTGGAGATATATGCCGACGATGTAAAATGCAGTCACGGCGCAACGGTTGGACAGCTTGATGAGGATGCAATGTTCTATTTACGGTCGAGAGGAATTGATAAAGAAGAGGCAAGACTTATGCTTATGTTTGGTTTTGCCCATGAAGTAATCCAGAAAATAAGCACCGAAGTATTGCGAAACAGAATTGATGAGCTGGTGCTCAGACGATTAAGGGGAGAACTAAGCAGGTGTGCAACCTGTACAATAAGTTGTGATAAATAAATATAATGTGTTCGATATAAATAAAATAAGATCCGATTTTCCGGTACTGTCCAGTGAGGTATATGGAAAACAACTGGTTTATTTTGACAATGGCGCTACAACTCAAAAGCCTGAATCTGTCATTAAAACTATAACTGAAGCCTACAGTACGTATTACAGTAACATACACAGGGGAGTGCATGCACTTAGCGATATCTCATCCGAAAAATATGAGGCAGCTAGAGAAAAGATCAGGTCTTTTATTAATGCGTCTTCAAAAGAAGAGATTGTTTTTACAGCAGGAACTACTGCCTCGATAAATCTTGTGGCCTTCTCATTTGGGGAAAGATATATCAGCAGTGGAGACGAAATACTGGTGTCGACCCTGGAACATCATGCCAATATTGTGCCCTGGCAAATGATGTGCGAGCGGAGAAATGCCAGTCTCATGGTTATCCCTGTAAATGATGACGGAACAATACGCCTTGAAGAACTGGACTATCTTCTAAGCGAAAGAACAAAAATAGTGGCTGTGACCCAGGTGTCAAATGCACTGGGCGTAATAGTGCCTGTGAAAAAGATAATAGAAAAAGCCCATGATAAGAATATCCCGGTTCTGGTTGACGGGGCACAGGGGATACAACACGGGAAAGTGGATTTACAGGAACTGGATTGCGAATTTTATGTTTTTTCGGCACATAAGGTCTATGGCCCTACAGGTATAGGTGTACTGTATGGCAAACGTGAATGGCTCGAAGAAATGCCTCCTTATCAGGGAGGAGGCGATATGGTAGACCGGGTCACCTTTAAGGAAACAACATACAATAAGTTACCTTTTAAATTTGAGGCCGGAACAGCAAATTTTGTGGGAGCAATAGGCCTTGCCGCAGCCCTCGATTATATTGAGTCCATAGGTATGGAAAATATAGTCAGGCAGGAGTCTGAGCTGGCTGAATATGCAGGTAGCAGGTTTAAAGACATTGGTGGAATAAGGGTATTCGGTAATATAAAAGAAAAAATATCCATTATGTCTTTCCTTATTGATAAAGTGCATCCCTATGATGCAGGAATGATACTGGATAAGATGGGGATTGCTGTAAGAACGGGGACCCATTGCGCCCAGCCCATAATGACAAGGTTCGGCATTGATGGAACAATACGTGCCTCAATGTGTTTCTATAATACTAAAGAAGAAGTGGATATGCTTATTGAGGGAATAGAAAAAGTAAAAACTATGATGTTATGAGCCACAATGAAACGACTATTCAGGAGGCACAGGATGAGATAATTGATGAGTTCTCATTATTTGACAACTGGATGGACAGATATGACCACCTGATAGAAGAGGGCAAGAAGCTTACCGCAATAGATGAAAAATTTAAAAAGAATGAATACCTGGTAGAAGGCTGCCAGTCGAGGGTATGGCTATACCCTGAATCCTCAGATGGAAAGATCTACTTCAAAGCTGACAGCGATGCTATAATTGTCAGAGGGATAATAGCTCTTCTGGTTAAAGTCCTGTCGGGAAGGACTCCTGATGAAATAATTGATTCCGATCTTTATTTTATTGAGAGAACAGGCCTGAGCCAAAACCTTACGCCTACAAGATCAAATGGCCTGCTCGCAATGTTGAAACAGATGAAACTGTATGCAATAGCTTATAAGGCAAAACAAATAAGGTGATAGTACTATGGAAAACAACGAATACCTTGAAACAGAATCAAGGATCATATCTGTTTTGAAATCAGTTTATGATCCTGAAATACCGGTTA
>CAZSJH010000374.1:0-2197 GCA_964607105.1 uncultured Rikenellaceae bacterium | reverse complement strand
TAAAATATCTGCATCATAATATTCCAGGTGCATTTTAATGCCAAAGCGAGCCCTTAGTGGACTTGTAAGTAATCCGGAACGTGTTGTCGCTCCTATAAGTGTAAATGGATTCAGGTTAAGTTGTAGCGATCTCGCACTGGGTCCTTTGTCTATCATAATATCAATATGATAATCTTCCATTGCTGAATACAGGTATTCCTCAACCACAGGGCTCAGCCTGTGTACCTCGTCAATAAACAGCACATCACCTTCTTCAAGTCCGGTAAGTAATCCTGCAAGATCTCCCGGTTTGTCTAATACCGGTCCTGAGCTTATTTTCATGCCAACATCCAGTTCATTGGCTATAATATGTGCCAGTGTTGTTTTTCCCAGTCCTGGCGGTCCATGCAGTAGTACATGATCAAGGGCTTCAGCTCGCTGAGCTGCTGCTTTTACAAATACTTTTAGATTATCAACTATCCTCGACTGTCCTTTAAAATCATTGAAACACAGCGGTCTTAGCTTCTTTTCTATCTCCTGTTCAGCAGGACTTATGGATTCCTTTCTCAGATTCAATTCGTCTCCCATTTAACGGGGTTATTTTATAATTATTACATCCCTTTCCGGCAGGTTTATCCTGATACCATTAATTCTGACTTCTTCATCATTTCTGTAGGTAATTGTCATTTCCAACAAACCTTCTTCGTCATACTTTTTCCATGTTCTATGCCTTAAACCCATATCGTAGTATTGCTCTTCCTTTATTCTTCCATTCGTGTAATAATAGAAATGATACCCATCCGGGTTATCCTGTACGTATCTTCCCCTGTAAAGCACATTACCTTCATTATCCAAGTATCTCCACATCCCATCCCTTAATCCTACAATATAATTACCTTCTTCCCTGTGATCACCTATAGTACTTTTCCAGTTACCATTCATCTCTCCATCCAGGTACTGCCCCTCACTTATTATTTCTCCATCCCTTGAATACTCAATGAAATTACCGTCTCTTTTACCCTGGTAATACTCTTCTTCCCTTAAGATAAATCCCTCTGAATAATACCACTTCCATAATCCTTCAGGTCTGCCATTCCGATATTGTCCTGTTTGTATTATTTTACCTTCAATGTTATAAAACGTCCAGTTTCCTGTACGCCTGTTATTATCATATTCACCCTCTTCCTTAATATTACCATTTTCAAAGTAATTTTTCCATTCACCGTTTCTTCTTCCATCTTCAGTTACTATTCCTTCTGATACTTTCACACCCTGATCATTATATATAAAAGAAGATTTCACTGTGCCATCTGTATTATATTCCCTGTGTATACCAACTGGTATTCCTGTTTTATAAGGGCCGCTGAAGATAAGATTACCATTAGCGTCATATCTGTTCTGTATTTCTATTTCAGGATTGTCCTCCACGTTTCCTTCCACTATTTTCCCATTATCATATAACATTGTCACGGTAAGCACGCCTTTTTCATTATATTCTTTATAATAACTATGTAGCGCACCATCCCTGTAATTCATTTCCTTCTTAATATTTCCATTTTCATAAAATTCTTTCCATGAACCCTGTTTTAAACCATCAGCATCTTTCCTGTTTATCCTTTCCCTGCTTATCATAAAATCATTATTGTACTCGTAAAGTGTAATAATATTACCCTCTTCATCATATTCCTTTGACAAGCCCTGCTTTTTACCATCAATGTACGGTATTGTTTGCATTACTGAACCGTCAGGATAATACTGGTAAGCTGTTCCCTGCCTTTTATCAGCAGCAAACAGTTCCTGCGACCATACATACAGGCCGTAGCTTCTGTCCCTCTTATACTTCAGGTAATAACCACTTTTTTTACCATACAGATAATCTAGTTTCTCAAGTGTATCACCTGTTTGTGTATAGAATACCCATATACTGTCAAGTAAATGATTTCTCCTTTTACCTTCAGATTTCAGCACACCGGTAACATAATAACTTTTCCAGTACCCATCTGGTTTCCCGTCTTTTATATATCCTTCACTTGAAATAGAACCATTGGGATATCTGAAAACATGATAACCGTCTTCAAGCTTCACGTCCTGTGCATTTAAAACAGCAGAAAGTGCAACTATCATCATTGATATTAATATATGTTTAATCATATGTTAAATTCCTAAATGATCTGATATATCAAGCATTCGCCTAATTGGTTTCTCAGCTTTTTCCATA
>CAZSJH010000373.1:0-2206 GCA_964607105.1 uncultured Rikenellaceae bacterium | reverse complement strand
CTTACGAGAACTTCCCTGGTGAAATGTATTTTGCGCTGGGTATACCGGATTAGTCCGGTATACTCTTTCTATAATCAGTACCGTAGAGGTGCCAGGCCTGGCGCCTCTACTTTATTGACTGCCTACAGCCTTTTTTGCTGCCTCAAGATGAAGGAATAAATCGTGGTCATAAACAGGTTTTAGTTCCCAGCTTTTTTCAAGCAGGTGGAGAGCTTCTTTGTACTTACCCTGCTTATACAATCCCCATCCTTTTGTATCAAGGCAATCATGATCATCGGGATTAAATTCCAGAGCCTTTTCAGCGAGTTCCAGGCCTTGATTTATATTTAGGTCATTATCTATCAGTAAATATGCAAAATCATTTAGTATCAATGGATTTTCAGGTTCCAGCGAGAGGGCCTGGTGGTAATATTTTACTGCTTCATCAAATAGTCCGGCATCCCAATATAGGCTCCCCAGGTCTGAAGCTATATCTGCCTCAGATGCCGAATTTTCTTCAAGGACAGAAATATACTCCTCAATATATTCATCTGCTGCCCTGGTTTTTCCTAAACTTAATGCCAGGATAGCCTGCCTGTTAAGAAGAAGAGGATCACCGGGGAAATCCTTTTCTGCTCTTTTGTATAGTTTTTTCTCCTTCCGATACTGGCCTGTTTTATGATATGCTTCCCCAAGGGTTGTATAGTTGTAAACCCACATAGGTTTTACGTCCCATCTTTTATATAACTCCAACGCTCTCCTAAATTCAGGTATTGCTTTATTATATTGATTCAATAGCAGGTAATCGATACCGAGTACATAATAACCGCCTGCCAGCTGATCATCTATCTCTAATACCTGCCTCATGTATTTTAATTCTTCATAGAGATTACCAAAATAGAGGGCATGAATCCATTCAGTATAAAGCTTCTCCAGTCTTGACATCTGATCTCTTTTTTCATACGCTTTAATGGTCCATTTCTTTGCGTCTTCATACATGCCCTGGTTTCCATATGCAACAGCCAGTTTAGCTAAAGGGACGACAAAGTTTGTGTCAGCATCAAGTGCCTTACGAAAAAGTTCCCTTGAAGTTGGGTAATCTCGTTTGTAGAATGCCATATTCCCTTCCATGAAATACTTGACTGCCTCAGAAGAATTAGACGATGAAAGATAAAGCTGAAGTTCATATGATAATTCCTTTTCCAGTACAGAAATAATAAGATAATCTTTTATCATCCGTGAAAGGGAATCTGTTACTTTCAGAATATTCTCCTGGATGCCATCAATCTGAAAAGATTTAAAAACTTCTTCTGTTTCTGAATCAATCAGTTTTGCATTTAACCTAATTATTGTATCGATCTGGCTTATACTTCCATGTATAAAAACCCCGGCATCCAGTTTTTGTGAAATTTTACTGGCAACAGAAGGTGTGATTGATGCATAATTTTTAAGGTCAGTATTTTGAAGCAGGGTAATGGTCGATTCAGTCTGCCTTACTTTCAGCTCTTCTGAGTTAGTCAGGGAAGTTATCAAGTTATCCTGTACCAGTATCTGCCAGAAATTTTTTAAAGTATCTCTGGTCAAATTATGGAAAGGCATCACTGCGACTGAAACTTCACCTTTCTCCCTTAGCTGTTTGAGTCTATCAGGCTTGAATATTTTTGGATAAACAAGAATTATAACTGCTACCAGCAGAACTGCTATAACTACATCACTTACCTTCAGTTTCCTTTCGCCCGGTTTTGAAACAGCTTCTTTCTCCCTGGCAACTTTAGCCGGTTTTGTCTTCTGGATACCCTTGGGGGTATAGTCATATATCCAGGATAGATATATTGCTATAACAAGTCCTATACAAAGAAGAACAAATACTAATTTGATTGTTCCACTGGGTAAACCAAATGGTTCAGCTACTATTGAGGTTAACTCAAGGATCACATAAGAGGCAGCTAAATACCCGATAATAACACGAACTACTTTCCTGCGTTTCAGCTCCTGCCAGAAGTTATAAGGTTTTTCAGGCATTTTATGTTGGTTTTGGATATATAAATATAAATCAACTGGTTTTCAATGGCAAATAAAAAGCCACGCATCATTATAGACAGGTGGCATTAAGCACCCCTTTTCAGTGGTTTTTGTGATATTATAAAAGTAATACTTACAGGAAGTCTGTTATATTGTCCAACTGTACAATTCCTATAGTAAATGGATGGACGGACAGTTTAAAGAG
>CAZSJH010000372.1:0-2207 GCA_964607105.1 uncultured Rikenellaceae bacterium | reverse complement strand
CGTCAAACATTACCATATGTTCCGGGCGCCTGGCATATCCAAGTTCAAAATGTTTAGACATAATATCTGCTATACCAGAAACATATTGTTTTCCAAAATTTCGTGATGCCCATTTGAGAATAAACTCATTTGAATTGTCCTCTTTAAAATCTGAAATATCCCATGCCATCCTCATGAAATAATCGATTCCGATCTCAGCAGGTTTAATATCACCTACATTTACAACCCATAACTTCCTCACATTATAATCATAAGCTTTTTTCATCTCCGTCCATACCAGTCCCAAGGGTGTTGTATAGAGCCAGGGATATGCCGTTGTTGCCCCATTGAGCCACTGGAAATGATAATAAATGCCCGAACCACCACTTCTTTTCTGTTCTTCCTGATCAGGTAGTTGGCGGATATAACCAAAGTTATCATCAGGCCAGCATATTATAACATCATCCGGAACTTTTAATCCCTTATTATACAGGTCAAGCACCTCTGTATAAGGTATTAAAACCTGGGGGACCTCGGAAATATTCTTATTCACATACTTCTTTAGGATAGTGCGCTGATCTTCAAAAATTTGCTCCAGTACTGGTACTGTTATATCACTCCCAGCCTCATCATCCTTTCCTCTTTTACCGATAGTATAAATATTCTCATATTTCCCATTTTGTTTAACCCTCTCTTCCCAGTATTTATAAATGTGATCCCTGTTTATTGTATAATCCCATGGTTCTCCCGGATACTCGTTATCCCATTCAGCACCTGCAATATTATTTCGAAGCATGGGTTCAATATGCGAAGAACCCATTATGATACCAAAATTATCCGCAATAACCTTATTCTCTTCATAATAATTGAAAGGTCTTGTCTGCTGATGCATAGCAGGCCATAGAAAATTTGCCTTAAGTCTTAATAGTAACTCGAATACTTTGGAATATGTAGTTGGACCCAGGCCCTTACCTTCCTCAGGAGCCAGGGTCTTCATAGCCCAGGGTCTGATACCCCACATCTCATCATTAATAAATATCCCCCTGTATTTTACCGAAGGCGGCCCCTGAATATATCTGCCCTTCTTAATTACTACCTTATCCCTCTTTTGTGGGTGTACATCGGCAAAATAATACCAGGGTGACACACCCATCTGGGAAGAAATCTCAAATAATCCATAAGCCGTACCCCTCCGGTCACTGCCTGCTATAACAAGAGCCCTGTCAATACCATTCATTGGATTATCAACCACCTGAATAAGACAAGCTTCCCATTGATTCTTAATTTCTTTAATATCAATTTTATTTTCCCTTATAAGTCTCTTAATAATTCTGCTTTCATCAATAGACCCGATAATTACACAATTACCTGAAACATTCTTAAAATCACCCTTAGCCTCAGGTCTGAATCCAGAGACCCTTTCAAGATCATCACAAAACAATTCTGAAGCAAGTCTGACAGTTTTATTATCTTTTATATCAACAACTATATCTGCAACCTGCTCGTCGCAAACCAGGCAGAAATCACCAGAGCCACTTATTTGATCCTGTACAATGTTTTTCAAATCAGCATCCTGGCTCCTCATGGCAGCAACTGATAATACCATTATCAGTGATATAAAAAATTTCTTCATTTAGTTCGGTTATACTTACAAATTATTAATGTCATTAATTAAATATTCAATTTACAATATTTTTCTTACTGATCTTGAAGGACCATGCATAATCACATGGTATTGGCTCAGGAAGATTATCAATAATGATATCATTGCCATCCTGATGCCATCTTATTTTTTGAAAAGAACCCAGCATTTGAATCTTTGACCCTCGAGATAATTTAAGGCCCGGTATTACAAAGCCTTTGTTTATCTCTTTTAGTTCAATCGCATAGAGCCAGTCCCCTTTTTCTGTGAACCTTATATTTCCCGCTTTCCATGTATCGACTCCACCATCAGCAAAAGGGGCAGGAGTGGTTCCATGAAGTGCTTCCTTATTTATCTTCATCCAGTCACCCAGTTTTGTGAGCATCTTTACCTGGTAATCAGGTATTGTTCCGTCAGCCCTGGGTCCCAGGCTCAGCAGTGTAACCCCGTTTTTACTTGTACGGTCCACGATATTATCCACCAACCTGTCAGCACCTCTTTCAATTTCTTCATCGCTCATTTGAATCTTGCTCTGGTATGCCCATGTACAGCCTGGCAGGGGAATATCTGTCTGCCATTTATTTCT
>CAZSJH010000371.1:0-2208 GCA_964607105.1 uncultured Rikenellaceae bacterium | reverse complement strand
TAAAACCGACGCAGAAACAATTGACCCTCAATGGAAAGCCTCAAGGAGGACAGTAGGACTGGACTGGGAAAGTTTTATAGACAGTACTTTAAAAAGCAACAACATAACTGAAAACCTGGAAAACCTGACTCCCAAACACCGCGAATATATCAATCTGAAAAAATCTCTGTTAAAATACCGCCAGATTGAAGAAAACGGCGGCTAGGAAATTTTCAGTACTGATTTGCCAAAACTTGAGAAAAGCATGAGGCATCCTGATATTGCTTTGTTGAGAAAAAGGCTTGCCATTACGCAGGGATTAATTGAATTTAACCCCGGGGATGAAAACCTTTTTGACCAGCCTTTGCATGACCAGGTTGTACTCTTTCAGCTAAGGAACGGGCTTAATGCCGACGGAGTGGCAGGAAAGGCTACTATTGAGGCATTGAATATTTCTGTTAAAGACAGGATTGCAACAGTTGAGGCCAATCTTGAGCGCTGGAGATGGCTTAGCGATGATCTTGGTAAACGTTATATAAAAGTAAATATAGCTAATTTCGAACTCCAGGTCATAGAAAATGATAAACAGGTATTCTACTCAATGGCGATTGTAGGACGACTTTACAGGGAAACTCCGGTATTCAGTTCAATAATAAAATATCTGGTTCTGGACCCTTACTGGACAGTACCTCCGACCATTCTGAACGAGGACATTATTCCTGCTGTCATTAAAAATCCGGCTTACCTGGCTATAAATAATATGAAGGTGCTGCGTAATGACGGAACAGGGGTAGATCCCTTAACAATCGATTGGGACAGTGTGCTTACTACCGGTTTCCCCTACAGCATACGGGAGGAACCAGGTCCTGTCAATCCCCTGGGCCGGATAAAATTTATGTTCCCGAACCAATACAATGTTTACATACATGATTCACCTGCCCGTAATCTTTATTTACAAACCGACCGGTCATTCAGTTCCGGCTGTATCCGCATCAGCAAACCTCTTGAACTGGCTGAATATCTTTTGAAGGATAATCCTGAATGGGTTCCGGAGCAGATAAAAAATGTAATCGACCAGGGTATGGAACGAACCGTCATTCTTGAAAAACCGATACAGGTGCATATTGTGTACCTTACTGCATGGGCAGATGATGATGGAATAGTATATTTCAGAAAAGATGTATACAACCGCGATCAGCAATTGATCACCGCCCTAAAGCAGGCTCCTCCGGGATCTTTTCAGTAATATTACCAGCAATTATTTGTATTTCGGGACAGGAATTAACTATCCCTGGCGATTCGCTTAGAAAAAGGTTAATTCCCTCAAGTGCAGTTTCGGTATTGAACATCCGGGAATTGCTTTGGTATTTATCGTCCGGATAATGAATATAAATACAGGATCTGCCAGATAACATGGTGATGATCTTTTCGTGATCTTTCATGGGGATTGAGGGACATCCGAAACTTCTCCCCAGCCGGCCATAATTGCGGATAAAATCTCTGCTTACATAATCTGCACTATGCATAACTATTGCCCGCTCCCTTGAATTATCATTTACCCCGGGCTCGACCCCGTCCAAATAAAGAGACATTCCATGCTTGCCATAATAAATACCGCCTGTCAGATAAAACCCAAGGCTGCTTTGATTAGAAAAAGGAGTGTTGGAAAAATGGCTGGCATATTCTTCTCCGCTGTTCCGACCGTGGGCTACAAGATTATTGTGCATCACCTGCATTTTATTTATGTCAACTATCCACATGCGTTACTGGATGGATGAGAGAGAAAAATCAATGATGGTAAGGATATTATTTTTAATGTTGTTTCCGGCTTTAAGATTAAAGAAACCTGTAAGCGCTTTTTTGAAAACCTCATAATCAGGTTTGGATACATCACTTCTCAGTACCCTGTAAAGGCTGAAATATAGACTTTCCATACTTGCATTTAATGAAGAGACAGGAATATTCACAGTATCGTTATCCGGGATATTCCTGTAACTGATAAGGGGAACAGATAAAATCAGAACTAACAACTTGGCCAATTTCTTTGACATCCAGAGTATTTGATTGTGATCTGCTATAAAAGTATTATTATTTCCGGATATACTGCAATGTCTGCAAAAGTATTGTACGTCAGAACCAATGACTTTATTGTCCAATTCATGAAGTTATGGTAATAAAATAGCCTGAAACAAGGCGTTAGAGCTGATTAGTCCGAAAAGTGTGTGAATA
>CAZSJH010000370.1:0-2225 GCA_964607105.1 uncultured Rikenellaceae bacterium | reverse complement strand
CCTAAACCCCTAAACCCCTAAACCCCTAAACCCCTAAACCCCTAAACCCCTAAACACCCTTAACCACACTTACTACTACTTCTCATCTTCTAATCCTCTTATGCATATGCTTAACAGCAGGATATGAGTTAATAAAACTTAAATCTTATTCAGGAATAGTATTTATTACTACTTTTAGGCCTCATTTTGTAAAATTGACCGTCATTATGATGATATCTTATTAATTCAAATGAAAGTTAAATTATCTAAAATTCTTATACTGGTATTATCATTGCTTCAGGGTACATTCATATTGTTTTCACAGGCAAATAATACACCCCCTACATCACAAAAAATACTGGAAGAGCTTAATAATATTTATGGGGCCGATCAGAGACTGGTGAGTGGTAAGATCTATCATCAGGCACCATATGGTTCAGTAAGTGGTCATCCTTTCTGTATAAGCGATGAATGGAAGGAGGGACAGGTTACGATGGACGGCAGAGTATACAAAAACCTGCTGCTTAAATATGACATAGTAAATAATGAACTTGTTCTGAATACTCTGAACCTGAATAATACTTCTTTTCAGATAAGACTTGAAAAAGGTAACATCTCATCTTTCAAACTTGATAACAGAAAGTTTGTGATATATCCCAGCACTGAAAATGACGATAACCCCTTATTCTGTGAACTGGTAAGTAGCGGTCCCGTTGATTTTTTACTGCTCAGGTCGAAAGAAATGAGGATAACCAGCTCTGGCGGAACGGACTTTGAATACAAGGAATACTACAATAACTACCTTGATAAGGATGGCAAGCTTGTGAGCTTCAAGAGTAGAAAAAGCCTCTTCAGACTTTTTCCCGGCCACAGGAAAGAACTCAGAAAATATATATCGCAACAGGCACTTGTGCTGGGAAGGAAAAATACAGATGATAGAGCTCTGCTTGTTGATTACTGCAACAGAATAATAGGCGACCAGAAATGAAAAGAATTGCCGGTGTAATAATATTATCATTACTCTTTATAAACCACATTTCCTCACAGGATGGAAAGCAGCCTGTAATTTCAGGCAACTTCAATAATGTGACTTTTGAAGAGTTTGTCGGCATTATGAAAAGAGACTTTGGAATCTTTATCTATTATAAACCGGAGTGGGTCAGCACGGTCAGGATAAATGCCAGGGGTGATTCCCTTTTAGTATCATTAATTCTGGAGAACGCTCTTTCTCCCGAGTCTGTCAATTTCGTACAAATTGATAAGCGTCAGTTCTTCCTTACAGGAAAGAAAGAAATAAGCGAAAATCTTATTTCATCACCCAGGAAGGGAATAATAAAGGAAGACAGCATTGAAAAACAGATAGCTGAACAGTATTTCAGTAATGTTTCATATGAGAAAGCAATAAAAACAGTCACTATTGGCAACGGTAATCAAGCTGATAATTCTATCATGAGTGTTCTGTCGGGAAGGGTCATGTCAGGCACCAGTGGCGAACCTGTAGCAGGTGCCACACTTGTTATGGAAGGGAACAACAAGGGAGTGATTACCAATGCTAACGGTGAATATTCCCTCCCGGTTGAAACGGGTTCAACTTTCAACCTTAATATCTCGTGTATGGGGATGGAGCCTGAAACGTACCTGGTTAATGTGAAGAGTTCAGGCATTCTTAATATAGAGATGATTGAAAAACTGATTGATATACAGGAAGTAATAGTGAGATCAGGAAAGCACGATAATGTTCAGGGTATGCAGATGGGATTCCAGAAGATAGAGATGAAACAAATAAAGAGCATACCTGTTGTGCTGGGTGAAAGAGACATACTTAAAATAGCCAATATGATGCCCGGGGTCCAAACGGTGGGTGAAGGCTCGGCAGGCTATAACGTAAGAGGATCCTCATCTGACCAGAACCTCTTCCTTATAAACGAGGTGCCTGTAATCAATACCGGTCACCTTTTCGGCTTCTTCTCTGCTTTTAACCCGGACATGGTAAGCGACTTCAATCTATACAAGAGCAATTTCCCGGTTGAATTTGGTGGTCGTCTCGCTTCTGTTTTTGATGTATCCACACGTAAAGGTAACAAGAAAAAGTTTGGTGCCCGGGGAGGGATAAGCCCTGTAACCGGATCCATACTTTTTGAAACACCTGTTATCAAAGATAAAGCATCGGTCATCATGGGAGCCAGGTCAACCTATTCAGACTGGATACTCAAACGTATTAATGATCCTGATATCAGTAGCAGTAA
>CAZSJH010000369.1:0-2237 GCA_964607105.1 uncultured Rikenellaceae bacterium | reverse complement strand
TAACACTATTCTAAGGGAATAGCAAATATCTCATCCTATTTCTCAAGCAGCAAACATTGTTAAATCAACATATGGTGTTTGCCTTTTCACTACAGCAAATATTCTGAACAGTAGTTTGTTTCTTATGATATTCAATGTGCTCATTTTATTTTTACCTTCTTCAGTCCTTCTTTCATAATAGGTTTTATATTCTCCTTTGAGTCTTACAGCTCCCATTGCAGCAATATTCAACAGAGATTTAAGCTGCTTGTTTGCACACGGATGAAGTCTGGTTCTTCCTTTAATTGAAGATCCGGAGGAGTATTCAAATGGTGCCACTCCCGCATAACAAGCAAACTTTTTGGGATCAGTGAAGCGTGTAAAGTTCTCTGTATAGATTATGATATATCTGGATAATACAGGACCAATGCCCTTTACTGATTGTATCAAACTGAAGTTATTCTCCCACGATGGCATGGATTTTATTAGGGTATCTATCTCTGCTTCGACATTGATTATCTCCTGTTTAAGGGAGTTGATCAACCTTTCCTGGCTCTGCCTGATAAAAGTAGTCTCACCAGGCTTAAAACAATCCTGAAGATCCTTAATACCGTTCTTATAAGCTGTCCGGTGTCTTATCAACTTATCTCTTAAGGCCAGTAATTGTCGTAACTGACCAACTTCTGGAGAATGCAGAATGGTAGGAATTAACTCATCTCTTTTTCTATAAGCATACTGAGCTATCATTTCAGAATCCTTACGATCAGACTTCCCTCGTACCATCCCCTTTGATTGCTTTATGTCCATTGCAGGAACCATTGAGAAGCTTATTGAACTCTCCTGTAGAAAAACACTCAATAAGCGAGAGTATCTGCCAGTATTCTCAAAACATAAATAAAGATCCGATACTGAACTGTTTAACCTGCTGCAGCTGATCTCAAGGAGTCTGGCGAACCCAGAAGGGTTGTTCTTAACTGTAAAGTGATATGATACAGCCAGGATAAATACATCAAGAACATTTTTTGATACATCAATACCGATTAATTCTTTGCTTTTCATAACTTTAAGATTGATTAAAATTAAGTTGCTGAACTATTAACTTTTAAAGGCCCTAACGCCTGAGATTCTAAATGGTCACTTGCAACTTGCTTAAGGAATGGGGACTATTAATGTTGATAGGAACTTGTCCTATGCGGTATGAAAGTTCACCCCATTCCTTATTTAAATAAATCAACAAGTTAACAACATAAGCATTATTGTAAAT
Source organism: uncultured Rikenellaceae bacterium (assembly GCA_964607105.1). Taxonomy (GTDB): domain Bacteria; phylum Bacteroidota; class Bacteroidia; order Bacteroidales; family VadinHA17; genus UBA9300. Next base: position 994 of record CAZSJH010000369.1, on the reverse strand, counting down.
ATCAATCGTTTAACTGTTATAAATACTCTATTTGTTAATAAAGGAAGTGAATATAAAGTGCGGTATATTTAATTCCGTTGCTACTACAAGTAAGACAATAACGATTTGAAAAAGATAATAACCAATATTTAATCAAAGACCTGGAAAGCGGCACTAATCATACCGCTGAAACGTTGTAGCTCATGCTCTGGAAATAAATATTAGTTAAATCAAATTTAAACTTAATGAAATGAAAAAATTATTATTGATTCTGTTCATGCTGCTTATTGGGTGCACGGCCAAAAACAAAAATGATTCCGTTAAACTAAAGGATGCATCAAAATCAGATGTTGAAATCGTAAAACATGCCTTATTATCTGGTTATGATTTTATTAACAGTGAGGACTTAACGGACAGCCTCACATTTAATCAGTGGAAATCATTTTTTGATGATGATTTTGTTATGCTGCCAAGTGAAGGCAAAGCTCTTTCTAACAAGGAAACAATTTTGGAAGGCTTCCGTGGATTATATAAAACGCATAAAGGTCACTTTGATGTAACAATCGACCGAATAGAAGTCTCCAATGATTTAGCGTATGTGTTGTACCATTATCATGAGGTGTTTACAAACATTCAAACAGGGGAAAATTTGTATGACACAATGCACTCCGCAATAGCTGTTTTAAGAAAAGATGCACAGGGTAATTGGAAGACAGTGCTATTAAGATGGACCTAAACCGGATATTTATGAACCATAAATAATGCACTCCCTTTCTGAATTTGAAAAAAATTCGAATGGACTTTGATTATAATTTCGATGTCAATCTTTACAGGCACGAGCCATAACATTGTATAAAAATAATAGCCGAGATACCAGTGGGATTAAGGGTCATAGCCTGCTTCAATTTTCTTGTTACTCGACAGGAAAGTCGCCCACAATCGGCTATTATTCTTATACTGCCGTTATGTGCAAGGCGGCCAGCCAAAAATATACTATAAACTATGGAGGGATGAC
>CAZSJH010000368.1:0-2268 GCA_964607105.1 uncultured Rikenellaceae bacterium | reverse complement strand
TGCCGTCTGGCATTATAATAAAGGTGCATTCCCCCTTTCCTGTATTTATAGCATGTATATCTAAGAATCCTTCTTCCCACTCAGGTAAAAATGTAACAGGCAGAGATGAAGGGTTATCTGATTCTTTTTCAACACTTTTTTCGCAACACGAAATGATTAAAAACACAATGGTTAACAACATATAAATCTTGTAGTATGTCATATTTTTCCGACAAGCTTGTTATTATTGTCTGTAAAGTTCTTCTTCACTTCTTAGTTACCGCCTTATATACTTCGACCGGGAAGTTAGATTCTATAATTGACGCTCCGTCTTCAATAATATTGCGATAAGCTTGCGCCTTTTGTTCTTCTGAATCTAATTTATCATAAGTGGTTGCCGTTGCTATCAGGCAACGTACACCATGCAGGTGAAGTATGCTATACAGAACCTTATTTTCTTCTCTGATAGTAGTCCCAATACATGCAAACATCTGGTTAAATGGTATCCCGATCCTTCTATAAGCATCTATATCGTCCGGTGATCTCATTGAAATGGAAAACATTCTTTGACGGTTATCTTCAAAATAAAACCTGGCATCTTCAGGTGAGCGTACCATATTGATCACATAGTTATTTGCATCATATTTTCGTATAATGTCTGCAATCATTTGGAGAGGCACATCTTTTTTATCAAGTACCAGTACTGTTTTTCCCCTTGCCCATTCCAATACTTCTGCCAAGGTCAGAATTTTGTATTCGGTCGCTTCTCCTTTTGCATTTTTTAGATGCAATTGCTGCAATTCATTCCAGGTGTGGTCTATTACTCTACCTTCCCCTGTGCTGTTACGTTCTAAGGTTGCATCATGAAAAACAACAATTATGCTGTCTTTTGTCAGGCGAGGGTCTATCTCAAACGTAGCAGGCATTTGCTCCAAGACATATTCAAATGCGGCAATAGAATTTTCGGGCAATCCGTTCTCTATCGTACCTCGGTGTCCTTGTATTATCGGAGAAGCGTTTATATTGTATTGAAAGTAACTGTATAAAGCCTCGTTATCTGGAAATGACAGGTAATTGCTTTCTTTTTCTTTTGTACTCGGAGTGCATGTGGTAAAAGCGATTAATACACAAATAATCAATTCAATTTGTTTCATTCTTAATTGCTTTGATATGGACCAAACACATTTTTTACCTTATAATCCTCATTAGTATCATCCAATATATACACATAATACTCATATCCTCCTGGTTTTACGCGGACTACGATATGACCCTGGGTACTATTTATTTTATGCATGTATTCAGCCAGTCTTACTTTGTTGTCATCGGTAATGTTGGTTGTAAATATTTTACAGTTATTGTTTACTGCATACATCCTACCGATTGTTTCGGGATTCGGTTGCACATCTCTCCACGTATGAACCACCACTACATGAGGGGAAAGCCTATTTAAAAATGTTTGTCCGTTGCAGTTCTCAGTCCCATGGTGGTTGGCTTTCATCACATCCACTTGAGGCATTACGACCGACACCGGTGTTTCAATATCATTCCAGGAATATGCCGACTTATTGTTATATTGAAGATCCCCACCAGCAAAATAATCAAACTGATCATAAGATAAATGGAACCCAATACTGAAAATATTTTCGTTCGGATCGGCGGCCACTAGCTCTTCGACAGGAGGAAAAGTATTGGTTGATCCTGTTCCGTTTCCAGCCCATACTTTTCCATTGGCAACTATATTTCGAACTTCGAAATTATTGTATTTCGAAGGATTCCTTCTTAAAACAATCTGGTTAGATTTACCGACATCAAATTGTTCAGCTGTGGCATTATAAGCTGTTTTAGCCCAATCTAAAAAATTGATATAATTAGACATCAAATCAGTTGAAGAGGTATTCCTGGGGTAATCATAATTGGGGTATCCACGGTCGATAATGGTTTCAAAAGGTATTTTCTCTCCTACTTCGGTAACACCGCCCATTCTGAAATTTCCTGCCGCAGCTAACGGCAGATTTGTTGAATAATTTCCTATATGGTCGGGGTGGAAGTGGCTGATAAGGATATAATTCAGTTTATCATTACTTGCCTCCTTAATAAAATGTTTTGTATAATTAATTATCACCTGACCTGAACTGACTGCACTGCTTGGTTTCGCAGGTGTTGGAGGTATTTCTGCCGACTGAGAAAGCAGCGAACCAGCGGCGTCTACAAGCATAGTGGTACCATCTGGGAAAATATACAAAGTACTTTCTCCTCGGCCAGTATTAATGGCATGGATATCCAAAT
>CAZSJH010000367.1:0-2269 GCA_964607105.1 uncultured Rikenellaceae bacterium | reverse complement strand
CAAAACTTTATGGACTACTTGCGTTTTATTCCAGTATATTACCTGAAGAAGCTTATTCTTCTTCCCTGCAACTGGCAACGAAAGCATTGGAACTTGACAGTATGTTCGCTGAAGCTTATGTTATTAAGGGTGTAGTAGATTTATGTTATAATTTCGACTTTATCAGCGCTAAAAAAAATTATGAGCGGGCGCTCGAATTAGAACCCAAAAACCTGGAAGCTCTTGCATGCATGGCCGATTTAATGCTTTATAAAGGAGATTTTTTCGAGATATTAAAGTTTGATCAACAGGCAATGGAAATAGACCCCTCATATCCGGTCAGGGACGGTTTATACTGGAATCATCTCTATTTTGCCGGTTATAAGGATTCTTCTATCGTCAATCTCTTGAAACTAACTGAAAGATATCCTGTATGCAACTTATATCTGGGAATTATTTACCTACGCGAAGGAGAATATGACAAGGCAATAGAAAATTTAGAAAGGACACTATCAGACTTTTCTCCTATATCCATTACACAATTGGGACTGGCATACAGTAAATCAAATGCGCTTAATGAAACTCAAAGAATGCTGGACACACTGGAAAGAAGAGCCGAAACAGAATTTGTGCCGTTTAGCATGAGAGGAGCCTTGCTTTCTGAACTTGGAAGGAACAAGGAGGCTCTGGAGTATCTAAAAGAGGGATATGATCACAGGGAGGAATTCATATTGTTACTTATGAATATTGATACTTTATCATATTCAAGTGTCAGGTCTGATTCCTGCTTTATCGATATCATTGGCAAAATTAAAATATAATTAATCATTGTTCCTGATTCTTTTGCCTTACATTCTCCAAGTTTCCCATTTTACACCTGATCCACTTGTCATACCAAAGGGTGGCTTTTTATTTGACTTTGATGATCAGTTGATATATATTTATATATCTAAAACTGATCAAAATGCCTGAAAAATTCAAAAAGCCATTTAGGTTCTGGAAAGACTTGAAACGAAGAAAAGTAATCCAGGTTCTTGCAATTTATGCAGGTGCAGCTATTGTACTCATTGGACTTTCGGACGACGTGGCAGGCCCTTTTAACCTTCCTGAGTGGGTCCAGCGCCTGGTCATCATACTTGTCATTATTGGATTTCCTGTAACAGCTATTCTCTCCTGGTTATTTGATCTCACCCCAGCAGGATTTAAAAAGTCCGAACCATATGAAACAGGTGGAGCAGATGAAAATAAAAAACAGGTAACTGTGCCCAACCCGGTATATAATAACTCAATAGCTATTCTTCCTTTCGAGGATATGAGTCAGGAGAAAGACCAGGAATATTTTTGTGACGGGATTGCAGAAGAAATCATAAATTCCCTGACACAGGTGGAACGTCTTAAGGTCATTGCCCGTACTTCCGCTTTTGCTTTTAAGGGCAAGCATCTGGATATTCGGGAAATAGGAAAGACTCTAAATGTCGCAAATGTACTGGAAGGAAGTATACGAAAAGATGGAAACAAAATTCGCATCACTATCCAGCTTATCAGGGTGGAAGATGGATACCATCTTTGGTCAGAAACTTACAATGAGGAATTAAAAGACATATTCAGTATCCAGGAGGAAATATCCCTGGCAATAGTGGAAAAACTAAAAATGAATATACTGGGAGAGGCGATAGGTGGTATCTTGAAGCGTTACACGGAAAATACGGTCGCGTATATGTACTACCTCAAAGGCTTGAATTACTACCAGATGATGACTCCAGAGGGGAACCAGAAAGCACAGGAAAACTACCGGAAAGCCATCGAAGAAGATCCGGAATATGCTCTTGTTTACGCAATACTGGGTAGTAATTACATACATGCATGTTTGAGTGGTTTTGTATCACCCGATGAGGCGGTAAAGTATGCCACAGAATACACAATAAAAGCACTTGAAATTGATAAAAACGTTCCCGTGGCTAATTCCACCCTTGGTATAATCAAGTCACTTTATGACAGGAAACTGGAAGCTTCAGAAGAATTTTTTATCAAATCAGTAAGGTTAAACCCCAACACTGCATGGGACCGCTTTTTCTATTCCTTGTATTTGAGATTAATTGGCCGAATAGATGAAGCTATTGCAGAATCCCTGTACGCCCTTGAAAATGATCCTTTTAATATTTACATCCGTTCATATATTGGACTGTATTATCTTCTGGCAGGAAATACAGATGAATGCATTAAATGGCAGAAATCAGTCATTAATTTATATCCCAACGGTTTTATGGCATTCCAGCATCTTGGTGAAGCT
>CAZSJH010000366.1:0-2273 GCA_964607105.1 uncultured Rikenellaceae bacterium | reverse complement strand
TTCCTGCATTACCACCCCACAACGTTTTCTCCAGTTCGACTCGCTGTACCTGGCAAGTGATATCCCTCCAAGGTCAATCTGTCCTTCAATGGGAGAATAAAACCTTAGTGTCAGTTTCATCAGAGTGGTTTTACCGCTCCCACTTGTACCAACTATGGCCGTAACTTTTCTGGCGGGTACTACTGAGCTTATCATATTAAGCACTTTTTCAGAATGTGGTCCTTCATATTGGAACATAATATTGTTCAGGCATATTTCTTTCCCGGGTGGTATTTCCTTAATCTTATTCTCCTCAGGTGTTTCTTCATCCTCCTTATCGTGTATCTCTCCCAACCGTTCCAGGCTTATCCTGGCATCCTGGACTTCCTGTGTAAACCCAATAAATTGCTGAATGGGTGCGTTTAATTGCCCTATGATATATTGTACTGCCATCATCATACCCAGTGTCATATCGCCCATAATGACCGCCTTTGCCGACAGGAAGGAAATGAACAGGTCCTTTACCTGGTTGATTAGGGTTGCCCCAAGTTGCTGGTTCTGGTTCAGGGCCAGCCCTTTTATACTAACACGGTAAAGTCTTGCCTGTATTCCTTCCCACTCCCATCTTTTTTGCTTCTCACAGGCATTCAGTTTGATTTCCTGCATACCGTTTACCATCTGTACTATGCTGCTTTTATTGGCTGACATTTGCTGGAATCTTTTATAATCAATTTCCTTCCGTTTTTTAAGAAACAAAATGACCCATGAGATATACATTATGCTGCCCAGAATAAAAACACCGAGTAATATGGGATGGTAACCGGCAAGAACAATAGCATAAATTATAAGGGTAATTACAGAAAAGACAATATTGATGAGTGAACGTGTCAGAAATGTCTGTATCCTGTTATGATCCTGTATACGTTGCATCAGGTCTCCGATAACCTTAGTGTCAAAAAAGGCTATTGGCAGTTTCATCAGTTTAATAAGGAAATCGGTTATCAGAGCTATGCTTACTCTTGATGTAACATGCAACATTATCCAGTTCCTTATCAGTCCGTTTGCCGTTTGACCAAAAGTTAGAACTACCTGTGCTATGAGCACCATCAGGACAAAAGACAGGTTTGAGTTACCAATGCCTATGTCAACCACAGATTGTGTCAGATAGGGAAATATAAGGCTGATAATACTGCCTGTCAGCATTCCCAGCGCCAGTTGAAACAGGTATTTTTTATAAGGTCTTACATAATCAATTAAATAAACAAACTTAAGTTTCTTCCCAGCTTCATCCTTTGATGTGTAGAAATCCGGTGCAGGCTCGAGCAATAAAACAGCTCCTTCATCTTCCTCCTTTTTTATTGACAGCCAGCATCTGAGGAACTCATCTCTTTTGTACTTTAGCAAACCAGAAGCCGGATCGGCTACCTTAACAGTCTCTTCCCCGTTGGTACTGTTCTTACGAAATATCGATTTCTTTTTCACAATATCATACACCACGACGAAATGTCTTTGTTTCCAGTGTATAATACATGGGAGGGGCACATCATCACGAAGTTCCTCCCAGGTAAGCCTGTATCCCCTTGTCCTGAACCCAATTGATTCCGCAGCATCACTTATACCGAGCATTGATACTCCCCGGTTGGTGATATATGATCTTGACCTCAGGTATTCCAGACTATAGGACTTCCCGTAATACTTTGCGATCATCCTGAGGCAGGTCGGGCCACAATCCATAGAATCCAATTGCCCGTAAAATGGAAATTTCATTTATTATTAATAAATTAAATGTAAGTAACAAACAGTCATGGGTAGATTATAAAACTAATTTATCTAATCAATTAGCTTCTGAAGTTCATTTTAACAATTGTAAGCTATTCTTCTTTTATTATTGAGACCTAATCCAGTAACTTTTTTTGTGTATATATTTCAGTCCATTAGAAGTACTTTCCTTCATAGTAAAGTTTAAATCAAGATTTATACACTCTGTTGGGTTGTTTTAAAGATATCTATATTTCTTCTACAGTTTTACATTAATGGGCTAAGATGAAGCCTAGGACTTATTCCCCCTTCCATAATGACCGCTTTTTTAAAGAACTGTAATGAGGAGAAAGTATTCGTTTTACTAATTACCAAGATTGTGGCTCTATTATCTTCAGTTGGATATTATGAGATTAAATGTTTACAAAAATTGTCTTTCATGGTTGGTTTTTAATATTCATATGCTTCTTAGGTAGACAGGACACTATGATTACGAAATTATTCCTTCAGCTTCACTAGCATTAATACCGGATTGT
>CAZSJH010000365.1:0-2281 GCA_964607105.1 uncultured Rikenellaceae bacterium | reverse complement strand
ATTTGGTATTCCAATTTAATACTTCGCATACGCCATGTATTCAGTCCGGTTTTCAAGTCCCATCTGAGCCTTCGTTAGAACTACGGCCCATACAGTGCGGGAAACATTGGACATTATATAGGAGTCTAAATGAGCAAGAAGGAATTGGTTAGTTTAGGGAATAGGTTTTCCTACAAATTTGGGACTGGTTACAGTTCTCTTATCTGAATGGCATGGGCTTTCTTTGTCTTTTGCATACCTGAATATAAATCAAATAGTTATAAAAGCAAATAAAAACCACCCCTCGGTATGACAAGTGGATTAAGAGTAAAATGCGAATCTTTGAGTGTGTAAGGCAAAAGAATTAGATACGACGATTCATTATATTTTAATTTTGCCAATGATATCGATAAAACAAGAATCGGACCTGACACTTGAATATGATATAGTATCAATATTCATAAGTAACAATATGAATTCCTCCCTGTGATCATAACCCTGTTTGAAATATTCCAGAGCCTCCTTGTTCCTGCCAAGCTCAGAAAGCAAGGCTCCTCTCATACTATACGGCACAAATTCCGTTTCTGCTCTTCTTTCCAGTGTATCCAGCATTCTTTGAGTTTCATTAAGCGCATTTGATTTACTGTATGCCAGTCCCAATTGTGTAATGGATATAGGAGAAAAGTCTGATAGTGTCCTTTCTAAATTTTCTATTGCGTTGTCATACTCCCCTTCGCGGAGGTATATTATTCCGAGATAGAAATTGCATACAGGATATCTCTCAGTTAGTTTCAAAAGATGTACGATAGAAGAATCCTTATAACCGGCAAAATAATGATGAGTCCAGTATAAACCATCCCTGACAGGATATGATGGGTCTATTTCCATTGCCTGTTGATCATACTTTAATATCTCGGGAAATTCTCCTTTAAAAAGCTTTAATTCGGCCATTGAGGCAAGAGCTTCCAGGTTTTTGGGTTCTAATTCGAGCGCCCGTTCATAATTTTTCTCAGCGCTGATAAAGTCGAAATTATAACATAAATCCACAATTCCCTTAATAACAAAAGCTTCAGCGAACATACTGTCAAGTTCCAATGCCTTCGTTGCCAGCTGCAAGGAAGAAGAATATGCCTCTTCAGGTAATATATTGGAATAAAATGCAAGTAGTCCATAGAGTTTTGCCAGCCGTGTATAAGCCACGGCAAAATCAGGATCAGATTCAATGGCTTTTTCAAAATAGTCTCTGGCTCTTAACAGGTCATCCTTTGTTCGCTTACTGCGGAAATGTTCCCCGAGTAAATAATAATCATAAGCCTGTAAATCATCAGTAGGGGTTTCCTCAATATGGTCTTTTTCTTCTGGTTTAATAATAATACCAAGTTCTCTGGCGACAGTTTTTGCCACCTCGCTCTGAACTGAGAATATATCACTCCATTTCCTGTCATATTCATTAGACCATATATGATCATCCGTATTTGTTCTTATCAACTGTACAATTAACCTTACATTATCGCCTGATTTCTGGAAACTTCCCTCAAGCAGGTACCCGACACCAAGTTCACGGCCAATTTCAGTTATTGTCTTTTCTGTATTGCGGTATTGCTCCACTGATGTTCTGGATCTTACTTTAAGATCACTGACCTTAGTAAGATGCAGCAATATTGCATCCATCATACCATCTGCAAGATATTGTTTATCAGATTCATCGCTGAGGTACTTAAAGGGTATTACAGCAATGGATTTTTCCACTTCTTCATACTTTTTTTCTCTACCAAAAATATTAATCATCAACAATCCGATAATGACAACAACGCTTGTATAGGTAGCTATCTTCCAACCCAAATTATTTGAAGGCTTTTCCTTTTTTTGTTCCGTTACTTTGCTTACCGCTTTTGTTCTCTTTACGCCTTCCGGTGTGATGTCATATACCCAGGAAAGAATGATGGAAAGGATGAATCCAACACATAACAAAACGATAACGAAATTTAATGTCCAGGCTGGTAATCCTAACGAAGGGGTCACAATATCAACCAGTTCAAGTATCACAAAGGCAGCAGCAGCATATACTGTAATAACGCGAACTACTTTCCTGCGCTTTAACTCCTCCCAGAACTTAAATGGATTATCAGGTTTATCAGCCATTGTGGTTAGGTTTGGATATATAAATATATACCAAGCGACTGGAAATAGCAAGAAATCTTTATGGTTTAGGGGTTGAGGGGTTTAGATCCGCCTTCGCCCCTTTATCCAGGGGCTACGGCGGACAAGGGTTTAGTGGTTTTGTTGAATCGTTGAACTGTTA
>CAZSJH010000364.1:0-2289 GCA_964607105.1 uncultured Rikenellaceae bacterium | reverse complement strand
AGGGTATTTATTGACTGCTGGCATTGCGACATGGATTATATAAGAAGGGAAATTCCTTATGTCAACTACGTCAGGGATGTTAAGGAAGCACAGGTTTATATACTCAGGACAACACAGTCAACTGGCAGCGGAGGGACGGAATATACCTTTACTTATATAGGGCAGGAAGAGTTTGAAGGAATGAATGATACCCTCGTTTATCACAGCAATCCCGATGAAACCAGTGACCAGATCAGGGAAGGGACCACCAAGATGCTCAGTATGGGGCTTATCAGATATGTGGCAAGAACTCCCCTGTTCAGGGAGATAGAGATATATCACCCACGTGTTTCGGAGGAGACCGAAGTATTCGACAGATGGAATTACTGGGTTTTCGAACTGGAATTTGACCCGGAACTTGAAATGGAAGAATCATTGAAATCTTCGAACTGGGATAACTCTATTAATGCATCCAGGATAACACATGCACTGAAATATGAATTCAGTGCCGATATGAACTTCCGGAGAACCAAGTATGTCTTTGAAGATTCTACAAATATAAGGAATAGAAACTCATGGAGGCTTGAAAACCTATTGGTGTTCAGCATTTCAGAACACTGGTCAGCAGGTTTGCGAGCCGATCTGACATCTTCCACTTACAGAAATCTCAACTCAAGCCTTGATATTGTTCCTTCGGTTGAATATGATATTTTTCCATACTCTGAATCTACAATAAGACAATTGAGATTGCTGTACGGAATAGGCTATTCATATAATAATTATATAGACACAACCATCTATGATAAAACAGAGGAACACCTCCTGGAACAGAGTCTTGATATCGCGTACCAGGTACAGCAAAAATGGGGCGAGATAAACATCTCACTTGAAGCATCCACTTATTTACACGACTTTTCAAAATACAGGATTGAACTGAATTCCTATATAAGGATCAGGATCCTTAAGGGATTGTCATTAAGTATCAATGGCGACATAGCTCGCATCAGTAACCAGATAACCCTCCCTAAAGGCGACCTAAGTGAGGCAGAGATTTTACTTGAATTACAGGAACTTCAAACTGCCTACAGTATTGACGGAGGTATAGGCTTAACCTACACTTTTGGCTCAATATATAATAATATTGTAAACCCACGCTTCGGCAACGGGAATTACTATTGATACAAGGCATACAGGGCGGAAGAATACAAACTGGAACAATGCAATAATGAGTCCCCTCCGAAAAGGCATATTTTAATAACCCTCGCTGCACTTGCATCCCGATACCGGGATACTCGCACAGCTCGGGATATATTGTTGGGGGTAATTCCCTGATTACAATTATTTGACGCCTACGGCGTCATTACTGCATTTGCTTGTTATACAGCACGATAAAAGCCTGACCCCCTTAGGGGTCAAATAATTGCAGATGTGTGATAAACCAAAAACCTCGACTCCAGCGGAGTCGCATAATTGATTTTGGACTTTTCGGAGTAGACTCAATAATGGAATGATGGATTAATGGAATGGTGCATCCGCTTAATCAATATTCCAGTATTGACTCACCCCGCTGGCGCAGGTCTCTGACCTGTGCCGCACGGTTCATCGAACATGTCACCTTTGTTTGTTTCACAATCTCAGGTTCCTCGGTTCCAATATTCCAGTATATTTTTTCGTAAAAACCTTGTATTTATGATTTCTTTGTTTTAATTTTGACCAAATGGTTAAGCTATTTAGTTTATCTATATATTTAAACCAAACGATTAATAAAATGGCACCTACGGATAAACATACAGAATCGAAAATATTCGATGCAGCAACCGAGATATTTGAGGAAAAAGGACTGGCGGCAGCCCGTATGCAGGATATTGCCGATAGAGCTAAAATAAACAAGTCCCTATTGCATTACTATTTCAGGAGCAAGGAGAAATTATTCCTGGCTGTGTTTGATAAACTGGCAGAAAAAATGTTCAGAAAATTTGCCATCATTTTTGAAGAAGACATGCCCTTTGAGGAAAAAATAAGGTACTTCTTCAAAGAGCATATAAGCTTCCTTCAAAAAAATCCTAAACTGCCTATGTTTATCCTTACCGAGATAAACCGTAATCCCAAACTCCTTGATAAATTTCTCAGTAAAATCAATATAACCAATATTAAAACGAAAATATCAGGAGATGTCTCAATCAGTATACCCGAAGAAGCCATACCTCATCTTATGGTAAGCATTATCTCTCTTTCTGTTTTCCCAATAGCTGCAAAACCGATACTGAAAGGAATATTGCAGCAGGCAGGAATTGAGTATAACCAGTTCAT
>CAZSJH010000363.1:0-2311 GCA_964607105.1 uncultured Rikenellaceae bacterium | reverse complement strand
TTCGATGCGTCCTTCGACACGCCCTTCGATTAACTCAGGGCAAGCTCAGGACTTACTCAGGGACCTTTGGTTAGTCTATTGATTCTTGTTTCTTGCAAGTACTAAGTAGCATCGTTCATCTCAATGTCAGCCTCTTTTTTGGATGAATGTTGACAATTTATATTCTTGCGATAATAGCAGATTTGATGCACCAGCCAAAGGTCCCTGAGCTAAACTTGTAACCGCTATGGTTAATTGCAGATAGATGATACTTTTATCCACAGGTGTGACTGTGGCCCTGACGCTCCCTTTGGTCGGTCAGGGTCTACGCTCAGCTCGACTATTGTTATTAACCGCCTCAAGCGGTTTTTGGTGATATATAATACCCACGGAGTGGGTAAATAGCAATAGCCCGGGTATCACCCCGGGATAATATGGCGAAAATATTTACCAATCACCCCTTGCAGGGGTGAATAGAATTATAAACATAATTCAGGCGAATAAAATTGGCTGCAGCAGGCGAGTACAAATCCTCGGTGAGGGTTGTGATTTAGGTTGCATACCTATGAGTATGGGTCATATTATGCAACTTAAAGGCAGCAATCCTCTGCCAGCTCAATCTCAACTTCAACCCCTCCGGTCCATTTTGCCACCAGGTTATAAACAAGGCAGACTATTGCTGTTGAGATAAATCCGAATATACCGTATAAGACTGGAGCAATGACTACTAAGGGGATACTCCATATTGCGAAATCGGAAGTCTCAAGGCCTGACTATGGAAAATACAGAGTAGAGACCTTGCATGCAAGGCCTCTACGGTTCTTTCCAACAATTTACTATCTTCATTGCTTATTTATATAACCATTCATTTAATTAGCGTATGAAAATTGTATCATGGAACGTAAACGGCATAAGGGCAATAATTAATAAAGATTTCGCCGGGATTATTAAGAAAATAAATCCTGACATCCTTTGCCTGCAGGAGACAAAAGCCCAGGACGAGCAGGTAATTCAGACTCTCAAGGGCTTTGATAATTACAGCATTTTTTCAAATTCCGCGGAGAGAAAAGGTTATTCCGGGACGGCTGTTGTAACAAAAGAAAAACCTGGTGACGTATCCATGGGGATAGGGATCAAAGAGCATGATAATGAAGGACGGGTGATCAGCCTTGAATATGATGATTATTTCCTGGTTAATGTTTATGTACCCAATTCAGGGAGCGATTTGAAGAGGCTTAACTACAGGCAGGAGTGGGATACAGCATTCTTTGATTACTTAAAAAAGCTGGAAGATAAAAAGCCCGTTATTGCCTGCGGTGATTTCAATGTTGCCCATAAGCACATTGACCTGGCCCGGCCAAAGCAAAACTATAACAAGTCTGCCGGTTTCATGCAGGAAGAAATAGATGGTATGGACAGATACACAGAAGGTGGTTTTGTTGATACCTTCAGGCATTTCTACCCGGACAGGAAGGATGCTTATTCATGGTGGAGCTACAGGGCAGGGGCAAGGCAAAAGAATGTGGGCTGGAGAATTGATTATTTCCTTGCCAGTAAGTCATTGATTACCTCTGTCAGCAGGGCTGATATACTGAATGATGTAATGGGTTCTGACCATTGTCCCTTAATCCTGGAGTTATAAGGAAGAATTCACAATCTTATTTACCTATCAATCACAGTCCTTTCATGTCAGTAAAGAAGCGCATCCTCAATATATTGTTATGGTCGGTTATATCGGCTGCTTTTATTGGTCCCGGGACGGTAACCACGGCAGCAAGCAGTGGCGCAGCTTACGGGACAGACCTGCTATGGGCACTGTTATTTTCAACCCTGGCCTGCCTGCTGCTGCAGGAAGCAGCTGCAAGGATAAGCATTGTAACAGGAAAGAACCTGGGGCAATCAATAGCTGATTATTTTGAGGGTCGCCAGTCGAAAACAGCTGTCCTGATACTTGTTCTTGGCGCCATACTGGTTGGTGCGGCTGCATATGAAATGGGCAACCTGCTGGGCGCCGTAGAAGGTATTAGGCTGCTCTTTAATGTGCCCTCGATTTTACTGGTGCTCTTTATTGGTACCTGTGCCGCTATACTGCTAAGCATACCGTCACTTAGAATTGTGTCAACAATACTAGGAATGCTGGTAGTGGTAATGGGCATTGGCTTTCTGGTAACAGCCGTAATGGTTAAACCTGATTTTGGGGAAATTATTAAAGGAACATTTATCCCTTCACTCCCGGGTCCGCAGGCAGCTGTGCTGGTACTGGCACTTATCGGTACCACCATCGTTCCCTATAACCTTTTCCTGGGTTCAGGCTTGTCAAAAAAGGGCCAGT
>CAZSJH010000362.1:0-2312 GCA_964607105.1 uncultured Rikenellaceae bacterium | reverse complement strand
ACCATCCTTCATCTTCGGAGCATATCGACCATGATTCGACTATTCCCCACTGGCTATAAGGACCCCAGTGCATGAGAAGCCCGAATTTAAGATCCTTCCACTGTTCGAGTTTTTCCAGGACAAGCGGATCGGTCTCAGGAACATAGCGATCGGGGTGGTGCTGGGAGAAAACGTTAAGTGTAACAATAAAAGCGAGGAGAAAGGTGAGATGTGGTTTCATGAGAAAGTTGATAAAGTTGATAGAGTTCAAGACAAAAGATAAAAGTACAAAGTAAAAAGTACAAAGTAAAAAGTGGTGCTGGTAGCAAGGTGAGGAAATGCATAAAAAAAGTTGAGAGTGAGTTTATTAATTATAGCTATGTAGAGGCGCACAATTTGTGCGCCTTGAAATTTTGCAGGAACAATTAATCGGTTAATACAACATAGAGGCGGATAGTCTTGCGCCTCTACATTGTTTCCATAATCTATCAACTGGATCAATAGTCCAGGTCGAGTTTACCGTCGAGGATGATTCCTATTACGGTCATCGTTTCGTCGAGCACTTCATCCGGTACATCAATAAAAATTAACCCTGAATGGTTGCTCCAGTAAGGCCTGAGGTATTCCTTATATTCAAGTTTTGTGCCGTTACCCACGACATATATCCTGTTTATGCTGTTCTTCACTCCCTCAAGCATTAACTGTCCGTCAGCGGGTTCGCCTCCAAAAAAGAGGTAAAGTTTGGTGCTGTCGGCTGAGAGGGTTGAAGGACCGTAGAAGTAGCCCGGGGGCAGACCGGCACAGGTCGTGTAAATTGCCTCACTGTGTTTTGAAGTCCATCTACCCATTTCTTCAAGAATATATACCTGTTCTTCCGGTATTGTTCCATCAGCTTCCGGTCCTATATCGAGCAGAAGGTTCCCTCCCATGGATATACATTCGGCGAAAATTCTTATTACCTGGGCAGGGCTTTTATAATTGCTGTCATTATGCTGGTAACCCCATGAGTCGTTCATTGTCATGCACAGTTCCCAGTATTCGCTTTCAGGCGTTTTCACAGGCAGACCCTGTTCAGGTGTTTCATAATCGCCATAACCCTGCAGTCGGCTGTTAATAATTGTGCCGGGGTTATCGTTTAATATCATCTGTCGTATTTCCTTTGCCTTCCACCATTCGGTACTTTGTTCCCAGTCGCCGTCAAACCAGAAAAGATCGGGCTTATACTTTATGCTTATCTCCGAAATCTGACCATGATTAAACCTGGTGAAAGCTGCCTGTCTTGCGGGGTCATCCGTATATCTTTTCTCTTCAGCCGTGAAATTGGGATAATCGGGATGAGACCAGTCGAGGACAGAATAATAAAGTCCCACTTTCAGTTTTTTCTTCCTCAGCTCTTTTACCAGAGGTTCAATAAGGTCTTTCCCCGCCGGTGTTTTATCAACCACGTTAAGGTCGCTATACTTTGTATCCCACAGCGCCACACCGTCGTGGTGTTTACTTGTAAGCACGGCATAGCGGGCTCCGCTTTTCTTTATCAGTGATGCCCACCTGCGGGGATTATAATTATCAGCTGTAAAACCGTCCAGCTGCTTCATATAGTCATCATAGGAGATATACCCGTTATAAAACGACCATGACTCATCTATACCATTCACGGCATAGATACCCCAGTGAATGAAAATTCCCAGTCTGGCTTCTTTGAACCACTCCATCCTTTCAGCTTTTTCCTCCGAGCTTTCCTGTGCTTCCAGGGGCATAAGAAATGATGAAATAAAAAGGATACAGAGTATATATACAATTTTTGACTTCATGGTATTTATTTTAATGATACTATTCTTTTTTAGCATTCAGGACAATCTTTTCACCTGGTGATGTATTAAATTCCAGTGTGCCTGGCTTCTTAATAAGTATTCCTTCTTTCCCTGATTCAAAACCTTTTTGAAAAGGATTCTTCATTACGCATTTCCCTCCGGCCTCAGCAATTATTTCTACTCCCGATACTTCACCCCCTTCCATTTTTGCTGAAATGAGAAATGCTCCTTCAGCACGTAATTTTTTGAAAGAAACATTTTCCCACCCGCCTGGTATTGCCGGAAAGATAAATATTTCCCCGGTATGGCTCTGGACAAGCATTTCCTGTAATCCGGCAGCAAAGGCAAAATTACCTTCCAGGGTGAAGGGCCGGTAGGTAAAATTGGAGTATCCCTTCCCGGACTGGTCGCCATTAACATGAAAACTATTGGGCAGACAGAAAGCTGTGGCAAATATATTAAGGGCTTCAGCTGCTTTGTCACCCTTCAATGCTCTTGCCTGCAGGTTGCCCAGCCAGCTGA
>CAZSJH010000361.1:488-2314 GCA_964607105.1 uncultured Rikenellaceae bacterium | reverse complement strand
CTTTGTCCCAGTCATTCAGCTGCATCATTCGTGCTCCTTCTGCAAGGTCATAATTACCCTTGCCTTTTTTAAAGTAATACCGGCTGATATATATCCATTCAGGAGTCAACCGTCTGCCGTATAATGAGCCTGCTTCAAGGCTGGCCCGTTCTATTGCTTTCTTCCTGTTGATAATTGCATCGGCTGCGGCAACCACTGAAAGGCCCCCGGTACCCCAATTCATAAGGTGCTCATACATGAATTCGTCCAGTATGCTCCTGCTGGCGGGATGGTACATCCTGAACCCGCAATTTACCGTTACAAGGCCCTTGGCTTGCAGATCGAGCAGGTTTCTGCCGGCAGCGGCACCGGTGATAACAAAATCTGAATCATATGCCTCAAGGGCAACAAGTGCATCAGAATTATATTTCTCACATAATTGATCGACTATGTCCCATGACAATGCATCAGGTAAAAGTGTCCCTATGCCTGAGCCGGTATATATATCGGTGGCCATTACAACCCTGAACCTGCCTGAGCTCCGCATGCTTTCATCCAGGCCCCTAAGGACAAACTGTGTGGACAGGCTGTCCTGATTAAGACCTTCCCCTGTGAGTAATCCTTCAAGCATATTTGCATCAGTGTTCTCCGGTAAGGACCGGTTAACGATGGCAATTGTTTTAATTTCAGCAGGTACTGTCTGTACTCCTGGTACCAGAACATCAAAGCTGATCCTTGATGCTCCACATCCCGATAACAGTATAAGAGATACTGCAAATACTATGACTATCCGGTTATTCATGATTGTTGCTATTGTTTTGCATAAATGTACAAATAAAATGCCATAGAAATAATAAATGTTTGACTTTGCTCCAAATCAGTTAATATTTGTTAATAATCATAAAATAAGTGACGGTATAAGGGATTATTTTTTAAACTTTGAATGTCCAATACTAAAATCTTTACCTATGAAAAAGAATATTATACTCATTTTAATTTTTGGGGGTTTATTTTTCTCAAACGGATCAATAGCCCAGAAAAGTCCACAGGAGAAAGGACTTGAAGTAATAACAATGGATGCAATAAAAGCCCAGCTTGGATTTCTTGCCTCAGACTGGACTGAAGGCCGGGAGACAGGAACAAGGGGTATTTACATGGCCGGTGATTATGTTGCCAGCATGTTTAAGTTTTCAGGTGTACCAGGTGGTGGCGATATGGGAAGGTCAACAGGAAGAAGAATGATGATGCAAAGGGGTATGCCTCCTCAAATGAAGAAGTCATATTTTCAGAATTTTACACTGCTGGAAACATTACCAGGAGGCGTATCAGCTGTATCGGTAAATACAGGCGACAGGGAATTTGTGTTTGAAGATAATATTGATTTTACCCTGCGCGCTTCTTCCTCGGCAAATATATCAGGTTCACTGGTGTTTGTTGGATATGGTATTGTAAGTGATGAATTTGGTATTAATGAATTATCAGGTGCAGATCTGAAAGGGAAGGTGGCTGTTCGCCTCTCAGGACTCCCCGGTATGGATGATGAAAACTCAGCCATGAATAAAAAGCTGATGGAAGACAGAATGGCAGCATTTCAGCTTAGAAGGAATAAAGACAGTAAACTGGAAGAAATGGGAGCCATTGCTGTGATTGAAATAAGCCCCGGTAATGTTGCCGGTAATATGCCCGGTGAATATATAGATGATATGGATATGTCGCCAAACGAATCGGACAGGAATGCCAGCTTTACACGTTTAAGGCTTGATGATGAAGATTTCTCGCAGGAGATGATAACTGTTAATGCAGGGTTTAAGCTGGCCAGTGCAATTTTAAAGAACAGCAGGATTGAT
>CAZSJH010000361.1:0-478 GCA_964607105.1 uncultured Rikenellaceae bacterium | reverse complement strand
GATCAAAGCATCGAAAAATATGCCTGGGATGCTGCAAATGAATTGTGTAAGTTTAAACCTGTCGAAATACCAGGTACCAGGATCAATATAAGCACAGAAGTGAAGAAGAGGAGAGTGAGGGTACGCAATGTTATTGCTATGATTGAGGGTAAGAAAAAAGATGAATTTGTTGTTATAGGTGCCCACATGGACCATTTGGGAATGTCAGGCGGAAGGGTATGGAACGGGGCCGATGATAACGCATCAGGAACAGTTGGGGTTATGACTATTGCAAGGGCTTTTGCTGCCACTGGCGTGCAACCGGAACAAACAGTTATTTTCTGTGCATGGACAGGAGAAGAGAAGGGATTACTGGGGTCGGAATATTTTACCAGAAACCCAACATTCAGCTCCATGGATAACTGTAAGTTCTATATTAACTTCGATATGATAGCAAGGGACAGTGAAAGGGATGAGGAAGGCCTTAATGTAGGTGTTA
>CAZSJH010000360.1:0-2327 GCA_964607105.1 uncultured Rikenellaceae bacterium | reverse complement strand
GACTATCTTTATTTTACAACTCCGAATACCACTTCAAGGGTGTTCAGAAGTACTGCTTCGGTATATACCGGGTTATGGAAGCCCATGCTCCTGTCTTCTTCAATAGCCTGCCAGTTGGTGAAGGCAGCAAGGTGTTCTTCAGTTTGAGGAGCTATTCCATAAGGAGGTGAAGAACTTGTGTGAACCAGGTACCCATCGGCATCCATAACACCAGCATCCTGTAGTTCTAACATCAGTTCCTCCATGAGGCCTTCAATATTTTCCTGTATATCGGCCAGCAGATCATCAAGATCGAGCACTCCTTCAGGAGTATGACAGGTTATGCAGAGTGAATTCCAGTTTGGCACTACAGATCCATGATATTCATATCCAAAATTAAATGTATGCCCGCCTGCCTGTGTACCGTAGGCATCGTACATATGGCAGCTTACACAGCCATCCGGTGCAGCAGTTAGAAAATGATTATCATCAACGGGGTAGTCCGTTGTCCCATCAAATTCATAAAGGCCTTCACCCACGTAAATATTATACTGTGGTCCATGGTGAATTCCCCAGCGGTATGATTCAATATCTGAGATTTCAGCTATTCCTCCATCATCCCAGTTGGCAAGGGTTACTTCAAGTGCTCTTCCCTGGTGACAACCGGTACACATATTGCCTTTACTAAGATCAACGGATGTGGTAGTAGTACCATCTACACTGTGCCATCCAACAGTAGCAGTTGTTTTCATCAGGTCCCAATCATCCTCGGTATAGGTATTGTGGATATCATGGCATGTGTAGCAATTGATCTGGTTAGGATTACTTATTACGGCTGCTGTTTCCTTGTTCCCTATAGTTGACTCAAAATCGCCTGCTGCATTTACTTCGAGGAAGCCCTGGCTTGTATGACAGGGTGCACAGTCTGCATCGCTTCTTTCAGCATTACCACCTGTTGCATGTATTGATGCCTCCCACTGCGCCGAAGCGGCAGTGATGATCTGGTTATTGTCGTGGCACTCAATACAACCTGCAGTACCGGATGGTCCAGTTGGTCCAGTTGGTCCAGTTGGTCCAATTGGTCCAGTTGGTCCAGTTGGTCCAGTTGGTCCTTCAGGTCCCTCACAGGCAGTGAAAGAAAAGACTACCGCGGCAATAATCAGTAATAGATTTGATAGTTTCTTCATGTGTATAAGTTTTAATTTCAGTTTGCAATAATTTCATTAATCACTATTTCGCAATGTAATGCTTTTTTCTTATTGTTACTTAAATAACAGTATTGATGTTGTCCTTTGCAAGTAGTGATAGTTTCTCGTATCTTTGTTGATAAATATCAATATCAATTATGCTATCCAGCATTAGTTACGTTGATATGATATTTTGCTTTTATAGTATTATTGCTCATTCCAATAGAGAGGAAATCTATGACAAAAGGGAATATTTGTAAATGTATTGATTGTAAAGAGGGTTGGTTAAATTTCAGGGTATTGAAAGATAATGAACTTGATTTGCTTGAAAGTAGCAGGTATGAAGCAAATTTCAGACCCGGGGAAATGATTATTAAACAATCATCACCGGCATCAAATGCTGTTTTCCTGAGGTCGGGGCTTGCAAAAATATACATGGAGGGCCAGGGCGAGAAAAACCTGATAATCAACATTGCCAAACCCGGGAGGATGTTAGTAGGACCTGGAATATATGCCGATCTGAGACATTCGTACTCGGTATCAAGCATTGATGAGGTGAAGGCCTGTTTTATCAGCGTGGACGTGATAAAAGAACTTTTCAGGCAGAATAAGGATTTTGCTGAGGGGGTTGTTAGAGAAATTAGCATGATGTCACAGTTTTACCTTGAGAAACTGCTGAGCATGACGCAGAAAAAAATGCCTGGCCGTGTTGCTGAAGTTCTTTTATATCTTGCAGACGAAGTATTTAAATCTGATGAATTCAGACCATTGCTGACACGACAGGAACTGGCCGATATGGCAGGGATGGCAAAGGAAAGCATTGTCAGGATACTGAGAGATTTTTCTAATGAAGGTATAATATGCTCGGATTGCCCTGATATAAAAATACTGAAGAAAGACACACTAGAAATGATATCAGAAAACGGATAATATTAAATATGAAATTTAACTTAAGAATGCTTTTTTCACCCGTTTTTACGGGTGTTTTATTTATGGCCTTCATTGTAGCAATGGCAGTGGCCACTTTTGTAGAAAATGATTTTGGTGCAGCATCGGCTCGCCAGATGATATATAACAGTAAATGGTTCGAACTGATATTCCTGTTCTTGGTTATTAATCTGAGTGGTCAGATCTTTATTTATAAACTGTATAAAAAGAAGA
>CAZSJH010000359.1:0-2371 GCA_964607105.1 uncultured Rikenellaceae bacterium | reverse complement strand
ATAAAAGAGACCGCCCTGCATAAGGCAGAACGGCCGGTATAATTGAAATTAAGTATCTGGTTATGTACTAGTAAAATTTATATCTCTTATCAACGATATCAGAGGCTTCTTTGAGGGCTTCGTACACCTCGAAACTGGCCCTGGCTTCAAATGTTGTAATGAGCCTGTTGCGCAGTGTCTCTATGTTCTGTCCCTGCTGATTGCTTATAACATTGTTCACAGAAATAATAAATATACCATTATTCCCTTTGATCGGACCTGAGAGGAAGCCTTCATTAGCACTAGAGGCTGCTGCAATAACTGCAGGTTCAACACCAGCCGCCGGAATTGAATAGGAATTAAAACCTATATTTGTTGCCTCATTAACCCTGAGATTCAGTTCAGATGCAATATCTTCAATATTATCGAGGCCCTGTGTTTCATTCCTGAGCTCGTTGCTTATTTTTTCTGCTTTCTTTTCCCTGATAACCGCAAACCTTACATCCGATTCAACATCACTGAGTTTAGCGTAACCTTCTTCTTTTATGTCAGTACAGTAAGCAACGATAAACTTATCGCCAATCTCAAAAACTGCCTGCTCACTGTTGTCAAGGATGATATTATTATTTTCCGTTTCAAAAAGTGACATTATTAGTGTTCTCGGTGAATCAAGTCCAGGAAGTGTTTTCTGATCAGGTGCAACATCAGTTGCAAGCTTTTTATTCAGGTTCTCATCTGCTATTGCATCGTTAAATTTCTGGTAAGTGTTATTATTACCTGCAAACCTGCTTGCCTCTGAATATTTTTCCTGGTAAGTTGCAGAACTTGGTTCAATTGCTCTTTCTACAATTCCGACATGATATTTTCTGGATCTACTGCTCTGGTCAAGTATTTCAATAATATGGTATCCGTAGTCAGATTCAATCACTACAATATCACCTTCATCACTTCCGAAACAGGCATTATTGAATGGAACTACCATCTGCCCTTCCTCAAACCAGCCAAGGTCTCCACCAAGCTGGGCCGATCCCTGGTCATCAGAAAATTCTAATGCCAGCGATTCAAAATTCTCACCCTCTTTGATAAGTTGCATCAGGCTATCAGCTTCATTTTCTGCCATCTCCTCGCTGCGATATGCATTTGGAGAAATAAGGATATGCCTTGCATGGACCGAGTCAGGTCTGTTCTCAACAGCAATCAGCCTTGCTATCTTGTAAGTTTCGTTTTCAAGATAAGGACCATATACCTCCCCCTTGTTCTCCTCCAGGATAAAATCCCTTATTATCTCGGGGATGTCCTCAACTGGTCTGAAAACCTCATTATGCCTGTTGTCGGAAGAAAGGTTGATAAATTGAACAGGAGTTTCAGTTTCCCTGAATTCATTAATAAGATCATTAATACCCTCTTCTGTATTCATGACATCTGACTCACTTGGTATTACTTCAAATTCAACATATTCCATGCTCCTTCTTGCTTCCTGCCTGTATACTTTTTTGTGATTGTTATAGTATTTTTCAAGGTCAGACCTGGTAAATGTTACAGATGAATCAGGCACTGTTGAGTAAAGTTTCATAACGTAACTGAAGTCAACGGTTTTATCCGTGAGCTTATTCTCAAATTCTGTCTGTTTTGATGTTACATATAAACCTTTGGCTATCAGGTTGTTGAATTTTGTACTAACTTTCTCATTTACAATTTGATTTTCAAAAAACAACCAGTAAGTTCTGGCCTGTGGATCATATTCAGTACTCTTCAGGAAGTTTACAAGAAAAGACTTATCAAGTATACCGGTTTCCCTGTTGGCAAACAGTTGCTGAACAATAAGATGTGGCTCATCGCCAAGAACCATTGATTCAACCTCGTCTGAACTTACTCCCAGTCCTATGTTATTAAATTCCTCACCAAGTATTTCTTCCATTATCATCTCGTTCCAGATATCCTCCCTCATAGATTCTGTCATGGCTTCTGTAATATTTGAGGTACCTGACAATTTATATATCTCGGCCAGTTTTTGCAATCTTTCATCATATTCCTGGTAAGAAATTGGTTGTCCTCCTATTTCTGCAATTTCATAATAGTCCTTCATTTTCCTTGTCTGACCGCTTCCTCCACCCAGGAAGTCACCAAGTATGAAGAATAAAAGGGATACACCTATAACTACAGCCAGAAGCACGCCCGCTCTATCCCTTAGTGTTTGTAATATTGACATTTATATAATTTTTTGGTTTCTTGTTAAGATTTTTTCAGGCGACAAATATAGTAAAAAATGACCTTAATAAATTTGTTAAGTAGAAAAAGTTGAGTATAGTTGTTTTCGTTGAAGTGTTAGACTGTTGGGTCCACTCCGAAAGGGCATATTTTAATAACCCTCGCTGCACTTGCATCCCGATAC
>CAZSJH010000358.1:0-2379 GCA_964607105.1 uncultured Rikenellaceae bacterium | reverse complement strand
ATAGCTATTCTTCCAACATAATTTGAGTAATCAAGTGAGGCAATCTGCATCTGTGTCGTACCTTGATAATAAGGTGCTTCAGGGATCTCCTTCAATATGGTGTCAAGCAGTATCCTGATATTATCGGTTTTCTCTTTCCAGTCAAGGCTCATCCATCCTTCTTTTGAAGATCCAAAGACAGTTTCAAATTCAAGTTGATCATTAGAAGCATCAAGACTGTACATCAGGTCGAAAATGTCCTGCTGGACATTTTCTGGTTTACAGTTCGGTTTATCTATCTTATTTATTACCACAATGGGTTTTAGGCCGAGCTGAACAGTTTTGTTTAATACAAATCGTGTCTGAGGCATGGGGCCTTCAAAGGCATCAACAAGTAGCAGAACTCCGTCGGCCATTTTCAGCACTCTTTCTACCTCCCCACCAAAATCAGCATGGCCGGGAGTATCAATGATATTGATTTTTACATCCTTGTAGGAAACCGAGACATTCTTGGAAAGTATAGTAATACCCCTTTCACGTTCAAGGTCATTGCTGTCGAGTATTAGCTCCCTGCTATCAGAATGGCTAAGCAATATGTTACATTCCTGTATTATCCTGTCTACCAAGGTCGTTTTACCGTGATCAACATGAGCTATTATGGCAATATTGCGTATTGATTGCATGCTTTTTGAATTAGTCTGCAAAGGTAATACTTTGATTGGATTATTTGAACCATTCGTAGAGACCTTGCATGCAAGGTCTCTACGGTGTATATTTGTAAAAAAACAGGATTTGAAACAATTCTCATATAGAAACCTCATTATAATTGCCGGTACAGGTCGCAACAGCGGGAAAACAACCCTTGCCTGTATGCTTATCAGTAAATTCAGTTCCCTGGACCCCGTTGCCATAAAGATTAGTCCGCATTTTCATGAACCTGTCAGGGGACTGGTAAACTGGCATATAGATGATAAGTTCAACATATATCGTGAAACTTCTAAAACAGGCAACAAAGATACTTCCATGATGCTTGACTCAGGCGCAGCAGAAGCATACTATATACAGGCATATGATGAAAATGTCATGGAGGCTTTTGGACTGGTAATAAGCTCTATACCTGAAGATAAGCCTGTTTTATGCGAATCACCTTCACTTGGGAAATATATAAATCCAGGAGTATTATTCGTAACTGACAACAGTGAAGTTACCATTAAAAAAGATATGAGCATATTGCTCAGGAAAGCGGACAGGGTTTTTAATGACTTATCGGCCGGCGTGGATATTGATAGACTATATTTTTCAGGAGGTGGGTGGATCTTCAGGTAATTCTGCATTTTTCTGTTTAAGCATATCAAGGTCGTGCTTCATCCTGGCAACAGTATTTATCAGTTCCTTTTCAGGTAAAACTGGCTCGGGCAGTTCGGCACTGATATAATGAACGAATTTCCATATTTCCCTTACCTCGCTTATCCTTACCTTAAATGGCTCATAAACAGGATTCAGCGAATACAATATAAGTTTACCCTCACCCTTTATCCTGTTCTCAGCTATCTTAAACATAATGCCATCATCCATGGTAAATATAATATATGCCTGTCCATCCTTTATTTCAAACCAGTCCTGCACATATTCACCGGTAACCCATGAACCATCAGGGATGGGGAGCATGGAATCACCTTTAAGCTGAAAAGTCCTGTATTTCCTGTTTGACAATAGGAAGGGCAGTTTAAATACCGGCAGTTCACTTATAAACTCCGGATCAGCATAGCCTGTCATATAACCTGCTTTGGCCTTTTCGGGCACCAGCTCAATATTCTCCCTGTTTCCTTCGTCTACGGTGGTGGCCAGCACCCTGAAATTACTACCGCTCAGATAAGCATCAAACCCACGTTCAAGCTCTCCAAGCTGACTCTCACTCAGTTTACCAAGATCCATTTTCAGTAGGGTATCAACAGCAATCTCAAAATATTTGGAAAATGCTATAAGAACATTAATGCCCGGTTCAGCAACACTATTCTCGTAACCGCTGAGTGTTGAACGCTTTAATCCCAGCGCCGATGCTACATCATCCTGTGTCCTGCCCCTTCTCTTGCGAAGAAACTTGATATTTTTTGCAAAATTCATAATTACTGATTATATTATAGTCATAATTTTGATTAATTTCTAATCAAAGATATAATTTTGAAAAATAATATGCAAGGAAGGAGGAAAAAAAGTTGAAAAGGTTGAACGCGACCTTTGGTCGCTGTTGAGTTAAGAAGTGTTAAAGCTAAGGCAAAGGCTAAGGTGAGGAAACTGGAATAATAGGAAGATGAATTAAGAATTCGATATTGGCTTCGCCGAGTTCACCACTCTCGCTTGCTAATGCAAACTCAAGTGGTTCGGTTCGATATTCGATAT
>CAZSJH010000357.1:0-2396 GCA_964607105.1 uncultured Rikenellaceae bacterium | reverse complement strand
TTCAAACCGATTATTACGGATGCCAAGGGAACAGAGAATATAATGATTTCTCCATTCAGCATCACCAGTGCTTTATCCATGACACTCAACGGTGCAGCCGGGGAAACATTTGCAGCTATGAGGAAAACACTCAGACTTGAGGATAAAACCCTCCAGGAAATAAATGAAACATACCTTAAGCTGATGACCGAGATGGTACCTGTTGACAAACGGGTTACACTGGAGATAGCCAACTCGGTGTGGGTTGAGAAGAAATTTCCAGTGAAGCAACCATTTATAAACGCTCTCCAGGAATATTATAAAGCTGAGGCACGCCAGATTGATATAAATAATCCTGATGCAGTTAATATTGTTAATGACTGGATTGCCGGCAAAACGCATGATAAGATAACAGAAATGCTGGATGGACTGAATCCTGATCTGACCATGCTTCTCATTAATGCGATATATTTCAATGGAAAATGGAGATACCAGTTCGATGAAGATGACACCAGTGATGAACTATTTTATGTGACCCCCACATCGCCCAAAGATGTTCCGATGATGCATCAAAAAGAGAACTTCAATATAATCGAAACTGATGATGCAAAAATCGTTGAGTTGCCTTATGGCCAGGGTAATTATACCATGGTGGCAGTTCTGCCTGACGAAAATGTTACAACAGCAGACCTGACCGCCACTCTCACGACTGAATTATGGCAGGGATGGATGGAGGCGCTGTCTGATGCCACCCATGAGGTAGACCTGAGTCTGCCACATTTTAAGTATAAGTATAAAAGGGAATTAAGCAGTGATATCATAAATATGGGTATGGGTATTGCTTTCACCCCTGATGCCGATTTCAGTAATATAAGTGATGAACCAAGCTGGATAAACGCGGTTTTGCATGAATCATTCATTGAGACCAATGAAGAAGGAACAGAGGCTGCTGCAGCCACTGTTGTAGAAATGGTGAATACTTCAGTACCGATAACGATAACAGTAAACATTAACCGGCCATTTCTTTATTTCATCCGTGAGGTATCAACCGGAACAATATTATTCATGGGCAGGGTGAGCGATCCAACCATTAATTAATTGTACCAGGGGTGGTTTGAAATCAGCTGCAATCCTTCTCCTGGTTCTGCTCCGATAATCCGTCTTACGCCAAGGAATGCTTCTCTCCTGCTTCTGCTAAAGTTACTCCTGGTAGAATCAAGGCTATTGATCTTCACCATACCTGAGGCATGAATAAATTCAGTGTCACCAATATACATGCCTACATGTGTTGGCCTGGCGGTTCCATTTCTTTCATATCCAAAGAAAAGCAGGTCGCCAACCCGGAGCGAGTCAGGATAATCCTCTTTGCTGATCCTGATCCCATACCTGAATTGCTGAGAAGCATCCCGTGCAAGGATAATGCCGTTCAGATAATAGACAGTTTTAACAAACCCGCTGCAATCAAAGGCTTTTGATGATGTTCCTCCCCATAAATAAGGGATACCTGTAAATGATTGTGCGCATTTCCCCAGATTCTCTTCCGCTGGCTCTGTTTCTGAAAGCCACTCTTCAAATACGTTTACATCATTCTTATTTATGTATCCCTTCCTGCCATCAGGAAGAACAACCTGATAATAATCTTTCCCTTCTTCCTCAAAATTAATTACAGATCCGGCAACAATATCTGAGACCATATTCATTGAAGTGGTATCACCGTAAATATCACCGTATTTTTCGGTGCAGATTAAACGATCTGAGCTTTTCCATTCCTCAAATTCCGAAAGCTTCATTGTTTTAATTGCCTGGGAATCCACCCAGCCTTCATATGATTCGGGTGTCTGTATATAGTACCATCCGGGCTGCATCTTCATTATTTTTACCGGAGTCCCCATTAAAGCCTGTGATATTAATTCGGTATTGTGCGCAGGTGATGGTCGCATATTACAGACACTTACGTTTACCAGGCCATAGGGCTCTTCAATATTTAAAACTGTTTCCTTTTGTCTGCAGCCCGAAAAAAAAACGGGCAGGATCATAGTAATAAAAATAATTTGCTGGCAGATTTGTTCTATTAACACCTTCATTACTTGTATTCTATTTCCATTTCATAATCCCATTTGTCAAAATAAAGATTTCCATCGCTCCACTCAACTTCACCCCTCTGGAAATCGTACGGCTCACTCCTCAGGTAATTCTTTTCAGGATAAAGGGTTCCGGAAACTCCATCATTTACTTTAAGCCTGTAGGAGTCAATTCCTGAAATATAAAACTCCCTGGTTTTCAGGTCGGTTGAATATTGTAATCCGTATGATATATCCACAGGGATCCAGCCCGGACCTTCAAAGTAAACCTCACACCAGTCATGAAGGTTTTCGTTACCCGGATGCATCATCCATCCACTCTGCCACCTTACCGGT
>CAZSJH010000356.1:0-2431 GCA_964607105.1 uncultured Rikenellaceae bacterium | reverse complement strand
GGCTCCGCGATAATATCCACCAGCTCCAGCAGAACGAAAGCTGCTGCAGCGTATAAAGGTATAATCCGTATTACTCGTCTGCGTTTTAATTCCTGCCAGAATTTGAAAGGATTGTCGGCCATTGGTAGTTTTTGGTTAGTGTTTGTTGGTTTTTCAAAATTACATGAAATACAGGTTAAAGTCAAACATTTATACTGAAGGCCTGATTAGAAATTTTTTTCTTAGATTTGATACAATAGCAACAGTCAAAAATTAAGGAGGATGTACCATGGCAGATAAAAACTCAATTAAAAGAAGAAGATTTCTACAATTGTCATCAACAGCCTTCCTGGCAGGAGCAGCAGGTAAGCTGATAGGCAAGCCATTGGAGAGCAAACCACAGTCCCAGGTTGAAGAAGCTGCGCATAAGGTGGGTATGCTGCCACGCCGCAAACTGGGATACAGCCAGAGGGATATATCAGCAATAATAGGTTCAGGTGATCTTGAACGGTTGTCCACCGAAGCAGGTATTCTTTGCGGAATGAATTACTGGCATAAGGCTAACGGGTGGATGAGGGAAGGAACACCTGAAAACATTCTAAAAAACAGGGAAGCGCATTACTGTCAGGTAACCGTGGACAGGGTTGGCGGCGATCATTACCAGGGATATTTTGATGAAGAGGAACATTACAGGTTCGTGAAGGAGGTAGTAAAAGAAACCGGCCTTGGTTACTTTGATGATATGCAGCTGCATTACGGATATCACAATGTGGCCGAACTTAAGAGCGACAGGAGCTTTATAAGGGCTTTTGAGAGACTTAAAAAAGAAGGACTGGTAAAACATCTCTGCCTTTCACAGCATAGTTATGATGGCAGCCCGAGGGTTGAGAACGGTGAGAGTGCTGCTGAAGTACTCACAGCAGTTGTTGAAGACGGACTTTATGAGCATGCCCAGTTTATGTATTCATATGGAGGTGATCCTGAAATGGATAAATTCATGGAGTTGGCAAAGAGCAAGAATTTCGGGACTATAGCTATGAAGACTGCCAGGGGTATTGGTCGTATGAGGGAAGATCAGTCATTCATGGACAGTCTGCCCGAAGGTGTATCACCACATAATGCCCTGGCACGTTGGCTTACCACTGAAACAAATCTCGATGCTGTAGTAATGCGGGTAAGGAACCTTGATGAGTTTACTGACTCATTTTCAGGAGCAGGAAAGAAGATGCGAGCGTCTGATGCTCTGGCTATTTCATTAATGACAAAAGAAGCAAGCAGGACGACCTGCAGACTCTGCGGTAAGTGCCAGTCGCAATGCCAGCAGGGTATACCTATAACAGATATCCTCAGGTTCGAACGATACGGCATGGATGATCATGACTGGGAAAAAGCAAGCAGCCTGTATACTGGGTTGCCAACAAAGGGAGATGCATGTATAAACTGCAGAAACTGTGTTAAGGCATGCCCGCAAAGCCTGCCAATACCCGAGAAACTGGCGAAGGCGCATATGTTGCTGACATAGGCAGGGAGCAGGGAGAGAAAGAATAAGGTTCCTTAGTCTGATATCAAATCACTTCAAAATCCTCATTGATGATCAGGA
The DNA here is from genome assembly GCA_964607105.1 of uncultured Rikenellaceae bacterium. Lineage (GTDB taxonomy): Bacteria > Bacteroidota > Bacteroidia > Bacteroidales > VadinHA17 > UBA9300. The sequence continues at coordinate 852 of CAZSJH010000356.1, read as the reverse complement.
TTTCAGAATGATATGTCTGAGAGAATGAATCATTATTAAAAGAATTTCGTATACACGGTTAATAAATAAAGCAGATTGTCAATAAGATATATTGACATATGCAGTACATTAAATTAAATTGCATATACGTAACTAACAAGACCCCTACAATGAAAAAGACTTTTAAGCTTACATTCACATCCATATTAGTTTTTTTGCTTCTGGCTTCCTCCGGCTGCGAATTGTTCAAGAAGAGTAATGTGGATCTTTTGCAGGATCATATATGGAACTGGGATAGAATTACCACTACTTCAACGAATGAAACTGTTCAGGGCCTTATTGCTCTTTCCAGCATCTTTATGACCGGTGCAACTCTTCAGTTTTATTCTGACGGCACCTATACCATAAAGATGCTTGAGGATGAAGAATCTGGAGATTGGGACCTGATTAATGATGATGAGGTACTGTTGATGGATGGAGATGAAATGACCATCATAAAACTTACCAAGGATGCGCTTGTACTGGATAGTGAAGTAGTAAGTGTTGATTACGGTACTTACAATGTGACGATGTACTGGAAAAATTAGACTTACTTTATTCTCACAACTCCATCAGCCACGCTTGGGAATCTTTCCATTACCTCCGGATCATGACCGGGGATGATTAGATCAGGGTTGTTAACCAGTGTTTTCATCTTCCTCAACTGCTCTATGTATGCCTCCGGGTCACGGACAAGTGATACCGACAGCTCATGATCAAGGTTATAATAGAACCAACTGTCATCTGAGGCAAGCATCACCTTTTCAGATTTAGTATCAACCAGGAGATGCTGACTTTCAAAAGTGTGAGTTGAGCCGGTGAATACCCTTATCC
>CAZSJH010000355.1:0-2437 GCA_964607105.1 uncultured Rikenellaceae bacterium | reverse complement strand
TTATTCTCAAATAGTTTCATCCGCTTATCTGTTGGAAGATATGAATTGTCTGTTTCAGGCAGCTCAAGCTTTACCCTGTCAAAAAGTGTCCTGTAATCGTTAACTGCAGAAGTCTTAAGATCATTATAGGATTTACCATTGATATTTTCAATATACTCCTCAGCTCTTCTGATCTGATCGGCACTTACATCATTATAACTGACAAAATTGGTAGCTGCCACAAGGCATAAGGTAACAGCATCTGCATTATCCACTATCAGCTGTGTCCCGTCAACTTTCATCTCACCACCCTCGTTAAATGCCTTTAACTGCACACGGTACCTGATCTTTCCTTCCACACCAAGGTAATCAGCTGATTTACCATTAACCATTAAACCATCGTCACCCACTGCATCCATCCTGAAATAATCAGTGGCATAATTGGAATGAGCCATGTTCCTGACGCCTCTGAGCTCAGCTTTGAAACTGATCTTATTTTTTCTATCGGCAGTTAGCCTGATAATAATAGCCTGGCCAGGAGCTGAAGAAAAAACCTCTCTCTTATATAAAATGCCGCCAGCACCGTACTCAACATGCACTATACCTGTTTTGAGATCAAGCCATCTTTTGTAGTCCGTAATTTCACTCTCATTATCAAAAAATATATGGAGATTAGCTGTTGACTGGTATTTCTGTTGTTCAACCGGGTATCCCATCAGGTAACGTCCAAACAGTTTATGTGCTTTCAATGGTTCTCCATTAAAGATATATTCCTGTATCACAGGTAAAACTTTATATCCTCCTTTAACAACTGTTGAATAAGGGCCACCCGACCAGTATGTCTCTTCATTTATCTGGATTCTTTCCTCATCATATTTGCCAAATATCATAGCTCCCAGTCTGCCGTTTCCCACAGGCAGAGCTTCTTCCCATTCCTTTGCCGGCTGCTCATACCATAAGGTATATGTTGAATTAAAGGGACTTTCCTGGGCAATAGTAATGAATTGAATAGATATGAACAATGAAAGAACAAAAGTACGTCTCATAACCCGCAATATTATTAAGTAATCCTGTATTATATTAAAAAACAAAGTAAGGTTATTTATTAGAAATCGCTTCTTATCAGCGTGAAATTAAACAGGAATTAGAATTAAATTATTTTTTAAGATACTTCCATTGATAACCAATACTTTAACAATGGACTATAAATGTCATTTCTTCATAAATATTTTGTATATTTGCGACTTGAATTTTTTTAAAGAATCACTAATATAAAAAATAAAACTTATGGCTAAGGTAAAAAGAGTATACACTTTTGGAGATAAGAAAGCCGAAGGTAACACAGGCATGAAAAATTTACTTGGTGGCAAAGGTGCCAACCTGGCTGAGATGAACCTTACTGGTGTACCGGTGCCTCCGGGTTTTACTATAACAACAGAGGTTTGCAGAGAGTATAATGAGATGGGTAGGGAGAAGGTAGTGAAGTTAATCAGGGAAGAGGTTGAAGATGCGATTGGGAATATTGAAAAAATAATGGGTTCAAAATTTGGTTCCCGGGATAACCCATGCCTGGTGTCTGTTAGATCAGGTGCGAGGGTATCAATGCCCGGGATGATGGATACTGTCTTAAACCTGGGGATGAATGACGATGCAGTGGTAGGTCTCGCAAAAAAAACTGGCAATGAAAGATTTGCCTGGGACTCATATCGCAGGTTTGTACAGATGTATGGTGATGTTGTAATGGGTCTGAAGCCGGAATCAAAGGAGGATGTTGATCCCTTTGAAGAGATAATTGAAGCCCTGAAGGAAGAAAGGGACATAGAAGATGACATCGAGCTGACAGTGGATGATCTTAAACTGCTGGTAACAAGATTTAAAAAAGCTGTAAAAGATAAAACAGGCCTTGATTTCCCAACCGATCCATGGGAACAGCTGTGGGGAGCAATATATGCTGTATTCGATAGCTGGATGAACCAGCGTGCAAAATATTATCGCCAGATGAACAACATACCCGAAGAATGGGGTACAGCTGTGAATGTTCAGGCTATGGTATTCGGGAATATGGGTAAAAAATCCGGAACCGGGGTTGCTTTCACACGTGATGCAGCCACCGGGGAAAATATTTTTAATGGGGAATATCTGATTGATGCCCAGGGTGAAGATGTTGTTGCCGGGATAAGAACGCCCCAGCAGATTACCCATGAAGGATCGTTGCGATGGGCAAAACTGGCAGGTGTAAGTGAAGATGAAAGATTTGCAAAATACCCATCTCTGGAGGAAGTAATGCCTGCAGTATACCAGGAATTATTCACTATCCAGAAAAAACTGGAAGATCATTACAGTGATATGCAGGATCTCGAATTTACCATCCAGGATGGAAAATTATGGTTGCTGCAGACAAGAAATGGCAAGAGAACATGTGCTGCCATGGTTAAGATAGCTATTGACCTGCTTAAAG
>CAZSJH010000354.1:0-2458 GCA_964607105.1 uncultured Rikenellaceae bacterium | reverse complement strand
AGTATGAAGACTCCGAAGATACTTACATACCTTGAAATGAAATCCCCATTCGAGGAGTAAAAAGTCATTTCATTATTAAGGTTTAAAGATTGACTCAATACACCTTTTTCCCACCAGCCTAACTGTTTTGTTATCCTGCCTTTCTGATCGATAAAGCATGAAATGCCTGTATTGGCTGCCCTGGCTACCGCCTTCCTGTTTTCAATGGCCCTGATCCTGGCAAACATCAGATGTTGCTTATATCCGGGAGTATTTTCCCACCAGCCATCATTTGTAATAATAACAATGACATTTGAACCATTCCTTATATATTCTGTAACAAACTCCCCGTAAACTGATTCATAACAAATTACCGGAGCAGCCCTTGCAATACCGTCAGGATGCAAAAAGACAGTCCTTTCATCCTGTGAGCCATAACCTGTCATTGTACCTCCAAGGTCAGGTATTATCTTATCTTTTATAAACTTGGGCAGTGCCCGTATTCTTTTTTCTATGCCCGGAACAAGTTTCGATTTGTGGTAGAAATGTACATCTGAATCGGGGTTCACCTGCATGGCAGAATTGTAAACCTCGTAATATACCCTGCTGTTGCTGATCCTGGAAGCTCCCGGAGGCAGGTCTTTATCCGATTCATCAAATAACCTCATAGTAGTGGCACCTGCAATCAGGCTTATTCCGGTATTATCACCAAGCAGGGAATCAATCATCAGGTAATATTTATTTTCCAGTACATTTTCTTCATAGAAGGGATCATCTATTGCTGTTTCCGGAAGTATAATCCAGTCGGTATCATCATTGATATTCTTTTCCGCAAGACGTAGCATATCCCTTAGTTGTATTTCAAAAGGGTAACCACTGAATTTCTCATTATATGGATCAATATTGGGCTGGATTAATATAAATTCAGCCTTTTCACCATTCTGGTCATACTTAAAATACCTGTAAAAAGAGATACCTGAAGGTATAAAAAACAGCAGCAATAATATCATTACCTGCCTCAGGAGGCTTTTCCTTGTTTTATCTGGTGAGAAGAGGAGAAAGAATAGAGAAAGGTTACAAAGAAATATCCATAATGTGCCTCCGGTAACACCTGTTATGTCATACCACTGGATAAACAGTATGTCCTTACCCAGTGCGTTGCCGAGATTAAGCCATGGTGTTAATATGCTCACCCTGGTGTTTATATGTTCCAGGATGATCCAGAAACTGATAAGGCTTATATATCCAAGGAATGATGATGATCTTCTGTAAATTATAGATGCAATCCAGAATACTGATGCCATGAGGAAGGCGTTAGCCATAACCGCGTATATAGCACCGGCAATGGAGGCATTACGTAACCAGGAAATAGTAAGAATGTTATATAAAATAAAACCCGGCAAAACCCAGATAAACAACAGGTTAGGAGATTCGTCTTTTTTTCTTGTAAGCTGGAATATATACAGAAAAGGAACCAGGGCAATCAGCATTATCAACCCGGTAGCTTTATCGTACCATGCCAGGCCACATAATATTCCACCCAGTAAAGAAACTAACCATAACCTGTTTTTCATCCTGTTCATCCTTTTTAACCGGGGTTTTTTCTCTTAATAGTAAGGTAAACACCAGCCAGGATGCAAATTACTGAAATAATCATAAAGAGTGTAATATTCTCACCATCTGCAAACCCCCACAATGTTGATACTATCGGGGCAAGGTAAGTTACCGAGACAGCATATACTGGCGATGTCCTTAATATCAGTATATTAAAGAGAACTAATGCGATACCTGAACCAAAAATTGAAAGTATGGAGATAAAGCCAAGGTTACGCAGCCAGTTTTCAGTTTCGAGTGCTGGCCCAAAGTCACTTATAAGAAGAGAGACGCCTGCCAGAGGACCTATGATAAAAAATGCCAGTGAGGTAATAACAACACCGTTGAGGTTTTTTATAAGGGTTACCTGGTTTGAACTTATACCATAGAAAAAAGTAGCAAGAACGATAAACAATCCAAGCGGATCAAAAGAGAATGAACCCCTGTACAATAAACCGGCAGCACCTGCCAGTCCGATAAGTATTCCTGCAACCTGTCCCCACCTCGCTTTGCGGCTGTAGAGAAGTATGCCTATTAATAAAGTAAAAAGCGGAGTTAGGGCATTAAGCATACCTGCAACTGAGCTGTCTATTCTCCTTTGAGCGAAAGGATACAAAAATGCAGGCAGGGCATTACCAATCAATCCTATTATTATTAGACTCAGTAGGTTATCCCTTTTTATTTTGCGAATATTGGCAATAGCTACAGGTAAAAGAAAAATATAACTGATAAAAATCCTGAGAGATGCAATCTGAATAGCATCAAAAGATCTAAGGCCTTTTTTCATAAGAATAAAAGATGTTCCCCAGATAAGGGACAGGAGAATAAGTATTGACCAGTTAATTAATTTATCCCTGAGCATAATGAGGACAAAAATAGCATTTTT
>CAZSJH010000353.1:0-2459 GCA_964607105.1 uncultured Rikenellaceae bacterium | reverse complement strand
CTTCACCTTTAAAAGGAGACTGGAATAGAATGAGAACAATATTATACCTAATAAGAAAAGAATTTATACAGATATTCAGGAATACATTTCTGGCCAGGGCTATATTCGGCATACCGATAGTACAGATGGTAATCCTGGTGCCAGCCGTAACATTCGAGATAAAAAATATTGAACTCTGCGTGGTGGATAAGGATATGTCAACTGAATCAAGGCAGCTCATTTCCACATTGCAGGGCTCGGAATTCTTCCTGTTAAAACACACTACCTTCAATGAGAAAGAAGCTGATGACATGCTTAACAGCGATAAGTGTGACCTGGTATTACACATACCGGTTAATTTTGGCCGGAATATCATCAGGGAAGGAAATGAAAAGATTATGGTTGCAGTGAATGCGATAAATGCAACATCAGCGCAGCTTGCATGGGCTTATATGAGAGGCGTGCTCCAGGATTATAATGCTGATCTAATATTACAGAACCTGCATACAGCCTTACCTGCCCGGATGTCAGTTATTGAGATCACCAACCGTTTCTGGTATAATCCGTCACTTAATTACAAATACTACATGCTGCCAGGAATACTCGTAATACTTGTTACGGCTATCGGTTTACTGCTTGCCGGCCTTAATGTTGTGAGGGAAAAAGAAATAGGTACAATTGAACAGATGAACGTAACACCGATCCGTAAATATCAGTTTATCACAGCCAAGCTTATACCTTTTCTCCTGATCGGCCTGGTCGACCTTGCTTTTGGTCTTTTACTGGGAAAAATCCTCTTTAATATTCCATTTAACGGCAGTATTGCCATTCTTTTCCTTTTTGCGTGCCTTTATCTCATAGCTGCCCTTGGCCTGGCACTCTTCCTGTCAACCCTCGCCTCCACACAGCAACAATATCTCTTTGTTGTCTTCTTTATCCTGATGATCTTCATCCTGATGAGCGGCATCTTTACCCCTGCTGAAAGCATGCCCCTCTGGGCCCAGAAATTCAACCTCATCAACCCGGCAGCCTACTTCATGAGGGTTATCAGGATGGTCATGCTCAAGGGATCGGGATTCAGGGATATCCTGCCCGATATCAGGGGTATTATACTTATAGGGATAGGTACCATCTCCCTTGCCATCTGGCGCTACCGTAAAACCGTGTAACAGAGATCCCCCTTTACTGCTTTTGTACAGGTATCAGCGTGATATTTGCCACCACCGGCCAGTGGTCTGAGATGAATAATTCACCCTTCCGGGGAGCTGGTGTTTCATGGCTGAGGACACGGGTGCCATTACTCACAAAAATATAATCTATCCTGCCTTCTCCTTCCTTTTCCCTGAAGCCGTTGAAAGTGTAAGAAAGACCTGACGGTTCCGTTTCGCTGATTAAATATGAATCAATAATTAAGGCATCCACCTTCCCATCCTCAGTGAGAGTAGCATATGCCTCACTTTCGGGCAGCATATTGAAATCACCTGTAATTACCTTAGGTGAATCCTTTCCTATTTTTGGTACTTCCTCAAGAATTATTTTCGAGCTCATCAGCCTTGCTGAATCCGACATATGGCTGTAATGTGTGTTGAAAAAATAGAAGTTATCCCCTGAATATTTATCCTCCAGCTTCACCCAGGTCACTATCCTTGGAAGAACGGCCCCCCAACCTCTGCTTCCCGGAATGCCGGGTGTTTCTGACAGCCAGAATGTGCCCGAAGCAAGTGCGAGGAACCGCTCTGCCCGGTAAAACACCGGTGTCATTTCCCCTCTCCGCTTACCGTTTTCCCTGCCTACCCCTATCGATTCATAATCAACCAGGGCTGAGTCAAGGAAATAATACTGGTGCCAGAGCGCTTCCTGTAGGCCAAATATATCAGGTGATTCATTCTCCAGGAATGATAATACAAAATTCTTCCTCGATGGCCAGTCGTTGGGTACATCTGATGGATTATCATAACGTATGTTAAGTGTAAGCACTTCAAGATTAATACTTTCTTCTGTATTGCACGAGATAAATGTGGCAATTATTAGAATCAATAGTGGCAGTATCTTTTTCATGTGTATTTGTTTTTGTAAAGGTATAAATTTCTATTCACCCGCTCCGCGGGTGGAGTATCAGTCTTTTGCTGAGAGTTTTCTATCTTTAACATGTCAATCTAATTCTTGATCAACCATGGGAAAATTTAAAGAAAGACTTTACGAGATAATATTTGAGGCTGACACAAAGGAAGGTAAAACCTTTGACGTGTTGTTGATAACGGCAATAGTGATAAGTATAATAGCCGTTATCCTGGATTCGGTGCCTGATATTAACGCTTCCTGGCATAGTACCTTCATGACAATTGAATGGATTATTACTATTTTCTTTACAATAGAATACCTGCTCAGGATTCTTATAGTCAGGAAACCTCTTAAGTATATTTTTAGTTTTTATGGCATAATTGACCTTCTTGCCACCCTGCCAACTTACCTGGGCCTGA
>CAZSJH010000352.1:0-2468 GCA_964607105.1 uncultured Rikenellaceae bacterium | reverse complement strand
GAATTCCAGATCACCGAGTCTCTTATAATGTGCGATATGACAAGAGCTTCATCGATCGATATCGAAGAAGCATATATGTGTGGGAAGAAAGCTGTGGCTTTGGCTGAATCTGGAGAATCAGGCTACATGGTTAATATCAAAAGACTTTCCGATAATCCTTACACGATAGAGTATGGAAAAGTTTTGCTTAGGGATGTGGCCGTGAAAGCAAAACCTGTGCCTGCAGAATATTTCAACAGGGAGGGTAACTATGCCTCACAGAAATTCATGGATTATATGTTACCCCTTGCCGGCGAACTGCCTGAATTTACTCAACTGGAAAAGATTAAACCCCGATAAATAATATAAACATATGGCTAGAGAATTCAATAAAATTGTTCTTTCACTGCATGCTCATCCCGACGATGCGGAAGCATGGAATGCCGGGGTGCTTAAACTACTTAAAGATAAAGGATATAAGATAATTATCGCAACACTGACTGCCGGACAGATGGGTGGTTGTAATATGAATATGCAGGAAACTGCGCGGGTGCGTGAAAAAGAAGCAAAAAATGCAGCTTCCGTACTCGATGCCGAATATTACTGCCTGGGAGGTGAAGATGGCTTCCTTTTTGACACAAGGGAAATGCGGCTGAAAGTAATTTCTCTCATGCGGAAGGTGAAGGCAGGTGTCATTTTTACCCACCTTCCATGCGATTATCATTCGGATCACAGGATAACAGCCAATATAGTCGAATCGGCAGCTATGATTTCTTCCCTTGATCCCGTACCGGTGGATGAACCACCGCTCGATGTCACACCTCTGCTGTATCATACCTCGCCGCTTACACTCAGCGACCCCCTGGGATCAAGGATTGCAGAACCACATTTCTACGTTGATGTTACCTCTGCAATCGAAACAAAACGACACATGCTAGAATATCACATCTCACAACAGGACCTGATGAGACATATGCATAAGATGAGTGATTTCTTTGGCTATGTGCTTCAGGGAAACAAGGACTATGGAAAGGATGTGAATGTTGAATATGCGGAAGTGTACTGGCAACATATGGGAGGAGGATTCCAGAAAGAACAACAGATACAGAGAGACCTTGCAGATTTTATAATTAATAACAAATAAAAAAAATTGATATGAACTTAAAAGAATCCCGCTACAGCAAGTATGCACTGGTCAGGGAAATGATGGAAACATCTGACGTCATAAAACACTTTGATCCTTCTGAAATAAGTAGATTCGGAGAGAAGGTCAAAAATATTAACGCCTTATTCCTTACCGGAGAAGGAAGCAGCAGGATCTACCCTGCAAAAAGGATGATTTATGACCTCCTGCGCAGAGGTCTGGACATGAAAGCTTTTACTGATGGTGCTACCCAGGCCCTTGAATATAACCTGGCTGATTTTGCCGTATTCGGGGCATCAAACTCGGGTCAGACAAAAGAAATAATAAGACTGTTTGAAGAATTGAAGAATGAAGGACATAATGAAAGATATGGCCTTACAGCCAACAACGGTACCAGGCTCGAAAACATATCATGCAATACACACGTCCTCAAATGTGGTAAAGAAGATGCGGTGGCAGCTACAAAATCTGTAATAGAGCAGGCTTTGTTCTATGATGCCCTGTTGCACTATATTGCCGGTGAAGAAATGAGAGGCCTTGATGAATTATCAGGACAGGTGGATAAGGCCATGACCCTTAATATAGATAATGAAATAAGCGACACCATCAGCAGGGCTGAAATAATTTACTTTGCAGGTCGCAATAACGGTGTGGCCGAAGAGCTGACACTTAAAACAAATGAGATTACGAGGAAAAAATCCGAATTCCTTGAAGGGACATACGGGGTACATGGCATAGAAGAGGTCATGAACCCGGGCGAAGTGCTTATATGGGTTAACCCCTTTCCCGCTGAGACAGCTAAATTCGAAGAATGCCTCGTAAAAGGAGTAGGCGTCAATATTATTGCCATAGCCGATCATGAAACGCCATTCCCGACCATTGTGATACCCGACGGTGGTAAATACAGGGAATATGTTGAACTGGCAGCAGGATGGAATATCCTTGTTGAAACCGGAATTAGACTTGGAATAGATCTGGATAAACCTGAACGGGCACGTAAAGTGGGTAATGAGTATACAGGCTCATAATCCCCGGAATGCACTGTAAATAACCACATTTATTTCCCCTGTTAAATCAATGTGTTATATTTGTTGTTTCAAGTAATAAACCTGTTCGTTAAACACTTAAGTGCAAATGGCTAAAAGGCAACTGGCTGTCGGGATAGACATTGGTGGTACAAATACTGTGCTGGGTCTGGTTGACAGGGATGGTAACATTATCACCGAAGGTCTTGTAAAAACAGGAAAATTCGAGGATGTCGAAGTGTTTGTCGCTGCTCTGTATGAAAAAATAAATGTTACCTTAAGGAAACTTGGAAATTCTTTTGAGTTACTGGGTTATGGTA
>CAZSJH010000351.1:0-2471 GCA_964607105.1 uncultured Rikenellaceae bacterium | reverse complement strand
GTCCGACTTCTGAACTCCATCCTGATTCTGACCTTATCTCATTATTGGGGAATATCTTTACCGTGCCTACAGTCGTATAGGCATATTTTTCGGCAATTGAGGGGTACCTGTAACCCTGTCCGAAAGAGGCCCTGAGGAAAGTAGACCTCGATGCCTCCCAGTTAAGCCCTGCTCTGAAAATTGGTACAAACTTATCAGCCGAACCGTCCAGAATATTTTCCTCGAGACGCATGCCGGCAACAATCTTAAATCTTTCAAGCGGCTTTAGCTCCCCCTGAAAGTAGCCGGCAAAATTTAATCCGTAATGGTCTCCATAAAAGTTTGAATTTATTTTACTGTATTGATTCACCAGGCCGGTAACAAGCTTAAGGGTTGATGTACCAAGGTAGGAAAACTGGTACTCAGAATAAATTGAATGGGAGTCGCTGTTATTATTGGAATTGTCGGGTAACCTGTTAATATTGGAAAGAATCCTTGTCTTAAAATCGTGTTTAATTATTTCATCCCTGTTAAATGAAACAAATGGATCAATTGCAACAGATATGCCGTTAAAATCCATTGCTGTAAGCTCATTCTGCTTCAATGCACCGGTGGCAGCATCCTCCCAGAGCAGGAAATCGTTCTTGTTTGTAATTGTACTGTTAAGTGATACCCCATATTTTAGAGACTCCACTTTCCTGCTTTTATGTTTGAGATGCAGGCTTAAGCGACCAGAACGTTCATGATCATACTTACGATATCCATTATCATTTAAAACTCTCCCACCTATAGCAATGTCGGTATTTGAGAGTCGCCCCGAATGAGAGAAAGAGAGATTCTGAACAAACCTGGGTGAATCCCACCATATCCAGTTCCGGTTCCTGGGTTTGTCGTATACTCCATTCATAATCGATAACTGTGTAACAGGCTTAGGTCCCGGCTCTGAGGATATGAAATTTATTACTCCATTCAGGGCAGAAGAGCCATAAAGAACTGAAGAGGCACCTTTTATTACCTCTATCTGCGAAATATTTTCAAGAGGCAGGGTTCCCCACTTAATATTTCCTGCATCAGTTGAAAGGATCGGTAGCCCGTCGATAAGGGCAAGTACCCTGCTGCCAGCTCCATAACTGTAGCCACTGCCTCCCCTGATTGATGCCTGTCCATCCATTATTTCAATACCGGGTGTTTTATTTAGTATCTCCTCTGCATTAATAATATGATTTTCAGTTATCATATATGGCTTTATTATATCCATTGAAACTGTGAGCTCCGAAATCTTCTGACTGGCTTTCCCTGCGCTAACAACTATCTCGTTTATCTCACTTACCAATGGTACCATACCAATATCAAGCTGAATCGGAGTTCCTTCAATAATATTTAACACTCTTGTGACAGATTCGTATCCTACAAACCTGAATGAAACCTCCACCCTTCCGGGCTCGACCGAAAATGAGTATAGTCCATCACTGTCGGTGACCGTACCAGAAACATTACCATAAATTACATGAACCCCTCGTAGTGATTCCATTGTAGTGGCATCGTATACTTTTCCCTTTATCTGCCCATGGACAGGAAATGCAGAAACCCCGGCAAGTATAAGCATTGAAATCAGTGAAAGGTAATTGGTTTTCACATCACTTGGCTTTAAAGGTGATCCTGATGGCTAAATCTACTCCTGGAATCCCTGATGGAAAGCTAGTTATAATTTTGAAATCTGATTGGGTGAGTTCGACAATTCTTGAGGTAAGTGGGAATGCAAGTGAATTTGAAGTTATTGTTATATCGGTTTCGCTGTTGGAAAAGTACCAGGTTCCTTCATACTGGCCAAAATATCCCGTTCCATCCACCTTGAATTCGGCATCTCCGACAAACTTTTCAAGCCTCCCGCCGGGACCGCTCGCATCTTCTCCGTCAACAAGAAGACTATCGGATACCCAGACATGGCTTGTAAGAAGTTTGAATCTTTCAGACTGCTCATCTTTTTTGCAGGCAAAGCATATCATTATTACGATCAGGGTAAGGATTATTGCTTTCAGACTTCTCATAATAATAACTTTTAGATTTAACAACAGATTGATGGTATGAAATTAAATAAATAAATGTTAGAATAATACTTTGGTTGTAATAAACATCTAATATTAATGGTCAGTTCACTCCATTGTCATATATTTAACTGATTCATTAACTTTGACTTATACTTATTAAACCCATCACTGGTGAAAATAAACAATATAACTATATATGTCTTATCAATGTCAGTTCCGGGGATCCTGTCTATATACATCCGGATAGTTATTGATTAATAATAGATAAATGCATAAATTGTTACCCGGTGGCTGACTGGATTTGATAAAAAGATAAAATCATGAAAAAACCTGGAAATGGAAAGGGAGGTGACAGGGATTCCGAATATACCCGCAGGGATTTTCTGAAACTTACAAACAAGATAGCTGTCGGATCGATTGTTGTAGGAACCATTCCCGGGATGG
>CAZSJH010000350.1:0-2490 GCA_964607105.1 uncultured Rikenellaceae bacterium | reverse complement strand
ACGGCTCAGTTATGGCTGTCTAAAATCCGCTAATTTTTTTCATGCGTTTGCCCTTACATCAGGTGCAGGGCAAACGCATGAAAAGGATTTATGTACCCTATTTTGACTTGGTAATAATTTCATCTCGGTTTCCTATAAGGAGGGTTGCATAGGTAACCTACTATCAGGAACAGGCTGATAATAATATTGATACAATGTAATATTGTAGTTGTAAATTAGGCTTTCATGTTTTTCATGATGTTTAATGCGAAATTATCATTCCAGCCACACATTTTTCTTTTGTTTTTAAAGCTCGTTTTCACGGTATTGTCCTGCTTTATAGCATTGTATGCGATTTTTCTGATGGTTGTTAAGTTTTCAGCTCCGTTACCTGTTCTGACCCTGGAGTAATCCTCTTTAAATATTACATCCAATATCCAATGAAGCTTATTCTCAATAAACCAATGTTTTCGTACCGCTTTGTTTATAAAAGCTGCATTCCCTGACATGGACGATATATAATAGCGTTCTTCAGTGGTTTCTTTCCCACTGGCCTGATGCTGCACGGTGGCAGTGATTTTTGCAATACTCCGTACCCCTTCCCATTGATGGATTTCAAATAGCCAACTTAGGTCATTTATGGTAATGCACTCTCTTTTTTCTATACGTCCATGATCTTTTTCTATTTGTGTATCTTTCTGATAAGTATAGTATTCAAATTCAGGGGTTTGTATTTTATCAAACAGATCAATCACTTCATCCTGCAGGTTCTTTTGGTTCGCTTTTAGAGCGAGAATATAATCAGCTTTCCTGTCAATTATTTTTTTAGCTATATCCTTCTGGCACCCCATGGCATCAATAGTAATAACGCTCCCCTCTATCAATAACATTGTTAATAAGGCAGGGATAGCTGTAATCTCATTCGATTTTTCATAACACTTTTTCTGCCCCAGCACCAAGCCATACTGCGATGATAACGCACTGACCATATGAATAGCTTTTTTCCCAGTACTGTTGTCTCTGGAATTACATACTGTTTTGCCGTCAATACTAATGATATCTTTCTCCGATTCTTCCGGTTGAATATCAGGCATCTCAATGCCACTCCTAACATCATTTGCCCAGTCAACAAAAGATTGCTGAAATTGCCCAGCATCTATCAGGCATATGATACGGTTAAATGTATCATGTGAAGGTATTCCCGCAGGTAGCTTTAGAAATGAACAAAGCCAATCTTTCTTTAGTTTACCATATCTCGCGATCTCATGAAAATCATCAGCTCCTGCAATGATTGCCAGAACGGTTATAAATAAAACCTCGCTTAATAAGTGATCTATTTTGTGCGCCTGTCTTGGATCATCGACATGTGCGAAATATTCATTAAAAACATCATAGACAGCCTTGTCCTTATTGGTTTCCATAATAAAACATTTAGATTAATACGTATTATATAGCTTGTCTAATATAAATAATCATTAGCTTTGTTGAAAACTATATACAGGGCACTTATGAACAAAGCTAAACCCGGGAGACCAGTTGATATAACTGGGATAAATGTTGAAGAAATCGAGAAATGGATGCAATCAAATAAATTGACACGTAAAGCATTAATATGTCAATCTATAATATCGCTAAGCAGAGGTGTGCCAATGAAAGAAGTTTGTAATGTATTTGGTGTAACAAGAGAAAGTATCCGCTTGTGGAGAGAGCAACTTCGAAAGGAAGGCTTACAAGGACTGTTAAAAAAGAAAAAAGTAGGGAAGAGATCCAAACTAAATGACGGGAAAGAAAAAATATTGAAGAGTATCGTGAAGCGATCCCCGAAAAAACAAGGATATAAAACCAACAAATGGACAGGATTATTAGTCCAGGATTTAGTTTTAAAAAAATGGGAATTCAAGATAAGCCTTAGAACGGCTCAGTTATGGCTGTCTAAAATCCGCTAATTTTTTTCATGCGTTTGCCCTTGGCAAATTATTGCGCTATTTACATAGCTTGTGGGTACTTACCAGAATGGCTGCCAGGTTGGAGATGAAGATAATGGTGACCAGGCCAAGTGCTGTACCGTATATTATTCCATGTAACGAGGAGGAAATCTGGAGGTTCCACTCCTCAGCCATTCCTGAAAACTGGCTGGTCAGGATACCGGTAACCAGCAGGGAGAGTGCAGTAGCTCCCACCATGAGGATCAGCAACAGGACGATATAGGGACGGCTGATCTCCCGGTAGTGATACCCCAGCTTATTAAGCCTCTTGATCTTTTCAGAAGAACGACTGATCATCAGCTGTAAACTGAGCAGGAAAACCAGGAATGCCAGGCCGATGATGATGCTCGCCACTACCACGAGGAAGCTGATGATGAATTTCAGGATAATATTCAGCCGGCTGCTTTTCAATTTTTCCCGGATGGTGTCATATCCTTTTTCATAGAGCCATCCGTCAATCATCTTATAAAGGTCATTAAGATGAAATATTCCTGAATAATTCAGCCTCAATTGGTCAATAACAAGC
>CAZSJH010000349.1:0-2497 GCA_964607105.1 uncultured Rikenellaceae bacterium | reverse complement strand
TCCATGTTTGGAATATTCATTAAGTCATTCTTAAGAAATACCTTAAAGAATAAGGTTTTCTTCTTCGTTAACCTCCTTGGGTTTACTCTGGGATTATGTGTCAGCCTTCTGATTTTTCTTTATTTAGCCAATGAATTAAGTTACGACAAATACCACGAAAAAAGTGAGCGAATATACAGGCTCTGTATCAGGGCAAGCATTGGCGACACCAGGTTTGAGCAGGCATTCTCTTCAGCAAGGGTATTGCGTGAAATGAGAGAGAATTTTCCCGAGATAGAGGATGCAGTAAAGACAATAAGCATAAGTGATATTACCACAAGAATAGGCGACAGATATTACTATGAAAGATTGTTTGTAATGGCCGACTCCTCTCTTTTTTCAATATTCACGCTTCCTATGATCAATGGTAATCCAAAAACAGCTCTTGCAGATCCTAATGCAATAGCACTGTCAGAGACAAGCGCGAGAAAATACTTCGGGAGCACTGACTGCCTGGGTGAAGTAATGGAGATAGATGTTCCATATCTTGGTGAGGTAGCTTATACTGTTGCCGGAGTCTTTAAGGATATGCCTGACCACTCACATTTTCATCTTGATTTCGTTGTTTCATCCACAACATTCCCAGAGGTAATAAACAATAACGGATGGTCAAGCAATAATTTTATTACCTATATTCTTTTAAATGAGGGAGCTTCATATCATGAACTGGAAAAGAAATTTGTCAACTATGTTTATGAAGTGTTTGGAGGGGAGGAAGCATATAAAACCCGTGCAGCCCAGGGAGATTACTGGGAATTTTATCTGCAGCCTCTGGAAAGTATACATCTTCATTCAGATATAAACGGGGAATGGGAAACGAACGGTAATATGAAGTATATCTATATTTTTTCCGCAATAGCTTTATTTTTATTGATAATTGCCAGCATCAATTTTGTTAACCTGTCAATTGCCAAATCGAGCCTCAGAGCACGCGAGGTAGGTATTCGAAAAGCAACCGGTTCAAGTAATCGCCAGCTTGTGGTGCAGTTCCTTGGTGAATCAGCCATTATTACTTTTCTCGCCCTCGTAATATCCCTGGTGGTAATAAAAATAATACTACAGTATTATAACGACTGGCTTGATCGAGCTATAAGCTTTAACCTGTTCAGTGATGTAAGAATTTTTGCAGCTATCCTTCTGGGATGGTTAGTTATCAGCATTTTAACCGGATTATATCCTGCTTTATTCCTCTCTTCCTACGAACCTGTCAAGGTGCTTAAAGCAAATACCTTATCGGAAAACAGGGGAGTAGGTATCAGGAACGTGCTGGTAATAATACAGTTTACGGCATCAATATTCCTTATCATAGGCACTCTCGTAATTATGAAGGAGATGAAATTGCTCCAGGACGGGGATCTTGGGTTTGATAAAGAAAATGTACTTGTTATACATACACCTCCGTCATTTTCAGATAAACAACAAATAGTTAAGGATGATTTAGAAAAATATCCTGCAGTTCAACATATATCTTTTGCCTCAAGTTTACCTGGCATGGGATTTTCAAATATTGGCTTCGGGGCCGAGGGAGTTGATAAGAGTTTTACACTTAATGTATTCAGTGCGGATCAGGCTTATGACGATGTCCTGAAACTGGAGCTTTCAGAGGGACGATTCTTCTCTCCTGATAGAATGATAGATTCAACCGCGGTCCTTCTCAATAAAACAGCAGTTGAGGTAATAGGCATTGATAAGCCGATTGGTAAATATATTACTGATGGGGGGCTTAATTATGAGATACTAGGAGTAATTAAGGATTTTCATTATGAATCAAAACACCGTGAAATGAGGCCGATGGGA
This sequence comes from uncultured Rikenellaceae bacterium, assembly GCA_964607105.1. Classification (GTDB taxonomy): domain Bacteria; phylum Bacteroidota; class Bacteroidia; order Bacteroidales; family VadinHA17; genus UBA9300. Next base: position 661 of record CAZSJH010000349.1, on the reverse strand, counting down.
ATATTCTTTCAGGGAGGCCCGAGGGGGAGTACAATACGATACATGGCAATCAGGTTTCATCCTGGTACTAATAAAGAATTACTTACTGCGATTAACAGCGTTTGGGATGAATATATGCCTGGCATCCCTTTACGTCATTCCTATCTGGGGGAGGATTATGATTCATTATATCAGAATGAACAACAAACGAAACAGGTTTTTACGCTTCTATCATTCCTGGCAATATTAGTGGCCTGTATGGGATTATTTGGTCTTGCCTCATTCATTGCCCAGCAACGAAGAATAGAGGTAGCCATACGTAAGGTTATGGGAGCTTCGTTCCAGCAGTTGGTTATTCTACTCAGCCGCAAATATGTCAGATGGCTTTGCATATCATTTATTATTGCCTGTCCGCTTGCATATTATATTATGGTGCAATGGTTGAGTAATTTTGCTTACAAGGTTTCTATTGGACCTCTCATATTTATAATAGCAGGCATTATTACCTTAATCCTGGCACTGTTTACAGTGAGCGGCATTACCGGTCGTGCAGCAAATTCCAATCCGGCCCTTGTATTAAAGAATGAATAAGAATATCTAAAACCATTCAAAAAGCTCAAGCCAGAGGTCGCGCTCCAGGATGTAAAAGAGCAGGAATGTTGCAATAACACCATGGGTAAGG
>CAZSJH010000348.1:0-2503 GCA_964607105.1 uncultured Rikenellaceae bacterium | reverse complement strand
AATATGCTGAAAAATATGGTGTTGAATACTTCGAGGGTAAGAGACCCTGGAGTGTTAAATGTGACGTTGCTATGCCCAACGCGACAGAAAACGAAATAAACGGGGAAGAAGCTAAAAGACTTATTAAGAATGGTTGCTACTGCATTTCTGAAGGAGCTAACATGCCTTCAACTCCCGACGCTATTAATGCTTACCTGGACGCAGGCATACTATACGGTCCGGGGAAAGCAGCTAATGCCGGTGGAGTAGCTGTTTCAGGACTGGAAATGACCCAGAATTCGATGCGTCTCGCATGGACACGCGAAGAAGTTGACACCAGGTTACAGATCATAATGAAAAATATACATGATACCTGCGTCAAATATGGAAAGCGTGAAGATGGTTATATTAATTATGTTATGGGAGCAAATATCGGAGGGTTCATTAAAGTAGCTGATTCTATGCTTGCTCAGGGAGTAGTATAAAAAAGCCGTCAGAAAGATTGAAAAAGGGGTAATTTCTTTGCCCTTTTTTTTTTGTTTCCTATGTTTGAATCTTAATAGCTTATTTACAAGATGCAATTAATAGACAGTCACACCCATCTCTACCTACCTGAATTTGATGATGACAGGGATGAGGTTATTAAAAGGGCCCTCAACCAGGATGTCATAAAAATGCTTCTTCCGAATATTGACAAGGATTCAATTAGCCCTATGATGCAGATGGTAAATAATTACCCGGGGATATGCCTCCCCATGATAGGAGTACACCCTACAAGCATAAAGAATGATTATGAAGAGCATCTTGAAGCGGTAAATAAGAATATTCACAGTAATAAATTTATTGCAGTGGGTGAGATAGGCATTGATCTTTACTGGGACAAGACTTACATCAGGGAGCAGGAGGAAGCATTCACAGAACAGATAAAATTAGCAGTGAGAGAAAACCTTCCTGTAGTGATACATTCAAGGGAGAGCATGGATGAAATTCTCAGATTAATAGATGAATCCGGGATAGAAGGTCTTCGCGGGGTATTTCATGCTTTTACCGGTAATCCCGGGCAGGCCCGTGAAATAATTAACAGGGGTTTTCTTCTTGGGATAGGAGGAATACTAACTTTCCGTAACTCGTCACTTGATAAGACACTGGAAACGATTGACATTGAAAATATAATACTTGAGACTGACTCTCCTTACCTGGCCCCTGTGCCCAGAAGAGGCAAACGCAATGAGAGCTCCTATATCAGGTATATTGCTGAAAGACTCGCTGAAATAAAAAGAATGACAGTAGAAGAAATTGCCAGAATAAGCACATCAAATTGTATTAACTTGTTTAATTTGGAGTAAAGAACGCCTGTGAAAAATACTTCATCTATTTTAATAGTATATACCGGTGGGACTATTGGGATGGTTCATGACCCTTCTTCGGGGGTGCTTGTCCCTTTTAATTTTAAGCTCATTGAAAAACAGGTTCCTGAGCTACAGCGTTTTGATTGCAGTATTGATACTATTTCCTTTGATCCTCTAATTGATTCTTCAGATGTTAGCCCTGAATCGTGGCAGAAAATGGCTGGTATCATTGGAGAAAATTACGACCGGTATGACGGATTCGTGATATTACATGGAACAGATACTATGGCATATTCAGCCTCTGCCCTGAGCTTTATGCTCGAGAACCTTGAAAAACCGGTGATTTTTACGGGCTCGCAGCTGCCTATAGGAATGATAAGGACTGATGGTAAAGAAAATCTTATCAGCGCCATTGAAATAGCTGCTGCAAAAATAAGTGGCAAAACACCCGTTCCGGAGGTTTGCATATATTTCGAGAACCACCTCAGGCGGGGCAACCGCACAACCAAATTCAGTTCAGAGCATTTTAATGCCTTTGACTCACCCAATTGTCCTCCCCTGGCTGTAGCGGGAATAAGCATAAAATACAATGACAGAATCATACTTACGCCTACTGTCAGGAAGAATATGAGGGCTAATATTAAACTTGACAGCAGCATATCTATTCTTAAACTGTTCCCTGGCATAAACAGGGTAACAGTTGAAAAATATTTTATGTCCTCTCCTACCAGGGCCGTCATTATTGAATCATTCGGAACGGGAAACGGGCCTACCGAAGCCTGGTACATAGATGCAATCAGGAGCTATATTGCAAACGGAGGACTTGTATTAAATATTACGCAATGCCATTCAGGCAGGGTTGATATGGGCCTGTATGAAACGAGCAGGTATCTGTTAAAGGCAGGTGTTGTGAGTGGTTATGATATGACACTGGAAGCTGCCGTGGCCAAATTAATGTATTTACTTGGTAATTATCATGATGCAGATATTATTAAAAAACTTCTAAATAGTAGCCTGAGGGGAGAAATAAGTCCTTAAGGTATGTATTTTTAATAATTTTTCGTATTTTGGCCGCCTGAAATTCTTTGAAAAGCTGTGAGATACCAAGGGGTCCCCATTTGGAGAGATGCAGGAGTGGCTTAACTGGCACGCCTGGAAAGCGTGTGTACCCCTAA
>CAZSJH010000347.1:0-2508 GCA_964607105.1 uncultured Rikenellaceae bacterium | reverse complement strand
AAAACCTCGACTCCAGCGGAGTCGCATAATTGATTTTGGACTTTTCGGAGTAGACCCATCATTCCATTATTCCAATTATCTCTATTAAAAAAGTTTCGTAAATTGTATGATTGATAATTTTCAAGGCATTGATTTATTATATTGTATTAAAACAACTAAATATTCAATATGATTCACAAACCATTTGATCTCTGGCAGGAACTAAAAGACAGAAAAGTAATCCATGTTATAACTATTTACATAGCTGCAGCTTTCGGCTTACTGGAAATGGCAGATATTGTCTCGGGATACATAAATATACCGGACCTGGTCATATATATTATTATGGTTGCAGCAATTATTGGATTCCCCTTTGCAATAGTGTTTGCATGGTTTTTCATTACAACATCAGATGGGATAAAACTAAGGAAGAAGGTGGATGAATCACAATGGAATGAGATTTACTTAACTGATTATGAGCAGGTAGGTTATGACCAGGATACCGCTTATGATTCTGATGATTTAGTCCCGTATACCATCAAGCCTCAAGGTGATCAAAGTAAGACTAAAAAAAGAAAAGAGAAGATTTATACATCCGGTTCAATGATTGTAATAGTTGCCTCAGTAGCACTTTTCTTCTTTTTCAGCGGGAAATCAATCCCTTTTGAAGAACGCGACTGGATTGTAATAACTGATTTTGAAAATCTCACTGGCGAGGAAATTTTTGACAACTCACTGAATACTGCATTTACACTAAGTATAAACCAATCAAAATATATTAATGTAATTCCACGCCAGAGAATGTTCGAGACCTTACGAAGAATGAAAAAAGATAGCGTAGTACATATTGATGAAGTAACAGGCAGAGAGATTGCTATAAGGGAAGGAGTTGAATTATGTATTGTTCCGGGTATCAGCAGGGTCGGAGGCCGGTATATCTTAACTGCAAAAATTGTGGAAGCGAAAAACGGAGAAGTGGTAAGGTCAGAAGTAATCTATGCACAGAGTCAGGATGAGATTATAGAAAAATTGGATCAGCTTAGTCACATGATAAGACGTAACCTGGGTGAATCGAGATATAAAATATCCGGACAGAATAAGCCACTTGCAAAAGTTACTACTTCGTCTCTGAATGCACTTAAACAGTTCTCAATCGGCCTGGAAAGTCAGATAAACATGGATTATAAAGGTGCTGTAATTCATTATGAGAATGCCATCCAGATCGATTCTAATTTCACAGGAGCAAAAGCTTCCCTGGGTAATATTCTATATGAGAGATTTGATAAAGAGAAAGGAAAGAAATGGTTGGAAGAGGCAATCTCATCGATTGATGATCTTACTGAAATTGAAAAATATGCTATCCTTGCTTTCTATGCCAGTCATATTGAAGGGGATCTTGATAAAGCCATTCAATATGAAACAACGGCAACTGAACTGTATCCGGATGAATCAGCACCACGTAATAACATAGGTTGGTACTATATGAATAAGGGCAACTTTGAAAAGGCGGCAGAAGAATTTAAAATTGCACTCAGCATTGACCCATACCTTATGCTTTCATACAGTTCACTTAATCAGATATATCTATCACGTCTTTGTATTATAGACTCTGTCCTGGTCTGGTCAAAAAAGATGATAGAGCATGGACCTGAAAATCCATTTGGGCATCTTTATCTGGGTTGTGCATATGTATGTATCGACAGTCTGGAAAAGGCTGAAATTGAATACCTTAAAGCCAGGAGCCTTGACCCGGGGCTTGGCATAAACCAGTATAATTTAGGTCATGTCTATAGGCTTATGGGTAAGTACGAAAAGGCTGTTGAAGTTTATAATGATTTTCTTAAGATAGCACCGTGGGAAACACCTGTTCATTATCAAATGGGTGTGATTTATAAGCTTATGGAAGAAAATGAGAATGCAATGAAGCATTTTCTTGAATTCAAAAAGAATGCTGAAACCTGGGTGAGGAATGATTCTGGCAATCCTTATTCATATTACCACTATGGACTGGTATTGACCCGCCTGGGTGAAATAGATACAGCATGGGAAGTCGGTAAAAAAATAATTGAGGTCGACACAAGCGCACATTTACAATTCGCAGAGTTTCTTGCAGCCCAGGGCAGAACAAGTGAAGCTCTAGACCATCTGGGGAAGGCACTCGAGGCCGGCTATAGGGAACTGACATGGATAAAACTAAGCCCTGATCTTTACCTATTACACAATGAGGAAAGATTTCAAAGTCTTATAAAAGAATATTTTAAAGCAGATTGGTAGCATTAAATCCTTACCACTGTAGAAAGCTATAAAATAGTCGTATAAATACAGTTTAATATTCCTCCTCCTTACTGCGTCCACCGTGGCTCAAGAGAATGTGGAGCCTTAGCTTTAGCCTTAAGCAATTATTATTCTTGATTATAATATCAGAATTGTATACATTTATTTATTAAATAAACCTATAAATAAGCCTTATGCCGGAAAAATCTGACAATCCTAAAAACTTCTGGCAGGAGCTCAGAAGGCGGAAAGTCT
>CAZSJH010000346.1:0-2533 GCA_964607105.1 uncultured Rikenellaceae bacterium | reverse complement strand
AATTATTGTTGGGGTCCAGAAGATCCGTATAGTGTATTAATTCAAATTCTTAATCCTGATATAAATATAGGTGATACTCTCACTTCTGATCCAACCTATGATAATGTTGTTGAATGTTACAATTTACCTCCTAAATATTATAAAGATCATTTAGATGATACATTATACTTCACTTACAGAGATAAAACAGAAGAAGATAATGTAAGTCGTGCTTGTGACGCGTACCATTCTTATACACATGTTGATAAAGGGATATTTATACTATGCGTATCCACAAAGGGATGTGCATATTTAAAGAAAATAGATTAAGTTAATGTATTAAAGCGTTTTACATCAATTATTGAAATTCTTGTTATGAAAAAAATAATATTCTTTTTCATTTTACTAATTCTTATAGCTCATTGTGTTAGCGGCCAATCCTCAAAACGATTCATAAAAGGTACCTTAAGTACTGGAGGGATGGTTTCAATTAGTATAGAATCTTTAAAAGAAATAAATCCTAATTCAATTCTTCAAAAAGATTCATACTATTTAACGAAATATAGGAAGTTTGATTCCAATCTAGATGTTGCTTATTATTTATGGAATAATGTTTCTCTAGGTGTAATCGGTGTATATAATTTTGAGAAAGCTATTTATGATTTTGGATCTCCCAATCAATTCTTTAGCCATAATTTCCTGGTTGGACCCATGTTTAGGTATTCAACAGATTTAGGATTATTTGCATCAACTTCCTGGGTATTTGGATTATTCAACTATGGCCCATCTGGTGATAAGATTAAATGGGGTAATAATATGTGGGCAATTGGAATAGGTTATAGCCTAAAGCTTAATAATTCAGTGGCCTTTGAACCACAAGTTAATTATAACTATATACATAAAACTGCCCTAGCGGTTGAAGAAGGAAGTCAGATAACAAAAGGGCTTAATATATATTTAGGATTAAGAGTATATTTTAAGACTAAGAATATAGAGTAAAAGGTGTTCGGATTATTTCCCCGGATTATTCGGGGCCGGATACTAATCATACTGCTGACCATTAGGCATAAGCTATGAAAAAGAAAATCATAAACATATTGATATTATGTATCCTTTTGGTAGGTTCATGCACAAAGGAGCAGAATGAGTTCTGCACTGATTGCATTGTTGTAGAAAAGCCGGAAAATTATGTCCCTTTAAGTCAAGGTTGGATCACCTATTCAGGACTATTGAACCGCTATATAATAGAGATGCCCAGTTATAATATATCTTATGATTATTGTCCGTGTGAGTTTCCTGAATATTTCGTTTTAGAAGAAAACCAGACTGTGAAATTCAAAGGATACAAAACAGAATCCAACACTTATGTCACTGCTCTTTGTGAGATCACATGTATTAAATTAGATACAATTTACCCATATGACGAATAAAAAGTCTATGCTTAACAAGCGGTATGCTTAATTGGTCTTATCACACTTTTATGTATAGCCTGATCCCAAGTTACCTGGGTGGGATTTTGGGGACAGATATAGCTAATTGATTTGGTATAATAATTGTATGTTTACGACTACAAATCAATCTGTAATTCAATGAATTATAAATTTATTAGCTCACTAATAGTTTTTTTAGTATTTGTGGCTTCATGTGAAAAAGAGAATCAGTTCCTCATTACAGACTTGGTAACTAAAGATAAATACTATGACAACGAGATTTTTACTGAAGAAAATCAAAAAATCTATGGGAAATGGGAATTCCTTTATTATTGTGGAGGTATAGCAGGTGGAACTTACGATCCGACATTCGATTTTCTTGAAGTTGTCAGGTATGGAATATACGGAATCATTGCAAACAATGATGTCAAGGATATAGGCCGAATCATTGTAAATAAGCAGGAAAGTGAAGAAACAATAATCACTTTCTCTTCTGATACAATTCAACCCCATCTCATACTGGGAAGGCAAAATGTAGAATTTCAAGGTAACGATACTCTTGTTCTTTTTGACAATTTTGCTGATGGATACTTTTCTTTCTTTAAAAGAGTAAAATGATTTACAGTAGTATCAACTCCGACTTCCCTTGTCGTTCAAACGTCTCTATATCAACATATTAACAATATACCAAACATCCATATCCCTGATTTAATGCCATTTACAGCCACTATAAGGCATTGCCTTCACCTCAGTAATGGTATACCATCAAAAAACACCAAAGCCCCTTAAAACGCTTAAAAACAGCATTATAAGGCATCTTACAATGTGTCAGCATATTACAACTATTTGTATATCAGCAATATAAGGAAATAGAGTGAAATGAGATGAAGATTTAATTTGTTCCAGTTATGTGCCAGTCGCAAAAAATAAAAAAGCCCCAATATTATTGCATATCAGAGCTTTATTGAAATATATGTGTTGCTTCGCCAGGGCCACTGACGATGTCTCGCGTTGCTCGGCATGTCAGGGCTCCCTGCTCCACAACAAAAAACCCCACTGATGCGGGGTATTTTTGTTGCTTCGCCAGGGCTCGAACCTGGACTCTTCTGATCCAGAGTCAGACG
>CAZSJH010000345.1:0-2544 GCA_964607105.1 uncultured Rikenellaceae bacterium | reverse complement strand
AGCCTTCTTGATCACGGCTTCCGGTCTTGTCTGGGCAAATGCACTTGCCACAAACAGAGTACAAAGAAAAAGTGTAAAAATTTTAACTTTCATAATTACTTGTTTTTGGTTAGTACTAACAGGTTATTTAAAACCATCAATAGATTTTAGCTATTCAAGGTTGATGAAAATAATTGGGTAAGGACCAATGTATTAAAAAAATTTATAGAAACCTATGGTATTAAGCCTAATTTTGAATCGATATCAATAAATCAAATAATCGCATGGGACTGGTTTCTCAGAGGGTATTGCTTCATATACCTTGTCAACATTCAATCTCACAACGAATTCTGCTTCGACACTTTGCCAAAAAAGATAAAATCCTTATGTTTCCATTTCATTATTCCAACTCTTATAATAAAAAAACACCATTCCTTGGAAAGAGCGAAAAACGGGTTTAGAAAACTTCTCATCAAGATCATTGCTCTGAGTATGCCCTTGCTCATTCTTGCAGTATTGGAGGCTGTACTCCGGCTTTTTTCATACGGTGATAACCTGAACCTGTTTATTACAAACCCGGCTGAAGGTTACGAGCACTATTCAATCGTAAATCCGGCTGTAGGCAAAAAGTATTTTCAGAAATTCGAATACGATGCCCCACCAAATGATATTTTCCTGAGGCAGAAACCGGAAGGGACATTTCGCATTTTTGTTCTGGGCAGCTCAACCGTGTTTGGATTTCCGTTTGAAAGGAATCTGATGTTTTCGAGAATTCTTCACAAAAGGCTGGAAGATACGTATCCGGACCGACAGATTGAAGTGGTGAATACAGCCATTACAGCCATAAACAGTTACACACTTCTGGATTTTGCTGACGAGATCATAAAATATGATCCTGATGCGATCTTGCTGTATGCCGGTCATAACGAATTCTACGGCGCCTTCGGGATTGGCTCAAATGAGAGTATGAGCAAAAGCCGGATACTGACCCGGATTCATTTATGGTTAATGGATTTACGCTTTTATCAACTTATCCGCGATATAATAAATTCCACCATAGTGAACATGGGTGCAGGGAGATCTGATAAGGTGCATGGAACCCTGATGAAACGCATCGCTGCAAATAAGAACATCCGGTACAAAAGCGATGACTATTTAATGGCAATGGAGCGATACAGACAAAATATGGGTGATTTGCTAAAAAAATTCAAGGATAAAAACGTTCCCGTGTTTTTCAGTGAAGTGATTTCCAATGTAAAAGACATAAAACCGTTGAGCTCCGTTACGACCGGTTCAACCGACGAGGCCATGAATGCCTTTACCACAGCTGAAACTGCATACAGGAATGAGGATTACGAAAAGGCCCGACAATATTTCTATAAAGCAAAAGACCTCGATGGTATTCGTTTCAGGGCCAGTGAGGAGCTTAATCAGATCATCCGTGAACTATGCCGGGAGTATGATTCATACCATGTGCCAATGCTGGAGCGTTTTGAACAAAAATCTCCACACGGAATCATCGGGAATAATTTATTGACAGAACATGTACATCCGAATATTGAGGGTAATTTCTTAATGGCAGATGTGTTCTTTGCTGAAATTATTAAAACCGGGATCATGGGAGAGGTTGATTCGAATCTGCTCTATCCTTCGGATTATTACAAAATAAACTGGGGTTATACTGCCCTGGATAGCCTGTTGGCTCATCATCGAATTGAAAATTTGAAAACCCACTGGCCATTTGTTCCGATCAATGCAAAACTGCCGGATTATAGATCGTCTTACCGTCCCGGGTCTATGGTGGATTCTATGGCCTTTATTGCCTTCAGGGATCCGGAAGAATTCCTTGATAACCTCCGATTAGATCTGGCTAGAGAATATGAAGTGCAGGGTGAAATTTACAAGGCTTACCGTGAGTATGAGGCCCTTTTGCGTACCAACCCATACATTGCCGCAAACTATCGTGATGCGGCATCTTCGCTGATTAGGCTTGGTCATCTGCCCCTCGCTCTCAAATATTTCAAAAAGTCGCTTGAGTATGAACAATCTTTTTATGCCAGGTACAGAATGGGGGAGATCTATTTGATAAAAGCTGATTACCAGAATGCAAGGAAAAGTTTCCAGGAGGCATTCTCAGCGACTTCAGAATTCGGTGACCAGATTAAGACCCTGGGCAAGGCCTATATGGCCTGTATATACGGAAATCAAAAAAAGGATGCAGAGGCCATTGCGCAGGAGCTTAGAAAACACGATGCAATTCAGTACCTGAGGATACCTCCCAAGCAATATACCTATGATAAATACATTCCAAGCAGGAAAACAATTATACTCAGAGGGCAGGCTGTCTGAAGCAATGGCAATTTTAGAAGGTTCCTTAGATCAGTTTGACTCACATATTGTTCGCAGATACCTGGGTGAGATCTATCTGGAAACCGGAAATCCAAAGAAAGCCATCTACCACTTAAACAGAGTGCTCGGTGAGTTTTACTTTGATCCCCGGTTCTTGTCAGATTTAATTATGTTACATATTTCTTTGGAAGAGTTTCAGGAAGCCGAGACGCTTCT
>CAZSJH010000344.1:0-2547 GCA_964607105.1 uncultured Rikenellaceae bacterium | reverse complement strand
CCGGTTTTTTTATTGGAGCATAGCGACAATAAAACAGGCGAGAAGTTTATCCCGTTCGAGCTTAGCGAGTTACGGGAAGTCCTGTTCTGGGAACAGTTATAGATTTAAAAACCGGGGAAAGGTGAAATTCCTTCCCATATAATACTCTTTTCCTTCCTCTGTTTCAAACTCGACCGCTTTATCATTATATCTCAGTTTACAAAGCTGACCTTCCTTTGACAGGACTCTGAGGTGTACGATATCTCCATCTTTCCATTCCATATCAATTTCAAAACCTCCCCTGGTACATACTCCCTTTATGAAGCCGTCTGATAGTGCTGATGGCAGAGCCGGGAGCAGGTCGATAAATCCCTGGTGAGATTGTATCAAAAGTTCAACTATACCTGCTGCTGCTCCAAAATTACCATCTATCTGGAATGGTGGATGAGCGTCAAAAAGGTTAATATAACTGCCACCGCCCCAGTTCACATTTGCCTCTTCTTTGACACGGAACAGTAGTTTTATAAGTTCATAGGCATGGTCACCATCGAGGAAACGTGCCCAGAAATTGATCTTCCAGGCCAGGCTCCAGCCGGTACCGTCGTCTCCACGGAATAGTAACGATTGCCTGGCTGCTTTCATCAGTTCCGGAGATTTTTCCCAGGTAATATCATCACCGGGATGCACCCCCCACAGATGGGATACATGACGGTGTTTAACCTCAGGATCATCCTTATCTTCCAGCCATTCCTGCAACTGGCCATAGCGACCTACCTGATTGGGTGCAATTCGTGGAATTGTTTCTTTTAATATTTCCGCAAAATCATTGTCCTCCCCTATTATTTCGGTGGTTTCAATGCAAGCACGGAATAATGATCTGATGATCTGATGATCCATTGTGGGTCCTGCAACAAGGCCGCCTATCTCGGGTGAGTTGGAAGGGATACCTATCAGCCATCCGGTTTCAGGATCCTCAATCATATAATCCAGGTAAAACTGTGCAGCATTTTTCATTATTGGCCATGCTCTTTCCTTTAAAAAAATATTATCCAGAGTATACCGGTAGTGCTCCCACAAATGCATGCATAGCCATCCGCTGCCACCTACCCATATCCCGTGATTTGAATGATTTATGGGAGCAGTTCCACGCCAGATGTCAGTATTATGATGAACCACCCATCCATCAGCACCATAATGAACTCTGGCAGTCTTTTCTCCCGTTTCTGCACATTCTTCAATTAAACCAAACAGCGGTTGATGACATTCACTCAGATTTGTCAATTCTGCAGGCCAGTAATTCATTTCTGCATTAATATTCAAGGTATACTTGCTCTCCCAGGGGGGCTTCAAATCCTGATTCCATATCCCCTGAAGATTAGCAGGTTGAGTCCCCGGGCGGCTTGATGAGATCATCAGGTAACGTCCATATTGAACATAAAGACCCACCAACCCGGGGTCTTCAGGTGACTGATTAAACATCCGGAGACGTTTGTCCATAGTAATTGTATCCCGGGTGCTGTTGCCAAATCCTATGTCAAAGCGATTGAATAAGGAGGCATAATCAGCAATATGATCTGCCCTGATCCTTCTGAAAGATTTTTTCCGAATCCCATTAAAATACTCTATAATGCGAGCTGAAGGATCTCCATTTATATCTCTGTAATTCACAAAGTTTGTAGCAGCTGCCAGGTAAATAGTTGCTTCTCCCGCATCCTGTATCTGAATCTTATGATCTGAATAAGTGATTTCTCCATCAGTTTCAACATTAATCCGTGCCATCCCCTCCAGAGCACCTTCTTTAACCTCTACGGAAAGTGTTTGCTGATTCCCATTGCCGGAAATACTCTTTTTTTCATGTGGGGTGTCCAGCATGAGCCCAAAGCTAAGTGACTTCTTTTGGCTTGCAGTAAGTTTTATAGCAATAACCTGGTCAGGATAACTTGCCAGTACCTCGCGTGTGTAAGTCACTCCATCCACTTTATATCTTGTACGGCATAAGGACTGACTGATATCAAGGCTTCTCTCATAATCAGTATATTCTTTATGCTCCGGAAACTCAAGGTAGAGATCGCCAAATGGTTGATAGGCTTTCTGCCCCAGGGGTAAACTCATGAAATGTTCCATGGCTATCCTTTCCGCTTCCCGGGCTTTACCATTGAGAATAAGCATTCTTAATGTATCAAGGCACTCAGCAGCCCCCGGATGTGAATAATCATGGGGCGCACCTGTCCATAAAGTCTCTTCATTAAACTGAATACGCTCACGTGTAACAATACCGAAAACCATCGCTCCCAGCCTCCCATTGCCCACGGGTAATGCCTCATTCCAGGAACGGGCGGGATGGGCATAGGTCAGAACCTTTGTTGTCTTTGCATTTTTTTGCCAATGGCTGCATGATATCAGTAATAACAATAGGATAATGCTGAATAAATATCTCATATTTTAATCTTATGCCTGCCAGCTGTTTAACATATAAATTCCAGTGTAATTAATAATATGATAGAATTTCTTATACGCTTCTCCGGTAATTCTCTGCTTCCCAAATGTCAATAAATTTAATCTGTTCTT
>CAZSJH010000343.1:0-2548 GCA_964607105.1 uncultured Rikenellaceae bacterium | reverse complement strand
CAATGTGGACGGAAAGGTGGCACTGCAAAGGTCCAATCATTTATGCTGATGGCATGCTTTATTTATACGAAGAACGGACGGGACATGTCGGTCTGGCAAAACCAGATCCTGAGAAGCTGGATATAGTAAGTGAGTTCCAGATCACCAGGGGTACGGGGCCACACTGGGCACATCCTGTCATCAAGGATGGCAAACTGTACATCAGGCATGGTGAAATTCTTATGGTGTTTTCCATAAAGTAATTTCCATCAGGATATAAGCATCAGTAACCTTGCCCCACATTTCTGAATTTCGTGATAATGAATATTAAAAACCTATATTCTATAATAGTCCCCGCAGTAATAATAATACTGTTCTCTACTGCTTTTGTCTGGTTCATGAGGGGCGGACCCGGAAGAATAATTGAGGAGAGGATTCCGGGTCTGGATAACAGGCCGGACCTGGTTGAGGAAGGGGACCCTGTGATAGTAGGTGAGTTTTTTGCCGAATATGACGGTCAGACTACAGGTATAAGCAGTGACTGGTCCCGATTCAGAGGCCCCGGCTATGATAACATATGTTCTGATAACATACAACTCCCTGATACATGGCCGGATGCAGGCCCGGAAATATTGTGGCAGGTAAACCTCGGGGAAGGTCATGCAGCAGCAGCTATAAAAAACGGCAGGGTTTATGTTCTTGACTATAATGAAAAAATAAGGGCTGATGAGCTTAGGTGCTTTTCGCTTGAAAGTGGGGAGGAGGTCTGGAGAAGATGGTACAACGTAGCAATAAAACGTAATCACGGTATGTCGAGAAGCATCCCGGCCGTAAGTGATAAATACCTGGTTTCAATGGGACCGATGTGCCATGTGATGTGCACAGATCCTGTAACAGGTATACTATTCTGGACACTTGATCTTGTAAGGAATCACTCGGCTGAAATACCACAGTGGTATACTGCTCAATGCCCTCTTATTGATGAAGGAGTAGCTGTACTGGCAGTGGGTGGAGAATCTTTAATGATAGGTGTCGATTGTGAAACAGGAAATATACTCTGGGAAACACCCAACCCGGATAAATGGAAAATGTCGCATTCCTCAATTATTCCGATGACAATACATGGAATAAAAACATATGTATATATGGCAGTAGGAGGAATATGCGGTATTGCTGCAGAAGGAGAAAACAGGGGCGAGTTGCTATGGAAGACATCCGAATGGAATCCTACAGTTATTGCTCCCTGCCCTGTTTACCTAGGAAACAATGAGATAGCATTTACTGCAGGCTATGGTGCAGGAGGAGGAAAATTGAAAGTATACATGGAAGGTCCGGGATTCACTGCCAGGGTTATTGAAGCACATTCACCAAGGGAAGGAATGGCAAGTGAACAGCAGACACCGATAGTATTTCGTGACTACCTCTGGACGATTCAGCCTAAAGATGCCGGGGAATTACGAAGCCAGCTTGCCTGCTATCATGTGTCAGATCTTCAAAACCCGGTATGGACAAGCGGGAAAGAAAACAGGTTTGGCCTTGGTCCATATATTATCATTAATGACAGGATGTTCCTGGCCAATGATAATGCAGAGTTATTTATGTTCCGGTTCGGGATCAATAGTGTAGACCTTATTGAAAGCCAGACCATAATTGAAGAAGGTGTCGATTCCTGGGGCCCCTTTGCATATGCTGATGGCTACCTTATCATGAGAGATTCACATAGTATGGTTTGCCTGGATTTAAAATCCCAGGGAGAGACTACCCTTACAGGTAATTCAAAATAATTAAACAGGTATGAATCCGGATTTTAAGTAATTTAAGATATGAGAAAAACTGACATAGATAAATAATAAACAGGTAACCAGAGACAAATGAGCAGGAAAACAGCAGGTCTTGCAGCGATAATCATAATAGTAGCTTGTATAGGCTATATTGTGTATGATGTTGCCACCGGGAAATCTGATAACAAAGTTATTATTGAACAGGATGACACTCCTCAGCTTATCAATACCAACTGGGATATAATCAATGAACTGAGGTTCACGGACGGCACATTAAAAGCAGTAGCAACTTCAAATGATGCTTTATTCTGTGCCGGTGATTCGTTCCTGGTTTGTTTAGACCTGGAATATAATAAGTTATGGAGTATAAAGACAGAAATCCCCATTAATGCTGTATGTTTCAATAATGATACTCTTTTTGCTGCAACTGATGATATAATAAAGCTATATGACAGGACTGGAGATATGCTTGGTGAATGGGGCCCTTACGATGATGGTGCTATCATAACAGGTATATCAGCTAACAATAATTACCTGGCTGTTGCTGATGCAGGTAACAAACTGGTATTTGTAGTTGATAGAAATGGTGCCCTTAAGTCAATAGTGGGTCACCCCGGCAATCAATTAATTATTCCCAGCCCTTATTTCGATGTTGCACTTACCTATTTCGACACTCTCCTTATAGCGAATACAGGTAAAAGACAAATTGAATTCAGAACGATTGAGGGTGATCTTATAAGGTCAATAGGTGAAGAAGGAGATAGTTTCAGGGATTTTTGTGGTTGCTG
>CAZSJH010000342.1:0-2552 GCA_964607105.1 uncultured Rikenellaceae bacterium | reverse complement strand
CACTTCCTCCCGTTAGTCTTTCGTCGTTGGTCTTTTGTCGTTATATAAACCACTTAAACTCTTCAACACTTCAACCCTCATTAACCTTCCCTTTTCCGCTACACTAAATCATATTGCAATAAGTTTTTTGAAACCCCTCGGCTGCCAGCTCATCTCTCACTGTGTCCTCCGTCCTGGTGCTACGTCGGACAAAGTACAGAGGGTGTAGAATTATTTGGATAGCAATTAGTAGATCAGCTTGCTTTTAACAATGAGGAATATTGCCTCAGCTTAAGTAAGGTACGATTCAAGCTTGCTTACTAATTCAATGTGTTTTTCAGGATTAGATTTTATCAAATTATGAATATTCTGTAGTTTCCATTGGACAGCTGGCATATCCTTAAGTCCTTCAACCGGAAACAAGTTCCAGTCCGGATTCCCTCGTATAAAACTCAGCAAAAAAGAACGATCATTTTCGGACAAACTTGAATTTACTGTCTGGACAAGTTTTTCACGGGTAGCTTCGAAGTCTTCATATGTAAATCTAATGTCAGACATTCCTTGAAACTGATTATCAAATGCAGACCGATGGTCCGGCAGATGAGGCTGCAAAACCTCATACATTGTTCGCATATGGCTTACAAGTGCTTGAATAAAACCATTTTTTATATTTTCATTGTACCCAGATTCCAGAAATAACAAATACATATCAAAAAGATCCCTGGGATGTTGCCTGTCAAGTGCCGCACATATTTTTCCTCCATATAGTTCTGCATGGGAAACAACCTGGATTGCTGCAAACTTGTTAAACCTTTCCTGTACTGTATCATTGACCTGAAGCAATTTCACCGGATGAAGATGACCCCGTGTAATCGTGTTTACTACGATTTTTATTTGAGCATTTTTAGACTGGACTAACAATTTGACATCATTTCCTTCAATGGTATGATTGTTAACGGTAGTTCCCTGGATTGATTTTGTTATCAATTCCCTGATTCTTCCGAGGGAACCAGAAATATTAGATAGAGCAGTTTCCCTGTTATCAAATGGCATATATGTGAGGTCAATATCGACAGATAACCGGGGCATGTTCCGCAAGAAAAGATTTATGGCAGTTCCACCCTTCAAAGCAAGATTCTTTTCAGATGCTATATAAGGTATCACCTGCAAAATTAGATCAACCTGGTTAATATAAGGTTGAGTGATCATTATTCAGTCAATTCCTTTGGTATGGATATCCTGTATTCAGATATGTAAACACCTCCTTTTACAATAACCCTGTCGCCGGTTCCCAGCTCTATCCTGGTTTGGTCAACAAAGTCCAACCACTTATGATTAGCTTTAGAAGCCATAAATAAAAACAGACGTTTTACTTTTATGGAGGTGCAATTTTCGAGTAATTCCTGCAGTATTTTTGGACGAAGATTTGCAAGACCTTCAAGTATCTGATAACATTCCACTATATCGAATTGGCCGGGAGCCTGATACAAACATTCCAGTATTGCACGCTCAGGGGATGATATTTGAAGTTTCATACCATCCCTGGAATAGTCAAGCAAAGCAAGGTCTGCAGGCAGAAATTTTGTTTTTACATGTATTATCTTGTAGCTCCATTCCTGGTCTAAAAACCACTTGGGCAGTTTAACATATTGAGGTGAAAAAAGAAAAAGGGGTTCCTTCTCCATTCGGACATAGTGGGATAGTCCCTGAAGTGATATGGATGTCAAACCACCGGCATGCACAGGTAATTCGGTTTGTTTTTGTATTGAGTTCAAAGCTCCTGTCCATTGCACATTTTCATTCGGTCGTTTGAGTGCTCCAACCCCATAAGATTCAAGCCAGCCACTTTTCACATAATATTTTTGCAATTCCCGTGAGAAACCATTCTTCTCCAACCATGATGCAAGAAGTACTGTTCCTGGTACGTGGTTGGAAAGGAGGCTCATTAATTTTTTATCAGATTTGGTAGTCATGCTACCAAAAATAGGACATTTTTAATGAATATCAAATTTTACAACACTATTTATCATTAATATTATTAAAATATAGGTAGTAATACTACTAATATTGATAAATATGTAATGACGGACTTTCCCTGAAGTGGGCGTGCTATTAAATTACCCATACCAGGTTTCCAGACGTAAAGCTCCGTCCGCCGCAGGCATGCCGAAGGTGGTGGCAAAGGCAAACTTCGCTGTATTGCATCAGTCGCTGTGAAGCTGCCGGGACTATAACAATAAACTCCCTTAAAGCAGTTGGCAATGCCCTTGAGATGAAACTTGTATATGGATTCACGCCAATTGACGGATCTGTTGATTCTCTTCTTGATCGTAAATCAAGGATTCTTGCGGAAAAGATCATTCTCAGAACCAATCATAATATGATGCTTGAAAATCAGGCCATAGGTGAATATGGTCTAAGAAAGGCTATTGATGACCTCTCACAAGAGATACGAATTGAACTTAAGAAAGCTATATGGGACTAGATTTAAAATACGTATATGGTCAGACGCCACTTACCGAAGAAGAGAAGGATGGCAGGCACTCCAGGATTATGGCTGATATTATCATTGA
>CAZSJH010000341.1:0-2556 GCA_964607105.1 uncultured Rikenellaceae bacterium | reverse complement strand
AGGGGTTTAGGGGTTTTTTATTGTTGATTTGTTGAACCGAGCCCCGGGTACTCGGGGCGAGCTAGCCGCAGGGAATATATCTTAATCTTTAGTAAACCCGAAGGGTATTTTAGCAATTTTAGATATTTCTTTTCCGGCTTCAAGCATATCAGTGTCATCTGCTTCATAGTGCCAGTTAATAATTATTTCTGCACCTTTCATCCGTGCTGCAGCAATCATTTTACACAGGTCCAGGATGTACTTTGCCGACGCTGAATTGAAGTATACAAAATCGAGATTAAAAACAACAGGCTTCTCTCCCTGCATCGAACTTAACAGATGAGTAGAGTATTCGTCAAACCATGCTATTATCTCACCATAGAAAGCAGCAACATCGGGTGGTCTTGATTCCCCCGAGATTGTAAAAAGATTCTTTTCGGGATCCAGCATAACTTCTGGCGAACTTGCTGTTGGCTCAATGAATAACTTTTTCATGATATGTTTATTTACCTTTATTTGCAGATTGAAAAAAGACAGATTATCATCTATACTCGAAAAACTATAATTAATTCTGTTACCTGATCGCAATCTCATAGTTATAAATCCAAGACCGGCACTGTTTTTATCAGGAATTGTTTTTCCGTTTATTTTATCCCTGCATAACGAAATCAGCGTTTCCTGGTCAAGCTCATTCATCAATTCAAGCATCACTTCAAGTTCCTTAGCTCTTTCACTGTATACAGGATTCCCGGCACTGATAATAATCCAATCTTCCGTGTCGTTAACACTGATATAGTCTTTAAACTTATTCCTTCCGGATCTGACATCAACAGAATGTTTAACAATATTTTCCAGGCATTCAACAAGGATTGCGTAGATCCTTTTTCTGGTAACCTGGCTTAATGTGTTATATACGACGGATTCTTTTAGTCTGGCAAGTAGCCCGTCGATAGTCTCATATGTAAGTGGTCCTGAATAATTAATGAGATCTCCTGTTTCTTTCATTCAAAATTCTTTTCCTTGAATATTCCGGGGGCATACCTTTTAGAAGCTAATAGCCAGGATATAACCACAAATACAAAAAGTTTTCTCTAACACCTATTAATTTATTAACTTGAATAGGCATAATCAAAGATAAACCATATAAAGTTTTTAATTCAGTATTAATTGCAATTATTTTACTTTTAAGGGGAGTCTCTACTAAATACATATGAGTGAAACCATATTAAATGCTCTGGTCCGTCTTTTTGCATTGATATCCAATATCCGGGACGAGACTGTGATATCCAGCAGGGAGAAAAACATTGTCCGGGCTTTTCTTTCGCGCCAGCTGAATAACGAGCTGACCGAAAAATATATGAAGATGTTCGAAGAGTACCTGGACCTCTACAATTCGGAAAACATTCCGGGTGGAAGCCTTAAGGATAAAAAGAGGCTTTCTCTGAATGCAATAAGAATTCTGTCTATCTGTGAAAAGATTAATGAAGAACTCTACCAGTGGCAGAAAATATACGTACTGATCCGGCTGATGGATTTTATTTCACTTGGCAGGGAAATTACGGAAAATGAACTCGATTTTCTGCAGACAGTGGGTAATGCATTCAATATGCCTTTTGCAGAATTTGAAGATACCAGGAATTTCATCATGAACAGGGCATCAGGGATAGCTGATAAAAAAAGAGTATTAATTGTTGACAGTGGAAAATCAAAAAATGTAGAAGGTATAAGACACATCACCTGTGAAAATCTTTCGGGATTCCTCTCCTTCCTGCATATAAAGAACACGAACACATATATTCTAAGGTATGAAGGAAGCGACGATCTTTACCTGAACGGGCAGGTAATTTTTCCGGGGCAGACCTATATGTTTGACCGGGGATCATCCATCAGGGGTTCAGGGATAAATACCATATATTATTCGGAATTAGTCAGTTATATTAACGAATCCGGGATTGATCTTAAGGTATGTCTCGAAGCCAGGAATGTCTCATTTAGGTTCAGGAACAGCGAGAACGGGATACACAACCTGGATCTTTATGAAGAATCAGGTAAACTGATAGGTATAATTGGCGGAAGCGGTGTCGGGAAATCAACCACACTGAATATACTCAGTGGCAGCCTGGAACCCGACCGTGGAGAAGTGCTTATCAACGGCTACAATCTTTATGATAAAAAGAACAGTGAGTTTCTTATAGGAGTAATAGGTTTTGTTCCCCAGGATGACCTGCTGATTGAAGAGCTTACGGTTTTCCAGAACCTCTATTATAACGCACGGATGTGCCTGGGTAATCTCTCAAAAGAAGAAATAGTCAGTACGGTAAATAAAACGCTTGCTGATTTTGACCTGGCCGATGTTAAGGATCTGAAAGTTGGCAACCCCCTCCAGAAAGTAATAAGCGGAGGCCAGAGGAAAAGGGTCAATATAGCACTGGAGTTAATGCGTGAACCGACAATACTCTTTGTTGATGAGCCTACCTCGGGCCTCTCGTCGGTCGATTCCGAAGCGGTGATGAAATTACTTAAAGAACAAACTTATAAAGGAAAGCTGGTAGTTGTAAATATTCATCAGCCATCTTC
>CAZSJH010000340.1:0-2579 GCA_964607105.1 uncultured Rikenellaceae bacterium | reverse complement strand
AGTTTAATAATTGAGCAAACTTCTAAAACTCCACAAATTGATCTGAATAATTTAAGTGGTGAACTAAAGCTATCCGGCAAATCAATCCCCGAGAATGCCGCAAAAATTTACGAACCTGTTTTGAGTTGGGTGAAGGAATATATTCTTCATGCAAGGCCAATAACCAATTTAAGGCTCAACCTGGACTATTTCAATACATCAACGTCAATATGGATTTCAAAAATAATTAAAGCTCTTAACTGTACCAATAATCCTGATTATCTTTTAATGGTGCATCTGTATATACCCCTGGAAGAATATGAAAATATGACCGAATTTGATGATCTAAGTGATGCGGTCAACCCGATAACAAGTATTTTGCATAATACAACTTCATCTGTTGGGTTGAAACTTCATGCCATTAACGATAATTGTGAAATAGTCAAAGATGCGCTGGTATTATTGCAAACTGATAAATTAGCGGATTAAATGATAACAAGCCGGGAAGAAGATATTGTTATCTGTTCATGTTTATTATAGGCGGATTGCATAATAAAATTTAAGCTCCTTCCCTACTCCAAAAATTATATGCCAATGATGAAAATCTGACAATTGTCAAAAATCCATTATTACTTCCAAGACGACAGCGGATGGAAAAAGGTTGGAATAAGTAATATTTTTTATTGTTGACTGATAAGTGATAATATCTCAAAAAAAAAATTATATTTGAATACAGAAATAAACAAATCGTAGAATAAACTCTTAAATACAACCAAGATACTTGCATAGGAATTTCATAAATAAATTCATTATAGATCAAATTAAAATCAACTTTTAAAATAAAGACCTATGAAAAAATTCCTGTTTAAAAGTTTAAGTGTACTTATGGCATTTGTATTACTTGTTGCACAAAGTCATGTACTGTCAGCCAAACCAATTACTGCCGGCATACCAAGCATGGAAGAATCGGTTTTCACTCTTGATGAAAATACTTTGGATCTAGCTTTAAGTGAATTGAATGAACTTGACAACTACCTTTCCCTGAATGAAGGTGTAACCTATGCAGATCTTGAAGCTGCAGGCAGTGATCTTATAACAAATATCAGTGATATTGCTGCTCCGATGGGTATGGCACAGGATGGAAATGAACTGCTCGGAATTCCTGCTTTCTGGTGGGGGTGTGTTCTTGGATGGGTTGGTTGGCTATTGGTATATGTCCTTACTGATAAAGACAAAGTACAAACCAAACAAGCATTTCATGGCTGCCTGATTAGTTCAGCTATTGGCGTTGCTTTTTCAGTTGTTTATTGGGTAGTGCTTGCAGGTGAGATTTATTAATACATACTGGAGGCCAAAAACCTGTCTTAATCTAAAGTTAATATAGACAATCAAGAATATTTTTTACAAGTAAAAGATGCCTGCAATTTATGCGGCATCTTTTGTTTATCTAATTAATACTGTTTTAATTTGGTGTAAAATCATTTCAGATGTTAAAACGTTTTTCCATTTCACTGCTGGCATTCCTGGTTTTATACGGAGCCGGCTTCAGCCAGGATTATTTCAGGATTCAGGCAGATATTACTGTTAAAATAAGTAGTAGCGACGGTACGAAAAGCCTGACCAGAGGAACTGTTTACTACGATAAAAACATTAAAGAATTGATTTATGATATCTCTTTCCCTCGAAACGAAAAATGGTTAAGCAAGGATACCAGCCTTTATAAGTATAATAAAGACAGTCTAATACAGAGAATTACAATTCCCTCTATCAACGAATTCACTGTTTTCCACCTGGCACTTAATTCAGGATTGAATGATTACGGACTGAAAAAATCGAACTATAATATCAGTAAGGTTGAAAAACAAGGTGACCTGGTATTGTCATACTGGAAAATTCCGGATCAATTAAATCTTACTATGGACCATGTGGTAATTGCTAAAAAAAATAACAGGCTTGAAAGCGTTGTTATTGTTGGGGAAAACCAGGAAATTTTAAGTAAACAGTTCTTCAGAAACTATATTACAATCGATGCATTTGAATTTCCAGGTCAAATTGTGCAGATTCTGTACGACAGCTCCGGCGGGGAAAATTACCAGGTGACGGATTTCGGTAATATTAAAATCAATGATATGACAAACGCCGAGTTATATCATTTCAAACTTTGAAGAATATATGAATAAGAGAATTTCTGTTATTAGTTTTCTTATCATCCTAAATCTGATTTTTGTTTTTGAGCTTAATGGTCAACCGATAGCCGATCAGGAGCTTAAAACATTATTTACTTCAGCTGATACTGAACACCGGGATTACGCAAAACCACTCAGGGAATCAGAAAATGAAATTAATATTACTATCTCCACTGTTTTCTTATTTTACAAAACCTTTATTTCTTCACAGGATATGCCTACATGCATTTTTACACCCTCCTGCTCGGAATATGCTGTCGAGGCATTTCAAAAAAAAGGCTTGTTCATTGGCTGGCTGAGCTCTTTTGACCGGTTATCACGTTGCCATGGCCTGGTTAAACCAGATCATTATCCTTTTGATTTCGAAAAAAAGCGTTTCTATGATCCTGTTAAATAAGAAAATTTCCTTTATCG
>CAZSJH010000339.1:0-2618 GCA_964607105.1 uncultured Rikenellaceae bacterium | reverse complement strand
GAAATGGTGGAGTCAATAAGTATAATATCCGGCCCCCAGGCACATATTTTCTTTGGATCAAAAGCTCTGGGAGGGGCAATTATGATATACCTTAAAGACGACCTTGAAGATTACCTGAATGAAGAAGAAAAAATCACCTCTGTCATAACCGATCCCCTGTGTAATACGTACAGGGAGTTCTATGTACCCAATTATAAAACTGACACTCTGGATATATCAAGGGCTGATTACCGTTTAACCGTTCACTGGGACCCCGCAATCACAACTGATGAAAACGGGGAAGCCACTGTTACCTACTTCAACGCAGCTTATAATTCATATGTTGTAGGTATAATAAATGGCATGAGCTATAAGGGAGAACCTGTATGCCACAGGTTCAGGTACAGGGTAGTGAAGGAGGATTTTTGAATGTAGAATATCGAACCGAGCCTCGAGTATTCGAGGCAAGCTCACCGAAGGTCGCAGACCTGAGGTAATGATGATGTTAATGTTTAACTGTTGAAAGGTTGAGTCCACTCTGAAAAGTCCAAAATCAATTATGCGACTCCGCTGGAGTCGAGGTTTTTGGTTTATCACACATCTGCAATTATTTGACCCCTAAGGGGGTCAGGCTTTTATCGTGCTGTATAACAAGCAAATGCAGTAATGACGCCGTAGGCGTCAAATAATTGTAATCAGGGAATTACCCCCAACAATATATCCCGAGCTGTGCGAGTATCCCGGTATCGGGATGCAAGTGCAGCGAGGGTTATTAAAATATGCCCTTTCGGAGTGGACTCAAAGGTTAAACTGTTAAATTGGGAATTTTATCTGGTAAGCTCTTGACCCATTTTAACAATTATACAATTCAACGATTCAACAAATCAACAATATCTTGCCGACTGAAGACTGCCAACTAAAGACTTGAATTATTTATTTAGCCTGACGATTATCAGGATTGGATTATCGTTTTCATTCAGTTCATCCAGCATATTTAAGAATTCAGCTTTCTTCTCAGGATCAAGAGCCTGTTTCTGTGAAAGATTATCCCTGAAATCCTTGTTTATCAGGTTAAGTGGAAGTACAGGCATGTAAACGGTGCTGTCATTTACTTTGCCCAGTGGCCAGAAATCGGGTCCTCCGTCAATATCATTAATTATCTTTCCTGGATCATTAGAGCTATCAACAAGTAGTCTGCCCGATCCTTCCGTACGGTTATAGATCATATTATACTGGATATCATCCTGGTAATCCTGGCTTGATATAAAAAGTGATTCGTTAGCTTCAAATACAGAACAGAACCTGTACCCTTTACTCCTTTCAGCAAATTCTTCGAAGCCTCCTGAAGAGGGGACTTCAACCCTGTATTCCTGGGGTAGCTGAAACTTCCCGAGATCAATCAGGTACTCCGCTTTTATTGAGTCACCTGAAACATGGTAAACACTATCGTTATGCATGGACTTAAACGAAATCTTTTCATTATAGAAATAAAAAGGTGCAAATAAATGATATGACACTGTACCTACACGGCCCGTTTCGTTTTCCCATTTATAATGATTTTTTACAACATCAAGGGTATCACCTGAAGTATCAAGCAATGCAAACATATAATCTTCATAACCATAGGCACAGCCATCAAAATATACAAGGCGATCACCCGGAATAGCCTTTATCCTTCGTACATCCTCCACGGGCACTGATCTTAAAAAACCACCATCATAAGAAAAGTAATAGAGTTTTCGTGCCCAGTTGGTTTGGACTACAAGTTGCTTTTTAGTATCAAGTACCGACATAATCCTTATAAGGCCTATTTCTCCCGGGCCTCTGCCGGGCTTGCCAATCTGTTTGATGAATTTGCCGTTCCTGTCGAACTGAAGAATATATTCCACATTATCGACAAAAATATACTCACTGGTAATATGATACTCTGCCCTTGAGTGAAGCAGGCAACTTTCATCGGTTTCAAGCCGGACATATTCAATATCATCTGTTATCTGGCTGAGATTGACCTTTGATTTGTTAGTAAGGATTGATTCATAATCAACAACAAAGAACTTATCACGATCATATCCAGGTGCCTGTTGTTGTTCACCGCCCCTGTTGCAGGAAAATACAAGAACAGGAAGCAATAGGAATAATATTCTTTTCATGGTCTGGGTTTATGGTTAGTCTATTTTTCCAGCTTTAAGATAGCAATAAATCAGATACCAGGTATATTCTTTCTGCCAGCGGCATTAAAACATGTATAAAATCTATAACCAATCTATTTATTAATATAGGATTGTGATCTGGAATAGTCGAATTAGTCCGGCAGTCAAGAAGTCTTGCTGTCTGCCTGTCAATATCTGTTAAGAATGGCCGCCTGAATGATTGATTGAAAGACTACTTATACATTAATTCCCGATTAATCACCAAGAAGACAAAAACTCTCTTGTTGCTATTGTATCCTGTCTAAAGCTAACTGATTGTATGAGATTCAGGGGAATTTACTATCTTTCTATACTCAACTTTAGTGTATTGAAATATTATCATGTCTGCAGGTAAATATTGGTGTAGCTGACTTATCTGCCCTGTAAGTATGGAAAACAGTCAAAATATTATTAGATATTTAATCTTCTGTGGTATTATTCTGCTGTATT
>CAZSJH010000338.1:0-2623 GCA_964607105.1 uncultured Rikenellaceae bacterium | reverse complement strand
AAAATACAGGGAACTGAAGGTAATTATTACAGGCGGCGACGTCACATTCCTGGCAGATAAGTTGGAAGAAGAACATTTACCAGTACCGGACCTTGTAGTCGACGGACTAAATTATATTTTGGACTATAATGCATAAACATATAATAATATTCATTCTGGTAATACTTATTTCACCATCTCTTATGTTGAAGGGGCAGAAAATGATTAACAGCCCTTATGCCAGGTTTGGCCCCGGAATAATAGAACAACAGGGATTATTAAAAAGCCGTAGTATGGGGGGAGCAGGTATTGCTCTCAGAGATCCGCTTTCTATTAATTACCTTAATCCGGCATCCTACAGCAGCATTGATACCAATTCATTTGTCTTTGATTTCGGCCTTGAATATCAGGCAAACATACTGGTTGATGATAACAGTAGATATTACTCAGATGATATAAATTTTCACCATCTTGCCATGGCATTCCCCATTACAAAATGGATGGGAATGGCTCTCGCGATAGTCCCCTATTCCAACGGGTATTATAATCTGAGTAAAACGGTAACTGAAACAGATCCGGAGTATGACCCGATAATAGGTGAATATCAAAACACCCATAAAGGTACGGGCAGTTACAATAATTTCTTTGCCGGCCTGGCTATCAGCCCTTTCAGAAATCTATCCCTGGGTGTAAATTTTGCCTATCTTTTTGGTAATATTGAACGTGATAACTTATATTTGTTTACTGACGATAACAACCAGTTTAATAACCTCTCATCGGAAAATATCAGGGTTTATGGATATAATTTTGAATATGGTCTTCAATATTCATTAAATTTGAAGAATGATTTATTTGCATCTGCCGGTTTCATGTACTCAATGAAAAAAGGATATAATTCAGAATATGAAAGTATTTTCTCCAGGTATGCTCCTTACCAGAGCTCTGAATATTCAGTTGACACACTCAGTTATTCATACGATAAAGATACAAGGGTTGAGTTACCTGAAAAAATGGGTATGGGAATAGCATTTGGGAAAAAGGATCTTTTTCTTATCACCGCAGATTATACAATGACAAACTGGAACATGATTACTTTCCACGGTTATGAAGAATATCTTGTTAATAGTTCAGCCATTAAACTTGGAGCCGAATTTATCCCGGATAAGAATGCAAACTATAACTATCTTAACAGAATTGAATATAGAATGGGTGGATACGTCTCTAACAGCCATTTGATGGTAAACGGAGAACGCCTGAAAGAGTTTGGCATTACTTTTGGAGCAGGTTTACCGATGAGAAGAAGCAAATCAAAAATTAACTTTCACGTTGATTATTTGAGAAGAAAAGGTTCTTTGGATATTGGATTACATACTGAAAATTGTGTGACAGTTGGCATAAGCCTTAATTTATACGATAATTGGTTCATAAAACACAAATACAACTAAAACCACTTTAAGATGAAAGCAAGATTACCAAAAGCGATTATTGTTATCTTCCTTTCTTTTTTTGTCTTACCATTGTTTGGTCAGAAAGGCATAGAAGACGGCAGTAAGTATGGGCATGGAGAGGACAGTGCTAATTGCAGGAGAAATTTATCGCTCTATAAAACTTATTACGATCAACAGAATTTCGATATGGCCTTATGTTTCTGGAGAAAAGCATTTTATGAATGCCCCAAATCATCAAGTAACCTCCACCTGCATGGTATAAACATGTTTAAGAATCTATATGCCCAGACAAAAGATAGAGCTTATATTGATACTATTGAGATGATTTATGACGCAAGGATAAAATATTTCAACCGTAAATCTTACTATCTGGGACGCAAGGGAATGGATATATTTGACGTTTCAGGGGAAAACCTGGATCTGGTCAAACTGGCATATGCCACGCTGGAGGATGCTATTGAAACAGATCCGAGGAGAGCTGATCCCACGGTACTGACTGTTTTCATGGGGACTGCCCAGATGCTTTTTGAAAACAATTTGATTGGTAATGAAGAAGTAATAAATGATTACGGCATGCTCATGGATATACTGGACGAAAGGATAGCTGCAGTAAACAGGCCTCCTGACGTGAATGCCAAAGAAACAATTGATATGATCTTTAAAGCCAGTGGAGCAGGCACCTGTGACGGATTAATCCCAATTTTCACGCAAAGGGTAGCCGATAATCCTGATGATTCTGCGCTGCTTGAAAAAGTACTTGAATTACTGGAAGATGCAAAATGTGTCGACTCAGATCTTTATTATAAGGCAGCAGAACATCTATACCAGATCGAAAAAACGGCTGAATCAGCCTACCACCTGGCTGAAATGAATTATGATAAAATGAACTTTGACAGGGCGGAAAAATACTATCTTGAAGCCGTGAAAATGGAAGAAAATAATAATTTGAAATCATCATATTATGTCAAGCTTGCGACATTGAGGCTTAACAGTGAAGATTACAGGGCAGCAAGGAATTATGCCAAAAGAGCAATCGAGGCTAATCCTGAGAATGGCACAGCATACATGATAGTGGGCAATGCATATTCAAGTGTGAAGCCCTTTGACGATGAACTGAAAAACCAAATGGTATACTGGGTTGCAGCTGATTATTTCAAAAAAGCTGGAAGTCCGGAAAAATGAACTCTCATGCTTTA
>CAZSJH010000337.1:0-2632 GCA_964607105.1 uncultured Rikenellaceae bacterium | reverse complement strand
ACACAAGGCTGTTATTGAGAATAACGATAATGAATCAGGAATAAGCATACATTACGTTAATTCGAAATATGATGATGGCGATATTATTTTTCAGGCCCGATGTGAGGTCAGACCTGATGACAGTACGGAATCACTCGCTGAAAGGATACACATTCTTGAGCATAAATACTACCCCCGGATCGTAGAAGAGGTGATCTTGAAAGCTCAGAATGAATCTAATAGCTGAACCATAACATTGCTTATCTGATCAAATTTTTCCCTGTTTTCAACAGAAACAGGCTCAACCGGTGGGGCTTTAACCTTAAGAGGATCAACAGCTTGCCCATTCTTATAGAATCTGAAATCCAGATGTGGACCCGTTGAAAGCCCGGAGCTTCCAACATAACCAATAATATCACCCTGTTTTACGTATTTCCCGACACTTATCCCTTTACCGTAACTACTCAGGTGCATATATGCAGTAGTATAAACGCTGTTATGTCTGATTTTCACTATCCGTCCAGAGCTGCTCTGGTATTTCCTCATTATTATCCTGCCGTCTCCGATAGCCAGAACCGGCGTTCCTACAGGTGCTGCATAATCAACACCATGATGTGGTCTTCGAATCCTCAGTATCGGATGCAGCCTGCTGTTTGAAAACCTGCTGCTTATTCGTGAGTATCGCAGTGGAGCTTTCAGGAAAGCTTTGCGAAGGCTATTGCCTTCGAGGTCATAATAGCTTTCATTTCCATCCTGGATAAGAGGGATGGCATATAACACCTTACCGGAATGTTCAAATAATGCTGCATGAATCCTGTATACTCCAACGGAAATAGTATCAATATATTCCTCTTCATATATAAGCTTGAACCTGTCACCTTTCTGCAAGCCAAAAAAATCGATAGACCAGGCATATATTTCAGACAGTTCCACTGCCAGCACCGGATGCAGGCCATTATCGATCATCGCATTCCAAAGGGATGTTTCTATTATTCCCGAGGAATACTTGAGCTGGAGTCTGGAGGGTCTTTCAGCTCTGTTGATAAGGGATTCTTCCGAGAAGTCAAATATGTAATGGTTTGAAATATCATGCTCATATACCATGTAATCAACCTTTCTGACAGTATCAGGTTTAATGTACAGTGTATATTTATTACCAGCCTTTATCTTCCTTATATCAAATATATCACCCGAGTTGCGCACCAGTTTTTCTATATCGCTATAGCTAATATTATAATCTTCGAGTATTTCTGAAAGGAACTGGTTATATCTTACCTTTGCTGTTACCAATTCATAAAGTGTTGTGTCGATACCGTAGGCATCATATTTTTGTTCAGGGCTTTTTTCAATGGGCTCATGCGTTTCGGTAACATTCATATTACCGGATGATTCAGTACAACTGTAATATATGGAAGATGTCATTATAACTACTATAATAAAGATCCACCTGTTCATATTACGACATTTATTATTCTTCCTTTAACAATGATTATCCTGCGGGGTTTTTTACCTGCCAGCCACCTTGTTGATCTTTCATCGCTTATTACAGCATTTTCAATGTCCTCATTCTGCATATCAAGTGGCAACTCAAGTTTAAATCGAAGTTTACCGTTAAATGATACGGGATATTCAAATGTTTCCTCCTTCAGGTAGTTTTCATTTACTTCAGGCCATTCTTCATAAGCGAGGCTTTCCTTATTACCGTATATTTCCCAGAGTTCCTCGGCCATGTGAGGAGCGAAGGGATGAAGTATTTTTGCAAAAGTACCTGCAGTATCTCTATTTAGTTTACCCTGTTTTATTGCAAGATTAGTGAATATCATCAATGAAGAAATGGCGGTATTGAACCTGAGGTTCTCAATATCCTTTTCAACTTTCCTTATTGTCTTGTGCAGGGCCTGTAGTATTTCTGTATTCTCTTCTTCATCGTTTATATTTGATAAATCACCAAATAGTCTGGATACCCTGGTAAGAAAGCCAAATACTCCTTTTACTCCTTTTTCATCCCAGGGTTTGCTTGCATCGAGAGGGCCCATGAACATTTCATATAATCTGAATGAGTCAGCACCGTATCTTTGAATAATATCATCAGGATTTATTACATTTTTCAATGATTTAGACATTTTAGCCACTATCTGTGTCAACTCCTCACCTGTATTCCTGTTGTAATACTTTCCTTCTTTTTCTTCCACGAGGTTAGCCGGTACTTTTGCCCCTGTTGTTGTCTCGTAGGCAAAGGCTAATATCATTCCCTGGTTAAAGAGCTTAAGATATGGCTCATCATGTGAAACATAACCAAGGTCGTAGAGTACTTTATGCCAGAAACGGCTGTAAAGCAGGTGCAGAACTGCATGCTCAGCCCCTCCAATATAGAGGTCAACAGGCATCCAGTATTTTTCTTTTTCCTTGCTGAAAATAGCTTTATCGTTACGTGGATCGATAAAGCGTAGATAATACCAGCATGATCCTGCCCACTGCGGCATTGTATTTGTTTCTCTTCTTCCTCTCAGCCCGCTTTTATCCGTGACTGTCAACCAATCAGTAGCGTTTGCCAGTGGTGAATCTCCGTTTTCACTTGGTTGGTATTTTTCCATAACAGGAAGTACAAGCGGTAACTCAGATTCATCGAGCACGCTTATCGTCCCGTCTTCCC
>CAZSJH010000336.1:0-2679 GCA_964607105.1 uncultured Rikenellaceae bacterium | reverse complement strand
GGAATCTAAGGAAGTAGATGGATACGAATTTTCTATTGCCCGGACATATGGTAAACTTGGAGAAGATGAGAAGGCTTTAGAATGGCTGGAAAAATTTTTTGAAACACCCGGCCGCTCCTATCCAAGGATTAATTATTTTTTTGAATTTAGGAAACTTCATAATAACCCAAGATTCATTAAATTAATTAGGAGTATGGGATTGGAGCCACAATAGTATTTAAAACTAATATGTTTTTTCATCTCCTTCATGAATTTTAATGCTCTTAGTGTCCCATACCTGTCCCCAACCCAACTCCCTCCAAACCATTCAGATTCCTATCTCATGTCCTTTTCTTTCCACGAATGGGACCTACTCACTTTACTCATTAGTTAGAGTAAAATATTATTACCAGAAATGCCACTTCTCATTCCTATAGGTTGTTTTTTATTCACATAATCTTACAACTATGGACGGAGGATGTACAAGTTGCTTGCCTGCTGCAGCCAATTTTATTCGCCTGAATTATGGTTATAATTCTATTCACCCCTGCAAGGGGTGATTGGTAAATATTTTCGCCATATTATCCCGGGGTGATACCCGGGCTATTATTATTTATAACCTCCGGTTATATTAGATCTGTGTCCATAAACCCCATCATTCCACCATTCCATCATTCCATTATTCCAATAATCCAAAACAAAAAGGCCCCGGCAACCGGAGCTTTTTTGTTGACCCGCCAGGGCTCGAACCTGGACTCTTCTGAACCAAAATCAGACGTGTTGCCAGTTACACTACGGGTCAATCAAACCTTATAAGGTGCTGCAAAAATAGAAAAAAATAAGCTAATTATCCAAATCTGCTGTATAATGAACCTATGCTCCTCCATAAACTGCCGTAAAGCATCATTACTTTTTTATAACTTTAACAATTAAAAGCTTCTTGATGGCACAGCTTTTGATAACTTTACTTTATTATAATTAATCCCTAAACCAATATCACTGTTTCAAATGAAGCGGTGATAAAAAAGTGTATCTGTGAATCTTAAGAGAAACATTCTCTCCCTTGTTTTTTCACTTCTTGTTTTTATCCCCATCATATCACAGGAAGAGGAAAATAAAAGTGCAACGGACTTATTGTGGCTCTATTTCGATAATGTTTTCGGGGATGATGAAAGACTAATAACCGGTCACTACTATCATGGCCCCACACTGGGACCAATAACAGGTCATCCCTACTATCTTGATGAGTCATGGAAGATTGGCACAATTGAGATAGATGATGTAATATTTGACGGACTCCAGGTAAAATATGATATCTATCTGAACTGGTTAATTCTAAACTACACTTCAACTGATAATGCTGTTCACCAGATCGGTTTGAATTCAGGAAAAATAAACAGAATAAAAATGTCGAACAGCGAATTTATTCCTCTTCCCGGTTCCAGGGATTCCACCGGTATACCTTTCGCTGAGCTCATAAGCGATGGCCCCGTGCAATATCTTGTTACAAAGTCAAAATCGCTGGAAATAGCTAACAACCCGGGCTCATCTGATTATGAATATAAGGAATATATTAAGCAATACCTGTATTATAACGGCACATTACAATCGTTCAGAACCAAAAACACTCTTTACAAAACATTTCCTGGTATGAAAAGCCAGTTGAAAAGGTTTGCCAGGCAAAACTATCTATACTTCATCCGGAACAGGATTGATGAGCGCAAAAAACTGGTTGATTATTGTAACTCTATAGTTACCGGCAATAATGAAAATGAATAAGATCCTAACGATATCGATCTTTCTCCTGCTCTCTTCTGTCAGCACTTACTCCCTGCAGCAGGCCGTTAATCCCGGGGGGCATTCTTCTCCTGCAGGTGCTGTCAGCCTGTTACTCCCACAGGAGCCGAATATTGATGATGACCCACTGATTTCAGCTAATTATGATAATATTCCTTTTACCAGCTTTGTATCCGACCTTAAGAGAAGATATGGAGTTATGATTTATTTCCGTCCCGAATGGGTTGATGGCCTGATGGTTACAGCCTCAGGCGATTCCATAAAACTGAATTCATTACTGAAGGATATCCTTTTACCTGTTGATCTCCATTTTGTTAAACGTGGTGTTGGGCACTACTATCTTACGGGCAACATATCGATTACCGATGATGTCGTTACTGAACCAGTTGACAGTGAGGAGCATGATGCTACCCCTGACCCTGACGACATAATTGGCAAATATTCCTATGAAAAGAAAATTAAACGGGTTACCGTAGGCTCCCCGGAAAATGCCCAAACAGGTAGAGCTCTCCTTTCGGGACGTATCACCTCGGCAACTTCAGGCGAATCAGTACCGGGTGCTACGGTAGTTGTAGAGGGTACAAACAAAGGTGAGATCTCGGATGGTGATGGGTTTTATATCTTACAGCTCCAGGCTGGCGAGATATATAACCTTACAGTTTCCTGTATGGGAATGGAAAAAGAATCATATATACTGGAGCTGAACTCTTCGGGTACCCTGAATATCGAGATGCAGGAACAGCTGATAGATATCCGGGAAGTTGTAGTGAGATCAGGGCGTAAAGATAATGTGAGGGGTATTCAGATGGGTTTCCAGAGGATAAATATCAAGGAGATAAAAGTCATAACAGTTGTAATGGGTGAACGTGACATCCTTAAAGTAGCACAGATGATGCACTGCTT
>CAZSJH010000335.1:0-2687 GCA_964607105.1 uncultured Rikenellaceae bacterium | reverse complement strand
TATGAGTAAATCCAGTTTCAAACCTCCTTTTGTATTCAGAATATTAACGCATTGCTATATTCAGGATCAATAGCACCTATGAATGCAGGATATCAGCAATTTTATCATGAATTATATTCTTGGATACTGACAATCTGGTTCTAATATATTAACCGTCAGGGCACAGTACAAAAAAGCAAGTAGCTACAATGATGAAATAACAATTAGTTTAAGAATTCAAAAAACAAAGTGGCCACACACCCAGTGATTACATAAAAATTATTCAGTAATGATGATCTTATTTCAGCCTTGAAATATAAGATATTATATTTATGAACGTTATTAATCAGTGATTAAACTCGAATAATGAGATTCAGGATCATCATATTATGCCTTATCGGGCTGTTAAATACTACTATCCATGGCCAGGGCAGCGACCAGATAAACGATGATTTAAATGGAAAAATAAAATCTGTAAAACTGCACAGGGAAGAGTGGAACCTGTCGTACCCAATCATTGAGCTGGGATCGGAGGAGAAGCTCCTACTGCATTTTGATTTGCTCGGGGAGAATATAGAGACTTATTATTATACTTTCATTCATTGTGACAAGGACTGGAATCAGAGCCGGGTCTTTGAATCGGAATACCTTGAAGGATTTACAGAAAACCAGGTACAGGATTATGATATGTCATTCAATACCACTGTAAATTATATACATTACAGTTTAAGTTTCCCCAACAAGGATGTTTCCTTTAAAATATCGGGTAATTATATAATCAAGGTTTACCCTTTTGGAGAGCCTGACTCTCCTGTTATCACGAAACGCTTCATGGTAAGTGAGGCTGCTGCTCACATTACTGCCACCAGCCTGCGCTCAAAATTAAGCGGTTATTACCTTACCGGCCAGCAGATTGATTTCAAGGTCAACCATGTGTCATTGGATATACAGGATCCTTATAATACTGTCTTCAGTACTGTGCTTCAGAACGGGAGGTGGGATAACGCAAGGAAGAATTTAAAACCTGATTTTACTGGCAATTACAGCCTTGAGTACAATGGACTTTCAGATCTTAACATTTTCCCCGGCGGAAGTGAATACAGGTACTTTGATATTAAAAGCCTGAGGTACCAGACCGAATACATTCACAGTGTTGAAAATTTATATGGATATTATCATGTTAAGTTACGTGATTCGGATAACAGGGCAGCCAGGCAGTATTTCTACTGGCCCGATTTCAACGGCAAATATTATATAGCCCACCAGGAAGGTATTGACCCGCATACCGATGCTGATTATGTTTATATATATTTCACTCTTCCCTTAAATTTCCCTGTTAACAACGAGGTTTATGTTTTTGGTGAATTAAGCGGATGGGAATTCAGTAAGGATAACAGGATGCATTACAACCAGGAGGAAAATGCTTATGAATGCAGGCTACTTCTTAAACAGGGCTGGTATAATTATATGTACGCCACTAACGATGAAAGTTTATCAGCTTCTGTTTTTAATACCTTTGAAGGTGACCATTATGAAACAGAGAATGATTATATAATCCTTTCCTATTACAGGGACCCCAATGGAAGGTATGACCGGCTCATCGGACATAATATTATCAATACTTTAGGAAACCAGAGATAGTCTCAGCGTTTTTTATGCACATCAATACCGTACTGCATATATATTGTATGCTGCAGGGTTTTGAATATTTCTGTCAGGTATTCCTTTACAGCACTTACTGATCCCGGGAGGGTATATACCAGGCAGCTTCCAATTATCCCTGCTATGGAGCGGCTCAGCAATGCATTTGGCTTTTCCATACCGTACTTAAGTCTGATATGGTCCATTATGCCCGGTATTTCAATATCAATAAGGTCCTTTACCACGTCCACAGTAATATCACCTGGGCCAATACCTGTTCCACCGGTAGAGATAATTATATTATAATTCTGCGAGTACTCATTCAATAGCTGTCGCAGTTTTGACTTATCGTCGGGAATAACTTCATATGCTGTTTCCAGTATCCAATTAATTTCACTGAAATAGTCTTCCAGCAACTTTTTCGCTTCCGGACCACTAAGGTCTTCATAATCACCACCAGACGCCCTGTCGGAAAGTGTTATAATAAGTGCCCTGAAGTGTGAGGGTAGATTTTTCATTTTTTTGTTTTTTCGATTAGACGAATATCTTTTATCATCATTTCCTTATCAACCGCCTTGCACATATCGTAAACTGCAAGCAGGGCTACGGAGACTCCTGTCAGAGCTTCCATTTCGACACCTGTCTTTCCATGGCTATTTACTATGCATTCAACCCTGACTCCTGCATTATCAAGTTCAGCCGTAACTGATATTTTATTAAGAATAATATTATGACAGAGCGGTATAAGCTCAGGTGTCCTTTTAGCTGCCTGCACACCTGCTATTTCAGCCAGGGTGAGTACATCACCTTTCTTTATTTCATTCTTTTTAATAAGACCCACTGTAGAGGGAGAGAGTACAATAGCTCCTGCAGCCCTGGCTGTCCTGTTACTTTCGGGCTTACTGCCTACATCGACCATGCGGGCTCGACCTTCGCTGTCAGTATGTGATAACTTTTTCATAATAACTTATAGAAGATAAAAGACAAAAGGAAAAAGATAAAAGTATAAAGGAAAAAGATAAAAGTATAAAGGAAAAAGATAAAAGTATAAAGAAAAAAGTTGGAGC
>CAZSJH010000334.1:0-2688 GCA_964607105.1 uncultured Rikenellaceae bacterium | reverse complement strand
CGGGATGCAAGTGCAGCGAGGGTTATTAAAATATGCCCTTTCGGAGGGGACTCAATAATCCAATGTTCCATTATTTTATTACCTGGTGAAAAGCAGTTCCCTGTATTTGGGCAGAGGCCATAATTCATTATCAACTGTCAGTTCAAGCCTGTCAATATGTTGCCTTATTTTTTCAAGGTAAGGCTTAATATTCCTTTCGTATGCAAATGCTTTCTCACTATTATCTTCAATAGTGTTAGCTTTTCTTCTCTCATCGATCATTTCATTCACCAGCTTCTGAATCATCGAAATATGATCAGAAATACCTATGATCACCTCCTTTCTTGCCCCCGTCATTCTCTCGTATTCAATCTCGTTAAAGACCATTGCCATGGATTTAATATTGTTGAGAAGCTCAGTCATGTATTTTATTGCTGTAGGTACTATGTGATTAATTGCCAGGTCACCGAGCACCCTTGCTTCAATCTGCACTTTTTTAGTAAATTTTTCATATTCCACTCCAACCCTTCCTTCCAGCTCACGCATGGTGAAAATACCTCCATCGATCAACACCTTTGATGATTGCTTGCTGAGGTAATAATTAAGTGAATCGGGTACACTTTTAATATTCTTAAGCCCTCTTTTAAGAGCTTCCTTTTCCCATCTGTCAGAATACCCGTCACCTTCAAATCTTATTCGGGATGATTCCACAATATATCTTTTCAACACCTGGAATATAGCCTCATCTTTCTTTATTCCTTCTGAAATCAACACATCTGCCTCCTTCTTAAAAGTCCTGAGGGTATCAGCCACTGCAGCATTAAGAACGATCATTGCAGGAGCGCAGCTGGCTGATGAGCCCACGGCCCTGAACTCAAACCTGTTACCTGTAAATGCAAATGGTGAAGTCCTGTTACGGTCAGTATTATCAAGTAATATTTCAGGTATCTTCCCTATTCCAAGTTTTAGTTCTGTTTTTTCTGC
This sequence comes from uncultured Rikenellaceae bacterium, assembly GCA_964607105.1. Lineage (GTDB taxonomy): Bacteria > Bacteroidota > Bacteroidia > Bacteroidales > VadinHA17 > UBA9300. The sequence goes on along the minus strand of CAZSJH010000334.1, from coordinate 1,725 downwards.
CGGTGTCATCTTCTTACCCGTCACTTTTTCAACTATATCATCAAGCATGCTCGTGAGATATGAGCCGAGGAAAACCGACATTATTGCAGGTGGTGCCTCATTACCTCCCAGCCTGTGAGAGTTTGTTTCAGTCAGCACACTGGCTCTGAGAAGATCCTGGTTGTCATTCACCGCTTTAATGACATTAACAAGGAAAGTCAGGAACTGAAGGTTCCCTTTGGGATTTTTGGTGGGTGCAAGCAGGTTTACACCTGTGTTGGTTGCCATAGACCAGTTACTGTGTTTGCCAGAGCCATTGATTCCGGCAAACGGCTTTTCATGAAATAATACCCTGAATTTGTGCTTGCGGGCTATCTTTTTCATTATATCCATTATGAGCTGGTTATGGTCAACTGACAGGTTTGCTTCTTCATACAATGGTGCACACTCGAACTGGTTAGGCGCTACTTCGTTATGTCTTGTTTTCACAGGTATGCCAAGCTTGTAGGCCTCTACTTCAAAATCTTCCATGAATGCCATAACCCTTTCGGGTATTGAACTGAAGTAATGATCCGCCAGCTGCTGATCTTTTGATGACTGGTGGCCCATTAATGTACGGTCAGCAAGTACAAGGTCAGGTCTTGCGTAATATAATGCCTCATCTATAAGAAAATATTCCTGCTCCCAACCCAGGGTGGCAATAACCCTTTTTACATCCTTGTCGAAATACTGACATACATCCACTGCTGCCCTGTCAAGCACGTTAAGTGCCTTGAGCAGGGGTGTTTTATAATCCAGTGCATCTCCTGTATAGGAAACAAATACCGTCGGAATACATAGAGTGGTGCCAACTATGAATGCCGGAGACGAAACATCCCATGCTGTATATCCCCTGGCCTCGAAAGTATTACGTATTCCTCCACTTGGGAAACTTGAAGCATCAGGTTCCTGCTGTACCAGTAATTCACCGGAAAAAGATTCCACCAAACCCTCGTAATCGTTCCTCTCAATAAAAGCATCATGCTTCTCGGCCGTTGCATCAGTCAGTGGATGAAACCAGTGTGTATAGTGAGTTACCCCTTTCTCTATGGCCCAGGCTTTCATCCCGGTAGCCACTTTATCAGCAACCTCCCTACTTATCGTGGTTCCCCTGTCAATCGCTTCTTTAACAGACATGTAAGTACCACGAGGCAGGTATCTCTCCATCTTCTGGAGGTCAAAAACATTAATACCAAAATATTCTGATATTTTCTCTCCGGGAAGGTCAGGCCTGATCGCTTGCCTCGAAAATACTTCCCTTAATGCACTAAAACGTAATTCTGCCATTTTTTATAAGTTTTCGGTAAAAATATGTCTTTTTCAGCAAACACCCCTTCTTTTAGGGGGTTGTTATTAACATTTAATACATATTTTTGATATATACCCCTATTTTAATGACGTATGTCCATATTTATATGACTTATATACTGATTCCCCGGTTTAATTGGAATAATAGAAACGGGCAACGTGAGGTTTCGATAGCAAGACGGGATTAAATGCTCACCGAAGGCAATAATGGATTGATGGGCTCCGGATTTATCGTTGCTTGTTAATCAATTACGTGAATTTAGTGAGCAAATTACAATTCCTTTTCAACAATTTAACAGTTGAGTCTACTCCGAAAAGTCCAATATCAATTATGCGACTCCGCTGGAGTCGAGGTTTTTGGTTTATCACACATCTGCAATTATTTGACCCCTAACGGGG
>CAZSJH010000333.1:0-2690 GCA_964607105.1 uncultured Rikenellaceae bacterium | reverse complement strand
AGCGGCAGGATAAATATATCAGAAATGTATTCGGTCACTGAGCCCGAAGAAATGATAGCTATTGCTAAATCCATGATTGGACCATACTTGCTTATTTTACTATTTACCTTTGTCTTTGGACTTATATTACAGTATTACATCATAAGGAAACCCGTTGATCCGGGCGCTAATATATTTACCATTGGAGCGGCAGGAATAGTTAAATTCTTCCTCCCCCTGCTGGTACTGAATATTATTCTGGTTGTATTTGCGATGTTCGCTTTAATATTTGGTATTTTCCTCCTATTTATCGGTGCCTTATTCGCTACTGTTTACGTAGTAATGATCTTTGCATTTATATCTCCGGTGCTAATGATTGAGGATAAGGGTATTGGTGATACCATAACAACAACCATCAGGCTTGCACACAAACGTTTCTGGCCGAATATAGGATGGGTAACTGTATTTATAATAATTATTATGGTTATTTCTTTCATTCTCGGCGCCATTATTATGATCCCGTTTGGAGGAAGTTTTATAAAGACAATAATGAACCCTGAAAATGCTTCAGAATTGCTGGATATGACAAGCAAACCGTCATTTATATTACTTAATGCCTTGGTCAATGCTCTTACCATGCCCCTGTTCCCTATATTCAGCCTGGTACTCTATTTTAACGCCCGTTCAGATAATATTGGTGAAGTCATAAGCGATGACAATGCCGGTGATGATGGGGGAGCTGTTAAAATAGAGGATCTTTACTCTGATAGGAGTAATAACAGGAAGGAAAGGTTTAACAAAAAGGATGAGGCAGCTCCTCCTTCCGTGGAAGACCTTATGCCGTGAGCAATCAATAAATCATCAAACAGCCTGGCAATTATGAAGGTACTCGCAATAAACGGAAGCCCTCGTAAAAAGGGTAATACTGAGCTCCTGCTCAGGGAAGTATTGAATGTACTGAAGAAGCATGATATCGATACGGAAATAATTCAGATTGGCGGAAAGAAGGTAAAAGGTTGTATTGCATGTATGAAGTGCAAAATAGAAAAAGACGGGCAGTGCCATAAGAATAATAAGCTGCTGAATGAGATTTTAGTAAAAATGACCGAGGCTGATGGTATTCTTATCGGCTCACCTGTATATTTTTCTGATATCACCACTGAAACAAAAGCATTGCTTGATGTGGCCGGTTATGCTTTAGGAGCTGCCGGCAATCCATTGAAAAGAAAAACAGGTGCTGCGGTGATTGCTGTCAGGCGTGCGGGAGCTATTCACTCCTTCGACAGCATTAATCATTTCTTCCTCATAAACGAAATGCTTATACCGGGTTCTTCATACTGGAATATAGGTATAGGAAAGGAAAAAGGTGATGTGTTAAAAGATGAAGAAGGACTGAAAACAATGAGGGTGCTGGGTGAAAATATGGCCTGGCTGATAAAGAAGACTAAAGGCTAACGACTAAAGACTAACGACTAAAGGCTAAAGACTAAAGGCTAACGACTTAAGACAAAAGGTATAAAAAACGCGGAGACGTCCAAATCTGGGCGTCTCCGGCATTTATTATAACCATCTGATATGATGTGCTAATAAGGGACTCTTTCTAAATAATGTGTATGCAATAATTCGTGTGCCTTATGGCTGTTGGGTTCTCCAAGGAAGTTTTCATAAAGCTGAATAACTTCAGGATTCTCATGTGACTTCCTTATTGCCAGACTCATATCCTCTTCATATATGGCATCAATTCTTTTCTGGCGTATCTCCACATTTGTAGGGATGGGCTGTCCGCCACCGCCTATGCATCCACCCGGGCATGCCATTATTTCAACAAAGTGATAATCGGCTTCACCTTTACTTATGGCACTCATCACCTTGTTTGCGTTTGTCAGCCCATGGGCTATTGCCACTTTCAATTCTACACCTTCAAGGAACTCCCATTCTTTGAGGCATCCTTCAATTTTCAGTGATGCTTCCTTTACACCTTCCATCCCCCTTACGGGTGTGATATTGAGGTTGTCAAAAGGCACGGGATTACCTGTTACAATCTCATAGGCAGTACGAATAGCAGCTTCCATCACACCACCGGTGGCACCAAAAATAGCTCCGGCACCCGATGAATCCCCCATCAGTGAATCATATTTTGAAGCTTCGAGCGTTCTGAAATCGATGCCTGCCTGCTTGATCATAACAGCTAACTCCCTTGTTGTAAGTACAAAATCGACATCCTTATATCCGCTATCCCTCATTTCGGGCCTGTTTGCTTCAAACTTCTTGGCTGTACATGGCATTATAGAAACGGATACTATTTTCCCAGGATCAACACCTATGTTTTCAGCATAGTAAGTCTTTGCCAGAGCTCCAAACATCTGCTGTGGTGATTTACATGTTGAAAGGTTACGAAGCATCTCTGGATATTTATGCTCAATGAATTTTATCCAGCCAGGTGAACAGGAAGTAAACATTGGTAATGCTGTATCCTTATCCTTTTCAACCAGAACCTTCTTGAGCCTGGTAAGAAGCTCTGTCCCTTCTTCCATTATGGTAAGGTCAGCACTGAAATCGGTATCCAGTACTGAATTAAAACCAAGCTGTCTGAGTGCGGTGACCATCTTACCGGTAACCCTTTCGCCCGGGTCATATCCCAGATCTTCACCCAGTCCTACCCTTACGGCAGGAGCAGTCTGTACAACAACGTGTTTATCAGGGTCATATAT
>CAZSJH010000332.1:0-2720 GCA_964607105.1 uncultured Rikenellaceae bacterium | reverse complement strand
AAAAAATACTTTTCCGTAATGCAACAGTATGGACCCTTGATGAGAAGGGTAGGATGGAAGGTGCTGATGTGCTTATAGAGAACGGAAAAATAATAAGTGTGGGAAATGATCATGAAGCAGGTGGTGCCAGGATTATTGATGCCACGGGCATGCACCTGACCCCCGGTATCATTGATGAGCACTCGCATATAGCAATGGCCTCATCCAACGAGAGCGGGCAGGCAATAACCTCGGAGGTGCGTGTAGGGGATATCATTGATCCCGCCGATAACAGTATCTATCGCCAGCTATCAGGCGGCGTGACAGCAGCCCACCTGCTGCATGGATCAGCTAATCCTATCGGAGGGCAGTCGGTACTTATAAAGCATCGCTGGGGGTCACCGGCAGAGGAGATGAAAATACAGGGACAGGTAGGATTCCTGAAACATGCCCTTGGTGAAAATGTTAAACGTTCAACAAACAGGTACCCGGGATCAAGAATGGGTGTTGAGCATATAATTAGGGATGCATACCAGAGAGCGCTCGATTACAGGGATGAATGGGAAAGGTATAATGCACTGAGCACGAAGGATAGAGAGACAATTATTCCACCTCGCCGCGATCTTGAGCTGGATGCCCTGGTGGATGTGCTTGAGAAAAGAAGCTTTATAACCTGCCATACCTATGTCCAGAGTGAAGGAGTAATGCTGATGAGACTGGCGGAAGATTTCGGTATAAAAGCGCACACCTTCATTCACTTTAATGAGGGATATAAGGTAGCCGATAAGATAAGGGAGCATGGGGGAGCTGCCTCTGTGTTCTCCGACTGGTGGAATTATAAATATGAAGTGTATGAAGGTATCAATTATAATGCTGCCACACTGGTACAACAGGGTGTTCTGACATGTCTTCATTCAGACAACGCAGAAATGTCGAGGAGACTGCACCAGGAAGCTGGCAAGACAGTTAAATACGGTGGCCTTGACCAGGTTGAAGCGCTGAAGCTTGTGACACTGAACCCGGCAAAAATATTACACCTTGATCACAGGATGGGTAGCATAGAACCAGGGAAGGATGCAGACCTGGTGCTGTGGACCGATAACCCGCTGTCGATATACGCACGTGCAAAAATGACCCTGGTAGACGGAAGGGTTTATTTTGATGAAGAAATAGATGCTGAGATGAAAAAGCAGATAGATGAGGAGAGGAACAGGATCATACAGAAGATACTGAAGGAGGGGGGATCACCTCAACGTCCGACAGGTATGCCACGTAGAACATTTTAAATCAGGAATCATGAAAAAAAGAATAATATATACAATCAGCAGCCTGCTCTTTATATTTAACATTATTAATGCACAGGTATTACCGGTTGTTGCACCGGAGCAGGATAAACCAATAATACTGGTTGGAGGTAATATCCATATCGGAACAGGTGAAGTGATAAAAAGTGGTGATATTGCGTTTAAAGATGGTACGATAATGGCTGTGGGGAGCCTGGAAGGACTGGTCGGCATTGACGATTATGAACGCATTGATGTGAGTGGGAAAGAGATTTATCCGGGACTTATTTTTGTCAATACCTCCCTTGGCCTTGTTGAAATAAGCGGCGTGGATGTGACGGTTGACAACAGTGAATACGGTCAGATAAACCCGGGTGCGAGGGCGGCAGTGGCTTATAACACCGATTCACATGTTATTCCCGTGGTTAGGTCAAATGGCATACTCCTGGCACAGGTTACTCCCACGGGAGGGATACTGTCAGGTACATCTTCAGTGATGCAGCTTGATGCCTGGAACTGGGAAGATGCCATATACAAACCTGATGAGGGCGTGCACCTGAACTGGCCGCGAATGTCGGCACCGAGGGGACGCCGTGCAATGTATGCCAGGTTCATGGGAGGAGGATCAAGATCATCTTACCAGGATAACTTCAAAGAGCTGACTGACCTGTTCATGGATGCTGCAGCCTATGCAGATATTGATAAGCCGGAAAAGACAAACCAGCATCTTGAGGCAATAAAAGGTTTGTTCGATGGCAGCCAGACCCTGTATATACATACATCAGAGGCAAAAGGGATAATAGCGTCGGTTAATTTTGCAAAAGAACACGGGGTGAAGAGAATGGTACTGGTAGGTGCCAATGAGCAGGCATGGATGGTTAAAGACTTTATTAAGGAAAATGATATACCTGTCATACTGGAGCATATACACAGCATGCCCGATTATGAGCACAGCGATGTGAGAATGCCATATAAGCTGGCCAGGATGTTCAGCGATGAAGGCATACTGACGGGTATTACTTATTCAAACCAGGCATATGGATATAATCTTCCCTTTGTGGCAGGCCAGACAGTATCTTACGGTATGGATAAAGAAGATGCTCTTGCCATGGTAACACTGAATAATGCCAGGATACTGGGTATTGATGACCGCACCGGATCGCTGGAGAAAGGCAAGGATGCCAATATCGTGGTATCCAATGGCGATCTGCTTGATATGCTTGGTAATGATGTTGTGCTGGCCTATATCAACGGCCGCTCCATAGACCTGGATAATAAGCATAAGATGTTATACAGGAGGTTTCAGGAGAAATATAAATAAAGACAAAAGGCGAAAGAGGGCCGAGCGTTAAAAATTAGCCCGGTGGGCTAATTTAGTGAGGAGCCAGACAGAGCAGAGGTTAACAAAAGACAAAAGACAAAAGACAAAAGACAAAAGACAAAAGACAAAAGACAAAA
>CAZSJH010000331.1:0-2758 GCA_964607105.1 uncultured Rikenellaceae bacterium | reverse complement strand
TTTTTCCATGATTCCAGCTTTTACCAAGCTATCGCAGGTATCCTGGGCATCTTGCGGCATTTCGCTGTAAGTTTTTTTCTTACCCTTTTTTTCACCTGTGCCATTATCACCACTTGAACCCTCAACAAGATCAGGTTTTTTCTTATTAGGGTTTTCAAACTGGTCTGGAAATCGTTTCTTGACTTCTTCCGTAACTAAATCAAAAAATGGTTTTCCTTTTAATGTCGGATTTTGTTTTTGAACAAACTCGGCAATCGTGTCAGCATAGTTTGCCATATCAATACGTTGCGAATACCACGGGTTTTCACCCCGCCACATTATAAAGTCAGGAGCTTCATCGGGTTTCGTTTCGATAACCGGCTTTTCAAGTGTTTCAATCTGCTTGTCAATCTCATCGAACTTGTCAAGGTCATTATCGGCAACTGCCGCCCGTTGTTCGGCTTTTAATGTCGCAAGTGCTCTCTGGTATGCCGATTCTTCTGTTTTCTTGTGATGGTCTGTCAATGTTTTGAGCAATGATTTGGTTTCTGCCAATTCTTTGTTCGTTGTATCCATTGATACTGCCATCTTCTTTGTTCGTTCACGTAAGATAGGTAATATTTCATATCCATCTTTGACAAAAGATTCAGCATCCTTCCATATATCCGGGTTGCCCTTAAACTCTTCTTGAGGCACCCAACCCATTGCTTTTGCTTGTATTTCTATTGCATTGTTTTCTTCTGCCATTGTCTATTCCTCTCTTTCATAGGTTGTTGTTTCTGGTTTAAACCTATACTTTTCTTCTATGATGATTTCTTTACCTTCTTGGCTTAACCCTCTACTTTTCTTAACAATCAACTCTTCCTGTGTGATAATAGCAGCAATATCTTTATCATTGCATATGATGTAGGTTTTTCCATCAGCACCAGGAACTTGATGAACACCAGAGTATTTAGCAAACTGGACTCTATCTCCTGCTTTTGGTTTCGGCTCTCCAAAGTCTTCAAAGGCTTTACCTCCGTATGCTATAAGATACCCTCTGACAGCCGCCGCCTGTTCCATTTCCTTTACTCTGTCGGGTCTAACAATACCGCCTAATGTCTCGTCTGTTACAATATCCGGTATTACCAAGACCTTATACTCAATTGGTTGTATGCCTGACTTGTTTTCCATAACTAATCTCCCTCTATATTAAATATAAACTCTAAGCCTTCTATCCTTCCTGTTTCCTTTGCGGTATACATAGCCGTTTTATCGCTATTTCCCATATACACCGTGAACCCATCACTCAACCTATCTCTTGTTTCCTCTATTTTCTGTTGTATTCTATGCCTGACTTTCTTTGTAATCGGGTTCATAAACCAAGCGACTAAATCATCCTTTGTTAGCACTTCCTGTGGACTGTTTGCTCGTAGCATTGGCTTGCTCCTTTTTCTGCATCATTGCTATTGACTGTTTTGTAAGCGAATCCATTTGGGCCTTATACTGCTCTAACTGTGGCCCTATTTCCTTGCTCTCGGCATCCGCTAACTTTAAAATTACATCTGCCTGTATTTTAGCTATCTCAAACTGTGTCATAAAAAGTTTAAGTTCATGCTTGTCACGTTCCAATTCTAACTTCTGTATATCCACCATAACCTTTGGTTCAGGCGGGGCTTCAGGCGGTTTCTCCGGGATAAGCTCTTCAATATCCGGTATGTTAAGGGCATCTAAAAACCGTCTTTCGATTTTCGCATCGTCATACCTGCCACCACGAAGTTCCATAAGGGCTTGAGCTTTACTGAGCTTCTGTGTATCAATTTCACCAGACGGATCTCCAATCGGTATCATGCTTAATGTGTCGGCATAGTCTTCTGGTGAAACAGAAAAGAACTTACCCTCAAATTCAAAGTCTTTGTTCTTGTCTAAGTACATTTTGTTGAGCCGCTGTATTTTCTTGAACTCTTCTTTAAGCGACCTGAATATGCGCTTATAGACTGACCCGAAAACCATCTGACCTTCTTTTAATAGAATATCTACGCTCGCAAACGGGGTGTTAGCCGGGGGCGGTTCCCCTGACATCATCTCAGATGTAGAACCAAGTTTTTGACCCCCCTGGATCATCAAATCAAGTAAATGAAATGTTTCCGGGGCTATAGGCACTATTGGCTTTGGCAGGATAGATTTTCTGATATCATCCCCGCGGGAATTAATTGGTTTCCATTCACCGGGTTCAAACTCCATAACCCCAGCAGGTAAGGCATTAGCAGCCTCTTTGGTAATAAAACCTCCACCCTTGTTATTTGATGTCGTGGCATCTAATATCTGGTTGATACTGGAGTTTATGGCTCTATTAATAGGTTGCAGGAGTAAACCAAATCCTGTTGGGTAAAAAGATCCGTCTATTGAAGGCATGAACGGGAAGAGAGTAAAGTAATCGACTGGTTTAATATATTTTACCTGTGAGGTTTTTCGATTGATTTCTACCCCTTCCCGATCAAATCGCGCCACTATCCTAACCACTTTCTTTAAATCACGGTGAAAAGTGACAATGAACGGCCACTTATAACCATCACCCTTTAAGTCAAGATAGGTATGCTGCTCAAGGAATATATGGGGGGCTTCTGGGTCACGGCTGTCTGTTCCCTCTACTTCTGAGGATGCCTGACCAAATTCAAATTCTTTCCAGATACCGCTTAGAAACCGTTCTTTGATTTCGTTTGGTCGAAACGGCATGATATGGGTAATACGGGGAGCTTTAGATAGGGTTTTTGCATGATTATTAACAACCACTTCCTCA
>CAZSJH010000330.1:0-2774 GCA_964607105.1 uncultured Rikenellaceae bacterium | reverse complement strand
TCAAAGATGTTAGGGAAAAACTGGAGATTTTAACGAAGATTGCGGAAGAACATAACAAAGTTGCAGCACTTACCGAAACAGGACTGGAAAGGATACCTGACCCGGAATGGTGGACAACGGTTCTGTGGCCTGCGGTTAAGAATCTTAATGTCGCATATGTTCTGGTTTGGCGCAATGCCATAGACCGTCCCGATCATTTTTATGCACCTTTTCCCGGCCAGGACAGTGAAGATGATTTCATCCGGTTTTATGAGCTTCCCGGGACACTATTCCAGCAAGACATCACAGAAAAGGCAATATACAAACAGTGAATATTACCGCAGAATTAAAGCGTAAGGCCATAGAATTGCTTATCAATAATATCCTGCCCTTCTGGGATAAGCATATGCCCGATGGTAAATATGGTGGTTTTCACGGCAGGATTGACGGTCATAATAATATTATCCCTGGTGCGCCAAAGGGTGGAATATTGAATGCACGCATTCTATGGACATTTTCTGCTGTGTATAACAGCTTAGGCGACTCTTCAATGCTCAACAGGGCTTCCATGGCCGCTGATTATATCCTGAATCACTTCTTTGATAATGTGAACGGTGGTACCTGGTGGAGCCTTACCTATAAAGGTAAGCCCCACGAGAAGAAGAAACAGATCTACTCACAGGCATACTTTATTTATGCGCTGAGTGAATACTACAGAGCATCCGGTGACGAAACATACCTTAAGAAAGCCATTGAGCTTCAGAGGCTTATTGAGAAATATGCTTATGATAAGGAGAATGGAGGGTATTTTGAGGCTTTCAGCCACGACTGGCAGGGTATTTATGATCAGCGACTCAGTGCTAAAGATGTCAATGAGAAAAAGTCGATGAACACCCATTTGCATGTCCTTGAGGCATACTCCAATCTGTATTCTGTATGGCCTGATGAATCACTTCGTAAACAAATTCATGGTCTGGTAGAAATATTTACTGACAGAATAATAGATAAAACGATCGGGCACCTGAACCTCTTTTTTGATGAACGGTGGAAAGTTAAGTCTGACATTATCTCATACGGTCATGACATAGAAACATCATGGTTATTATGTGAAGCTGCCATGGTGCTGGAAGATAAGCAATTGTATGATTCTCTCGTTCCTGTCTCTCTTATGATGGTTGATGCTGCTCTTGAAGGCCTTCAGGAAGACGGCAGCCTCATATATGAAAGAAGCACAAGAGGGCTGTATACTGACACTGACAGGCACTGGTGGGTACAGGCTGAGGCAGTTGTTGGTTTTATCAATGCCTGGAAACTGAAAGGCAAAGAAAAGTATCTTGAACTGGCTCACGGGTGTTTTAATTACATCACTGAGAACCTGGTAGATAAAGAACATGGTGAATGGCACTGGAGCATAAGGTCTGACGGGACAGTGAACAGGGAAGATGACAAAGCCGGTTTCTGGAAATGCCCCTATCATAATGGACGGATGTGTCTGGAGATAATGAGGAGCATATGAGTTTCTTGTTTTATATAAATTTTAGTAATTTTGTAATCCTTAATGCACACGGCACGCCTTCGCCTAGGCTACGGAGGACAGGGTCGGTTGGCCGAGTGGCTAGGCACCGGTCTGCAAAACCGGGTACGGCGGTTCGAATCCGCCACCGACCTCAACCCAAACCTTCAACGCAAAGCGTTGGAGGTTTTTTCTTTAGGCTGCCTCAAGCTTGCTTGAAAGGTAGTCATAAAGAAAAAACCTCCAGGCCTGCTCTGCAGGCTGAAGGTTTGGGTTGATTGTTTACCCCTCTCCGGATCGCGACCCTTACATCCGACGTAAGGAGGATCGTCAGGGGAGCAACCCTCTACAAATAAGTCCACAGTCTACAGTCTCCAGTATATGAGGATTTCGTTGAAAGTCTCCCCAAAACCGGATCGCGAGTGCTGACCGACCAAAGGGAGTGTCAGTAGGAGCAACCCGCTACCATAAAAGTTGAAAAAGTTGAAAGTGAGTTCCTCCTTCGCCCTTCGGGCTTCGGCGGACGCAGTGAGAATGAGTTGAAATTGGGCAATCGGGGCTCGGTTCCATTATTCCAGAATAACATCCCCCTGGTGGGAGGGTAATTTTAACTAATCCTTAAATCAAAATTTACCATTTTATATCTATAATATTAAAATGGTCCGTTTATATCCATATACTCCGATAAAGTACGGTCGTCATATGTGAAATGAAAAAGATACTCTCCTTCAAGACTGCATGAAAAATCGTACTTGCGCTGCAGCCTGCCAGCAAGATCTAACTCTTCGCTGTATACATGATCTTTACCTTTATAATAGATATCAATTTGAACAGAATGATCATCTGCAACATCCCGTGTAAGCGATGCCATTTGATCCTGTATATCCAGTTGTGGCCTAATAATTTCACTCATTAGTTCCCTGTCCAGTGATATATTTTCATTTCCTACTGTAAAAGGCAGGATTGTGATTGAATTAGCTTTGTCAATCTCGAAAAAGTACTGATCTTAAAGAAAATTCGTCAAATACAAATCTACTTTGATTTCTACCCTGATGCAAGGTGTTTTACACCTTCGATTACCATATCTACATGCTCTTTGCTGACAAAGATATTTGTTGATACCCTTACTCCCCTGGTGTTATCACGATCTCTCCCTATTGTACGTACTACAAGATTGTATCTTTCAAGAAGATAATTTACGATATGTCCGGGTTCCACTCCTTTAAGCGAAAAGGCAGTTAGCCCTGCACTAATTTCAGTATCCATCGATGTGTGCAACCTG
>CAZSJH010000329.1:2166-2775 GCA_964607105.1 uncultured Rikenellaceae bacterium | reverse complement strand
CTGAGTGATATTTTTTCGAGAGAAGGCGATTTCGAAAAGGCATATAACTATTTAAAGGAAAATAGGAGTTTTAGTGACAGCCTGTTCAGCATTGAAAAAATGAAAAGCATTGCCACACTCGAGCAAGAATACTTGAATGTGAGGCAAATGGAAGAGCACAGATTAAAGGATCAGAGGGCAAAGGTGTTGCTTTTTACTTCAGCTCTTATTTTAATCTTGCTTCTGATTATCTTCTCCTTGATGTATTCCAGGCAAAAGATAAAGCTCAACCAGCACAAGTTAAAACTTCATAACATTGAGCTTAAGAAAAGACAGGTTGAATACGACCTCGAACTGAGACAAAAAGAGATAGCAGCTTCAACTATCAACCAGGTCAGAAAGAATGAAATTATTAATAATGTTATTGACCGGTTAAAAGCCTCCCTTGATAACCTGAAAGAAGAGAATATACCGGTTATTACAAATATTATTGATGATTTGAGCGAAAATACCAATCCTGATATATGGCAGGAATTTGAGATACGTTTTCTCCAGGTCCACCAAAATTTCTACGACAATCTTATTATGGAATTTCCTGACCTTTCAACCAATGAGAAACTTTCTGCTGAA
>CAZSJH010000329.1:0-2156 GCA_964607105.1 uncultured Rikenellaceae bacterium | reverse complement strand
TATCTGCTTTTCTGAGACTTGATTTCTCGACAAAGGAAATTTCATCTATCACTAACCAGTCTCCACATAGCATCAATATTGCGCGTACCCGTTTACGAAAAAAACTTGGCCTTGTTAATAAAGATATAAATCTTGCATCTTTCCTTTCTGAATTCTAGATATAAATAAGCATCCGGGAAATCTTATCAAATATTAAAACATTTCCTGTTTAAAATACACGTGTATTAAGAATGTATTAATAGCCACTTGTAATTGTATTATATAATATTGATATAAGGTGTGCAGGTATGAAGTTTGTATATAGGTCAATTTATGATATAGTTTTTAATTTACTGAGATTTACTATAACAATTTAATACCCAATCTAAAGCCCCAGGAATATGTCTGCTAGAGTCAGGAAATCCTTTTTAATAATATTCCTTTTTTTAGTATGTAATAGTTCTTTTTCTTCCTCCCCTGATACAGACAATGACTCAATAATCCTTGCTTCTGTTAAGAATGGTGATAAAGAACTACTTGTGGAATTATTGCTTAATGAAGAGGATCTTGATCGTGAATATGGTGAAGAAGAGAGGACGCTCCTATCCTACTCCATTGAAAATAACCAGCTTATTGTCGCAGAACATCTTCTTGATATAGGTTTTGATGCTGAGAAGAAGGATGAGAACAAAACGCCGCTTATGTTTGCGGCAAAATTTGGCAGGGATTCAATTGCAAGAGCCTTAATTGATCATGGTTCCGAGATAAATGCAATAAACAGTGCCAGAAACACTGCATTTCATTATGCTGCCAAGTATAATAAACTGGAAATGTTAAAGTTGCTTTACGATAAAGGGGCTAGCATTAATATACCAAATGAGGACCAGTGGACTGCAATGGACTATGCAATACTTAATAATAACAAGCAGATAATAAAATACCTTGAATCTATCGGTTGCATTATATATGAAAAAATACTCCCTGACTACTTCGACGGACCATATATTGATATACCAAATGATGAAAGTTACAAGCTTAAATATCTGGTAAATAAGCAAGGAAAAAAAGGCAGCTCAATCATATCCAAGGATATATCAGCTTCTGATTCAGTAACATATATTAAAGGCATCAGAAAAGACAGGAATGATTATTCAATAATTACCAGTCCTTTACCCCCTCCCTTCTATTACGATGAGCCTCCCAGAACTTTTGTAATGGGAGATATCCATGGACAATATGATCGCATGGTTGAAATGCTTCGAAAGGGAGAAGTAATCGACCATGATTTGAACTGGTCATGGGGTGATGGTCACCTGGTATTTATTGGTGATATCTTTGACCGTGGAGAAGGTGTCATGGAAGCGTTATGGTTAATATATAAACTTGAGAAACAGGCTGAATCTCAAAATGGCAAAGTCCATCTTTTACTAGGAAATCATGAAGCAATGATACTTAAGAATGATATAAGATATATTTCAAATAAGTATTATGGCCTAACTTCAAATCTTGAGGTGGACTACCATGAGCTATTTTCGGAAAATACAGTAATAGGAGAATGGTTAAGGACAAAAAACGTAGTTGAATTAATTGGTAGTACCATGTTCATTCATGCCGGGATATCAAGTGAATTAGTCTTTTTGGAAATGTCACTGGAAGATATTAACCTGGCATTCAGGAATTACCTGAATGTTAAGGATAAAGAGGACTATGGTGTTATAGACAAATTTATCAGTGGCAGGTATGGTCCTGTTTGGTATCGTGGATATCTTAAGGCTTCCACTGGCTATGAAGAGATAGATCAACACTCACTGGAAAAAATATTAAAGACCTTTTCCGCAGATCAGGTGGTGGTAGGCCATACTGAAGTAGATTTTATTAGTCCCGTTAAAAACAATAAAGTTTATCCTGTAAATATACCCCTGTCTGATTACAATATTATAGGACAGGCGCTGCTTATTGAAAATGGTAATTTTTACAGGGTAACAACAGATAACGAAATAACCAAATTAAACTAATAACCTAAATAGCAATGCCTATGAAAAAAAAATTATGTTTCTAACTGCCTCATAAGGGTATCTTCATCAGGAAAGTTATTTGGATCCTGATGAAAAATGATAATTATTAACCTATGATTCTCTAAAATCAATTTTCATGAAAAAAAAGATACTATTATTAAG
>CAZSJH010000328.1:0-2788 GCA_964607105.1 uncultured Rikenellaceae bacterium | reverse complement strand
TACATAAAAACCTATTATTTAGGATATGCATCAGTTAATTATTAACAATTTATAATCTGGTAAGGAATGCTCTTGAGTTAAACTCTTGAGCATCCCTTCCCAACAGAACGGTACGTACCGGCCAGGTATACCGCTCCTCGATCGACAATTGTATCAATTCACTCTGATACAGAAGATACTTTAGTGAAATCATGAAGAAATACTAATCCATATTTCCTAAACCATTCATTGTTAAGTACATATTTCACCTCAAATCTGTTTATGGATTGCCAAGATTTCATTTTTATCCATGTTCTTTTAGCCTTTGCTACATCAAATCCTGATTTTATAAGTACCTTTTGAAACTTCTTTGGTTTCTTCCACTTCCTTAACTGCATTATCCTCAATCTTTGCCGTATCCAACAGTCCAGCTCATATAATGTTTTCCTTAAATCCTGCATTCTGAAGTAGTTCACCCATCCTCTGATGTACCAGTTGAGTTCTTTTATAATCTGGCGCATAGATTTGGGATTATTCCTTTTCGTTAGTTTTCTTACTTTATCTCTGAACTTCTTAACGGACTTATCACTGATTTTGATGTTTCCCACACTGCTAAATTGTATTCCCAAAAAAGTTATCTCTATTACCTTTACGGCTTTGCTTTTCTCTGCGTTTACTATAAGACCTAGTTCATTCTCCAAATATCTGCTTATACTTTCAAGCGCTCTTTTTGCTGATCTCTCTGTCTTTACCAGTATCACAAAATCATCTGCCCATCGGCAGTACTTTAGTTTCCTTTTCTCAAGTTCATGATCTAGTTCATTTAATATAATATTGGATAGTATGGGTGAAATGGGTGAGCCCTGTGGACAACCTTTTGTGGTTTTCTCCAACTTTCCATCAATGATTACCCCTGATTTTAACGCTCTTGCAACCAGCGTTACAAAAGATTCATCTGATATCTTCCTTCTTATTAGTTTAAGAATCAGATTGTGGGGTATTTCATCAAAAAAACTTTTCAAGTCCACACTGGCACACCATTTGTGTCCCTCATCAAATAGTGTCTTTACATGCTCTACTGCCATCGCCTGTCTTTTCCCTTTCCTGAATCCATAATTTGAGTCTGTAAAATCTTTATCAAATATCTCTTCTAGTACTGTATTCATACTCTGACTCACTATCCTATCCATTACCACTGGAATCCCTAATGGTCTTTTCTTATTACTGTTTCCTTTCTTAATATATACTCTTTTAGTTGGTTTAAATCGATACGTTACAGACTTCAACTTATTCACGATTATTGGAGCAAGCTCATTTAATCTTTCCTCAAAGTCCTTTATCGATATGTTGTCTATGCCTGCTGAGCCATCGTTTTTCTTTACCCGCTGCCACGCTAATCTCAGACGTCCAGGTTCATAGACTCTTTGCATTACATTTCTTATTTTCTCCAAAATTACCTCCATAACTTTCTTTCCATAGTGATTACCTAATTATGACAGGTGTTCCACCTTTAGATCGGACTCCCTATTGACCTCGTTCGGATATGGTTTTCCTATCGGTGTCTTTCGATCTCGGTCTGCCCTCTTTCGATTTCCTGATCTCTCCAATCATAATATTAAACAGGTTCAATTATGTTGTTATAATTATCTTTCGTCCATGACTTTCCATATTTAAGCGACGTTCCCTTAAATATCCAAAACACTTTGGTTTTGATCCTCAAAGTTTTCTCCTCCACACTGTTACCAGGCTTCATAGGCTCTGATTTCATAAGTACTATTCATGGATCTGCCATCCTCTGTCCTTAAACTGCTTCGGGTTCTCCTATTCAGTTTTAGTTTTATGGTATCTTCATTGCAACATTGATACCAGAGCAGTAGGATTTCCCAGGGTAAGATGTACCACCTCCCTGTATACAGTCCAACTCCGCATAAGTTCATCAATATGTCATTCCATTGACTAGTCCGAATATTGGGACTTGATTAGTCTTGGCATCTCGTCCACTTCACCTATACCATATAGTTGGTTTGCTGTTCGCTACCTACACAGGTTCTGCCTCATGCTTCCTTCAGACACCCCATTACTGAAAGTAGCCCTTGCCTTGTTGGCTTAAACCTTCCCTTCGGATTGGGTGGTT
Source organism: uncultured Rikenellaceae bacterium (assembly GCA_964607105.1). Taxonomy (GTDB): domain Bacteria; phylum Bacteroidota; class Bacteroidia; order Bacteroidales; family VadinHA17; genus UBA9300. Next base: position 675 of record CAZSJH010000328.1, on the reverse strand, counting down.
AGTTTTACTTCCTACTCAAACTATGCGAGTAAGAAGGTCAGTTAATACATCATGCCTGGCACACGATTATAATAAGAGGTCATCCATGACCTCTTATTATTAAGTATGATATATTTTTCTTATACTATTATTTTTTTATCAAAATATTATTATAAGATATATAATATCCCATTCTTATTAAAATGAATAAAGCAATTATTATTAGAGTTATATCAATATATGCCCCTAAAACAAAAATCCCCATAAATCCGATCCATAATGTGGATAATCCAACAACAGTTTCTAATAGAAATAATTTTGAATTTGTATTTAATATTAAAAACCCACAAATTGTTATCATCGTTGGACAATTTAATATGCCTACAGGAGAAAAAAACAATGCATTTAACATAATCGGTTTTTCAACCCAGTGAAGATACCAGAATCCCATAATTATTCCAAATATTCCAAGGACAAGGGATAACCACGATATTTTTTTAAATTCAAAATCAAACTCTTTTTTTGTTAAGCTAAAAAAAATTAATACACTATATAATCCATAGATCACTATGTTAGGTAAAAGTTTATAAAATACAGCTACTACTGTTGCGGAAATAGAAAGGTATATCATCAAAATTGGAAATATTATATTCCTAATTTTCTTTAGAAAAACACCTGTAAGAAACATAAAAATAA
>CAZSJH010000327.1:0-2816 GCA_964607105.1 uncultured Rikenellaceae bacterium | reverse complement strand
ACTCTTTCGAGAAATACAAACTGATGAACACCCATTTCACCAGTTATCCGTGTAAAAAAAGTTAATGGCAGTTCAATCATGGGGTGGAATCCCACAAAACCACCAATCCTCGGGTACATTTCTTCAATGGGCAAGGTGGCATGTCCGCATCCGAAAGTATGAACCCAGCGTTCGGATTCAATAGTAACAGCCATAGCCTCTGCTGCATGATGTATGTTATCCATCTGTGTTTCCTCAATCCTGTTCATAACTGTTCGGGCATTATCAAGCCATTGTTTTGCTAACATGTTAATTTGTTTTTAGTTATTCTCTATTTGTTTTGATTCTCATAATTACAATGATGAATAATAAAACCATTGCTATTAATTCAGAAAAAGCAAGCGTAATTAAGTGTTTAACCCCGAAATTCTGCGCTATCATTCCCATGCCGAAATTAATAAGGGTATTTCCCAGCAGTGCAATAACCAGGGCAAAGCTGAAGGCTGTCCCGGAAAGATTTCTGAACCTGTCGCCAACAATTCCCAACATAATCGGGAAGCCTCCTCCCAGGCCTGTGCCGAGAAGGAATAAACCTGTTACTGCCATATAAGATGACGCACCGGTAAGCAGGACAATTAAAGCAATAATTATCAATAAGAACGAAACTGTCATTATTTTTTCAGTGGATACGGATCTGAAAACACTTCCGAGCAAAAGTCTCATTACCATCATGCCTGCAACGAATAAAGTAAGGCCATATAACGCATTACTCTCATTAAATTCAAAATAATCAGTAAGATAGAGAGTAGTCCAATTATTGATTATTCCTTCAAAACCGCTCTGGAAAAACAGAAAGAAAGCCACCAGCCATAGTACACCATCCTTCAGAAGGGAAGCAGTTTGTTTTAATGGTAAACCCTGTGATTGTTTGGGAGGTGGGAACCTTAGGATTATGAAAATGACAGCCATTAATAAAGTCATTGCACCTATTACCGCAAAGATTGCTTCAAAGCTGAAAGTTGACTTTAACAGCCCTAGAATAAGTGGCGTTCCCAGAGCACCTATACCATAGAAGACACCGAGCAAACTGAGATTGGCTCCTCTGTTCTTCTCGCTTATATCTGAAACAAGGGCATTGGTGGCGCCATTTATGGCTCCACCGCCAATACTTATAAGAAAAATCCAAATTTTTATTAATTCCTTTGAAGAAGCAAAACTGATACCTTCAAATCCGGCAAACATAAAGAGGCATGATACTGCAAGGAGTATCTTATAGCCAAATTTATCAATGACGGGGCCAAATATCACTGATCCCAGGAGAACACCAAAGGGTAGTATTGAAAAGAGTGTTCCGGCTTCTATCTCATTAAGATTGAGTTTCTCTTTCAGGTCAGGTGCAATCGATCCAAGGGTGATAAACACAATGCCAAATGAAAGCATCCCAAGACATGCTGACCAGAATATTAATCTTTTATTATACATATATTTAATTAAATATAATTAAGGCTGACTCTTCATTGCCATGTATGCCGCACCATATACACCGGCATCACCCCCGAGGGCAGAGCTGTCGATTATAACATGCTTTATACTTATTGGCTGTGCCCATTTTTCTGCCTCTTTCCTTATTTCAGGGATTAATGATTTTGCGGGACCAAATAATCCTCCTCCCAGGATTATTTTCTCAGGATTGAAAATACTTACCAGATTGGCAACAGCCATTCCCCAGTATTCAATGCTTTCATCCATCACTTTCTTCGCCAGTGAGTCACCATTATTATAAGCATCCATAACATCGTACGAGCTTATATCACTAATTTTCTTTCCCGCAAGTTTCCCCTTATAGGAATTTTGTTGACTGATATATTCTCTTGCTACCTTCGCAATACCTTCTCCTGAGGCATGATATTCAAAACAGCCGCAACCTTTATACTTATCTTTGTAAGGCCTGTTAAGGGCCATCCACCCAATGCTTCCCGCTATATCATTACTCCCGCGGAGTATCTCGCCATTAACCAGTATGCCAGCTCCTATTCCTGTCCCAACGGCAATAAAAATGACATTTTTGCAGGTCCTGGCATTTCCTTTCCATAACTCTCCCAGCATGTAGCATGCCCTGTCGCTGTCTATCTTAATGGGAAGCTTACCTGCAATTGTCCTGACTTCATCCAGAAGAGGGTAATTATCCCAGCCTGGAATGTTGGGAGCCCATATCGTGCCTTCAGCTGAATAACTTATTCCTGGTACGGAAATGCCTATTGATCTTACTATATCTCCCTTTAAATAAGGAGATTTTAGTGAATTATCTATTTGACCTGAAACCAGGGCTCCAACCTCGATCCCTATTCTCCCGTCAAGGTGGACATTCTCTCTCCTTAAAACTTCGCCTTCTTCTGTAAATAGTGCTGATGCAATTTTTGTACCTCCAATATCAATACCCAGTACTGCCATATAATAAATTTTGAGTTCTTTACTTACGTTTCCTGTTATACTTTAAAATCATGGTTATAAATATAGGGAATCGTTTAATGCATTGCTTTTTTACCTGCAAAATTTTCAACCATGATTTTATTTGACTTCAGTGGATATTTATTATTATGTTTATACTGCTGAAAAATGACTGCTATGATATACGCCTTAAGTAACTCCGTTATTTATACGGGAAATGAAAGATTATCAGGTAAAGTGCTTATCATTGATCATGATAAAATAAGAGCAATTGTCAATGAGGAAGATATTCCAGGTGAGGCTGAAGTAGTCGATTATACAGGGTATATTATAGCACCCGGGCTTATTGATCTGCAAATCGCAGGAGGAGGGGGCTATCTTTTTTCTGA
>CAZSJH010000326.1:2279-2836 GCA_964607105.1 uncultured Rikenellaceae bacterium | reverse complement strand
AGCCCAGTGGAATGATCTCTTATTTCCCCTGAATCGGTTATGTTCAGCTTCATCCCAGTGGTCGAGACTGACTTCGGCCCCGGTGAGTCCTGCCTTTTTCAGCATAATAGCTTTCTCTTTCGTAAGTCCGAAACCTGACGTATTTATCCATACATCAGCGTTATCCCCAGCGTAGCGTATAAGTAATATAAGATCATTCATCCTCTGCAGGGGTTCACCACCGCTCAGTTGAATATGGAATGCACCGTAATCCTTTATCTTCCTTATAATATCTTTCAGGTTCTCAAGCGATAGAGTCTCACTGTCCGATAAATTCTCCCACTCGTAACAGTGAGGACAACGAAACGGACATCTTGAAGATACCGATATGAAAACTGTTGAAAAAGGTACTTTAATACCATTATGTCCGGTTATCCTGATCACTTCGGATTGGAAATATCCCCTGAATGCACTTGAAGGCCATCCGGGAATATTGTCAGAAAAGAAATACCTGCTTCCCGATTTAATAAACCTGGAAATGGGTTGAAGGCCCTGAATGTTTTTTCTTTTGGCCCTGA
>CAZSJH010000326.1:0-2269 GCA_964607105.1 uncultured Rikenellaceae bacterium | reverse complement strand
AAGGGCTTTAACGGGATTGTTGAAATGAGAAAGTGCTATACGGACTATAATGAAATGCATCCTGGCTCTTAAAAGTCTTGCTCTGTATCCTGTAATAATTTTCCTCATCGGGTTATATTTCTCACAAGCATTTATTTAAACGGGGAAATAAAATGCAGGTCAATTACCATATATCTTTTTATAGGTTTCCTTTGAAAAGGAGGGTATCATCCCTGGTTTACGGAAAGCCCTCAGGGTCTTTTTATCAGGTGGTCCTGAAGGTTCTCTGAGGATCTTATAGTATCCCCTGGTATGGAGGAAAACAGACCGGCATTCTCCCTTCATTTCAGGGTTTTCGAATACAAGGATTGCTTCATCTCCGGGTTCCTCAAGCACATAATAATCATTGTCAGATATTGATAGCTTTTCTCTTACATCACTGTTACCATTGGCTATTGCGCTGGAGATAGGGACCCTGACAGGAGCAAGGATTCCAGGAGTTCCAAAATCCATTGATACATAATCCACTTCCCAGAATCCGAACCCTGTCCTCAGTTTTATTGTTATGGTGTCGGACTCAATCCCCTCAAGATCTATTGGCAGGATGTCTTCCCTTAATGCCATAGCACCTGCAAGGTTGAAGTAATCCACAAATACCCAGCCATTGTTCTTTTCAAGGTAAACAGACATTGGCATTTCCTGTTCAAGCTGGTATTTACGTAGCCGGTCGCCGGGTTGCTTTTCCTGTTTTGACATGAATTTGTTATACCTGTCTCCAAAAAGCTCATGAATTTTTGTTATCATGGCTTCCATCCAGAATGAATTTTTTGCACGCATTATCAATCTGGCTGATTTTGCATTATCGGGTTTGACAAACTTCAGAAAAATCTCTTCTATATCGTTCCCGTCGGTCACTTTCTCAAGGCCCGTATAGCTAAGGGAATCCTTTTCACTGACCAGTTTAAGGATATTGGTGTTATCACTTATTCTGGCCGATATGGGCGAGACAGGACTTGTAAAGGAGTATGGCATTCCGTTCTTATCAAAAAGAACATCGGTTCCTTTCTGATGATCAACAAGTAATAGTTCAGCAAGATTAACAGATTGGATTTCCTTAACCTCGTTTGTAATTTTTATTTTATAAGTTTCATCATTTGAACTAATTAAGTGAAGAGGGAAATAATCATCACGTTCGAGCCCGGGTTGTACGGCTCCGCTGAATACCTCACCTGAAAAAACATAATCTGTCCCGTCATAGGTATAAATAAAAGGACATGATGATTTTGTAAGCAGAACAATTATTGTTACCACTCCAAATACAGCAGCTGCTGCACCCAGGATTGAAAATGTCCATGAAGCTATGGTTGCACCGGTTGCCCTGTCATATACTTCTATTTTTTGTACCGCCTCTGTTGGTATGGAGACATTGACCCTGTCATTGGTCTCCATGTTTGTTACATATATATGCACCTCATTCAGAACCTCTCTTTCATCATGAGAGGCTGATTTTCTGTATCTGTAAGGGCCTTCATGGTCATGGATAACTTTTGTGTACAATTGATGGCCTGTAAGTCTGGCTATTTTACCGGTGATTACCTGGTTAGTTGCATCAATATCAGTGAATTGCCAGGCATTGTCATCAAGATGCAGGATGATATACCTGTTTTCACTTTCCATTTTTTGTATGATGTCAGCAGGTGGTTCTTCAGACCTGTTTACCCTGAAATAGTAACAACCTTTTGTCATGATCATAAATGAGACCAGTATGCAACAGGTTATCAACCTGGAAATAAACGGAATGCGAATAAATTTGAACATGGCACGTGATTTTTTATTTACTGAAAGAGAGAGATAGTTGTAATATTATCTAAAAACCCAATGTAATTCCAAGCTCAGGACTGCAAAACACCAGGAGCGGTATTACTGAGGCATCCAGACCTATCTTGATCTGTAGAGCATCAGAGAGGTAGATTTTTGCATCTATATTCCACACAAGGCCAGCCATAAAGACCTCCCTTACTTCGTCAGGTGGGTTATAGTTATAATAATACTTATAAACACTTCCCAGAAGGAGTGAACCTCCTGTGCAAAAACGTACTCTACCGGTCCTGATTAGAGAGTAGTTAAAAGGATATGTGTTGAAACCCACTTTTGTTAAGAATTTAAAGGGCTCATAACTCGAGTACATTCCTTCCCAGAAGGTCCAGTTTCCTCCCCATATCATCCATAATTCATCTTTAGGTGAATTCAAATTTAGCAGGAACTCAACAAAGAATCCTGTTTTTCCGGA
>CAZSJH010000325.1:0-2845 GCA_964607105.1 uncultured Rikenellaceae bacterium | reverse complement strand
AGGGGTAATGGGAGTAATTCAGTTAAAGGGGTCTTTCCTTATTATCCTGATGAAGAAAGGTTGTTTGGCGATCGTGACGTCAGGGTTTTATCACGAAGGGATTTTATTGCTGAAACGAAAGGAACAAGGTCATTCCCGTGGAGGACTTTTATCATTTCTGAAAACGATGCCGGCTTGATAGAAAGCAACCTTGTATTCCTGCTGGCAGATGAATGCAGGATGGAAGATACCGGGTGGATCAAACCCGGCAAAGTAGCCTGGGACTGGTGGAATAATCTTAATATATATGGTGTTGATTTCAGGGCAGGCATAAATAAAGAAACATATGAGTATTTCATTGATTTTGCCTCGGAATATGGAATTGAGTATGTTATACTTGATGAAGGATGGTATAAACTGGGGGATGTTCTCGATGTAGTGCCCGCTCTCAATATACAGCACCTATGCGATTATGCCAGAAGTAAGGATGTTGGGATTATCCTGTGGGTTGTATGGAACACTCTTGATGCCAAGATGTATGCTGCCCTGCCTCAGTATGAAGCATGGGGTGTTAAGGGCATAAAGGTGGATTTCATGCAGCGCGACGATCAGAAAGTAGTAAACTACTACTGGCGTGTTGCCGAAAGAGCAGCACAACATAAATTACTGGTCGATTTCCATGGTGCATATAAACCTGCAGGACTGAGACGTACATGGCCGAACGTAATAACCAGGGAAGGGGTGAAGGGACTGGAAAATACCAAGTCGAGCTATGATATAACACCTGACCATGATCTGTTAATACCTTTCATTAGAATGGTAGCCGGACCTATGGATTATACACCCGGAGCAATGGTTAATTTTGACAGTATCAATTTTAAACCTATGTATAACCGCCCTGGCAGCATGGGGACAAGGGTTCACCAGATGGCCATGTACGTAATATATGAAAGCCCCCTGCAGATGCTGGCCGACAACCCTTCAAACTACAGGAAAGAAAAAGAGTGTACAAACTTTATTGCCGGGGTGCCTGTTACATGGGATGAGACAAGGGTAATGCAGGCAAAAGTCGGAGATTACCTGCTATTGGCAAGGCGTAAAGGAGAAGACTGGTTCCTGGGAGCAATGACCGACTGGTCTGCCAGAGAGTTTGATATAGATCTTTCATTTCTTGATGAAGGGGAATATTCTGCTGAAATATTCAGTGATGGTATCAATGCCGACAGGTATGCCCAGGACTATAAAAAGACCGAAATAAGTATTTCAAAAGAAGATACCATTAAGATTAAAATGGCCCCGGGAGGTGGTTACGTGGCAAGAATAACAAAAAACTGATATACATGAAACAATATCTCGATCTGCTGGGTCATGTAATGGAGAATGGTGTAAGGAAAACTGATCGCACCGGAACAGGTACCATAAGCGTGTTCGGTTACCAGATGAGATTTGACCTGGAACAGGGGTTCCCGGTGCTGACAACCAAAAAACTGCACCTTAAATCAATTATTCATGAGCTCCTGTGGTTCCTCAAAGGTGATACAAATGTAAGATACCTGCAGGAAAAAGGTGTCAGGATATGGAATGAATGGGCTGATGAGAATGGTGATCTTGGTCCTGTATACGGGTACCAGTGGCGATCATGGCCTGCATCCGATGGCAGTAAAATAGACCAGATAAGCCAGGTAATTGAATCAATAAAATCAAAGCCTGATTCAAGACGGCACCTGGTAAGTGCATGGAATGTCGGCGAGATAAATAATATGGCTCTGCCACCCTGCCATATATTATTCCAGTTTTATGTAGCAAACGGTAAACTGTCATGCCAGCTCTACCAGCGAAGCGCCGATATTTTCCTCGGGGTGCCTTTTAATATTGCTTCATATTCTTTGCTCCTTATGATGATAGCACAGGTAACCGGACTGGAGCAGGGTGAATTTGTACATACATTCGGCGATGCTCATATCTACCTTAACCATATGGAACAGGTAAAAGAACAACTGGCAAGAAAACCATATGAACTGCCCCGGATGAAAATAAACAGGGACAGAAAGAATATTTTTGATTTTGAATACCAGGATTTTGAATTATTGAATTATAAAGCACATCCCCATATAAAGGGTGAGATTGCAGTATAGTAATAAGCTGGTTAATATGATATCTATTATAGTAGCAGTTGCAGCAAATAATGCCATAGGTATGAATAATGAACTATTATGGCATATTCCCGGTGACCTTAAGAGATTTAAAAAACTTACACTGGGCCATAACCTGATAATGGGCAAGAATACCTGGTACTCGCTGCCCCGAAGACCACTTCCCGGGCGCACCAATATAGTGCTTACCGATATCCCCTTTGAATGCATCGGGGGAGGATGTATAACAGCCTATTCCGTGGAAGATGCCCTTGACAAGTGCGAAAAGGGGAAAGAAGTATTTGTTATAGGAGGCGGATCAGTGTACAGGCAGTTCCTTGACAGGGCCGACCGGCTGTATCTTACCCATGTGCATAAAGATTATGAGGCTGACACTTTCTTTCCGGAGATCGACCCTGAAGTGTGGCAGGTACTAGACAGAGACGATCATAACAGGGCTGATGAAATGGAATTTACATGGTCATATGTAACATACCAGAGAAAAAAGTGAGTGTTCCCGTAAGTTTTTTCGTTTACAGATTAAACCCTCACAGGGATTGACAATCTATAAAGGTGAAGTTCGATTAATAATGAAAAATCAATAATTATGAAAATCCTGAAATTATTCTTTTCAATAGCTTTAATCAGTATTGTTATGGTGGCATGTGAGAAAAACTCTAATCCCCTTAATACTGATGATATTAATCTTGCCGATGATGATGCGGTAACTGAGG
>CAZSJH010000324.1:0-2849 GCA_964607105.1 uncultured Rikenellaceae bacterium | reverse complement strand
TTATCATCGTCTATCCTGATCTCATAATTGAAATGAGAAGTCAGCTTTAGAATCTCCAGGACCTGGTCAATAGGTTTATTTTTAAGAATTGCCCCCGAGTACCTTATATCCTTGCTTGTTTCATCATCGAAAATAATTTCAATATTGTACCATCTTTCTAGGTCAAGGGCTATATCGCCCAGCTTCCTGTTTGAGAATTTAATTATTCCATGTTTCCATGATGTGTAAAACTCGGTGTCGACCCTGGTCCGTGTAATAAGATTGGTTTCGGCATCATACCTTGCATTTTCACCCGGAACGAGTGATGCCATCACTTTTCCTGATTTGTCCCTTATTTCAGCAGAACCGTCAACAAGTGTTATATTGATTTCACTTTCACCAGGATAAGCATCAATATTGAAGGAAGTCCCGGTGGCAACAAGTTCCAGGTCACCTACCGCAACTACAAAAGGCTTTTCCCGGTTCGTTTCAACTTCGAAAAAAGCTTCCCCGGATAGTTCCATGGTCCGGTTACGTGGTGAAAAATTAGCCGGGTAACTCAAAACAGTCCCTGAATTAAGAAAAACTTCCGACCTGTCAGCCAGGACAATATCGGTGTTCTGTCCGGGCGGTGCTGTTACATTATGATAAATATTGCTCAGGTAGTTATCCCTTGAATTACTTCTTGATATATACAAAATGGAAGTAAGACCTGCAGTTAACACTACTGCTGCAGCATATCTTAAGAAAACAGACATTAGTCGTCTTCTTTTTGCTCCTGTTATCACGCTGGCGGATTTGCGCATACTTGCAAGATCGATGTGGAACTCATAATTAAGATGACTGATAGCCAGTAGATTCTTTATGCTGTTAAATTTCTTTCTGTTACTCTTGGATTTCTCTATCCAGTCCAATACCATGGATTCATCCTCAGGTGATAAATTACCTTTGATAAAATCCAGTAATCTGCTTTCTTCCATATAAGATTGTTATAAAATTGTATATAGAATAATTATTCCCTACATATAGATAACTGCCGGGGGTATTAATACCCTGAACCGGTAAGCCAAAAAAATTAAATATTAATTTTCGACAGTACTTAAAGATATTCCGAAAGTGCAGCCCTAAGTGTTTTGAGAGCCCTGCTCATATGTGATTCAACTGTCTTTACGGAAATTGACAAACGGCTGGCTATTGTATTATTGTTCATATTCCTGAACCTGCTCATTTCAAATACTTTTTTGCACTGGGGGGTGAGACCATCAAAGGTCTTTTCAAAGATATCCAATATATCAAAGAGTTCATCGCCGTTCAGTTCAAGCTCATATAGAGCATTGTAATTCAGGTCAGTGATTCTCTGGTTTTCCCTGTCATTGCTGTACTTCACACTCTTCCTTTGGGTAAGACAGGTAAGGCAGGTGTTCCTGGTAATAGTAAAAAGCCATGACCCTATCCTTGAATCATCAAATAGCTTTTCCCGGTTAAGCCATAGTTTGGTAAAAACATCCTGTAAAATATCCCTGCAGTCCTCAGGGTAAATAATATATTCCCTTATAAAATTATAAAGCTTCCAGTAATAGTTTGTATATATTATTTCAAAAGCGGCAGCATCTCCTTTTTTTAGTCGCTTTATCAGTTCCCTGTCTGTATTAAGATCATGTTTCATTAATAAAGGAATATCGTGGAACTGATCCACTTGTATCGGAATATCAATGCAAACAAAATTAATAAAATTTCAGGCACACTTTTTAATCCCTAACCTTAAAAGGAGCTGCTTGTTAACATATGGGACGGGTCAAAGTCTTCAGCTTTCGTCGTTTGTCGTATAATTCGTTTAGCAGAAAGCATATTGAAACCACTCGGATGCTATACTTTTATCTTTTTCCTTTTATCTTTTGTCTTTTTTAATAAACAGCTCCTGCTGCAGGTCTTTTATACCAGAAAACTATGATCTGTTATAAAAGCCCTGTTGCTCAGTCGTTCCTCCCTCACAACAAATCCGGCTCACGCCTTCTTGCAGCAGTCGCTTTCCGGCGGTACTAGGAGGGTGTTGGGAATGCACGCTTAACCCCGGGGTGTAACCCGGGTTATTTTTATTCACCCCCCTTCCTTTGTCCGACGTAGCCCGAGGAAACGAGGGCGAAGTTGGAGGGGGGTGTAGAGGTATTGATTCCGACAAACGGCGAAGGACCAACGGCCAACGGCATTAACTATGTGTACTACAGATGCTTCCCGTTAGTCTTTAGTCCTTCGTCTTTTGTCGTTATATAAACCACTTCAACTTTTATAGGTTCCTATGTCCATTGCCCTTAATAATTTAGCAGTAAGCATATTGAAATCCCTCGGCTGCTTTCCCTGCTCCATGTCGGAGTAGAGCGGAGACCCTGACCGACCAACGGGAGCGTCAGGGCTCCCTGCCCCCTGCTCTTTCTCATCGCTTGTCCTTCCCGTTCGTCGCCTGCCCTGAGCTTGGTCGAAGGGTTCGTCATAATTTGATTTAATGGTAAACATATAGATTGACATTAAATACGTAAAAGTAAATTAATAAGTTTACATTATATTTGTATATGTCAACTAATACATTTACATTTGTGACCATATTTAATTACAAAAATTAGCAAGCATGCGGAATCAGAGGCAACTTTTAATAGAGCAACTTGATCGCAAACTGAAGCCCTTTTCGGTTTCGGAGTCAGTTATTGTTCCCGATAAGGGTTGGATTAATACCATAAGAACAACCTTAAACATGACACTTGAACAGTTAGGTAAAAAACTTAATATAACCAAACAGGGTGTCAAAAGAATAGAAGACAGTGAAGCTGCCGGGACTATAACAATAAACTCCCTTAAAGCAGTTGGCAAAGCCCTTG
>CAZSJH010000323.1:0-2850 GCA_964607105.1 uncultured Rikenellaceae bacterium | reverse complement strand
CTGAAGCAGTGAAAAACTGCAATGAGGCCGGGATTATCACCTGTCTTTCTTTGTGTGCCATAAAATCATTTGTGACAATTGATAACCTTGATAAATATGCTGCCCAGGCAATGACCTGGGGCGTCAGCTTTATCAGGCTCCTGGAGCCACGCAAAACAGGTCAGTTCAATGGGAAAGAAATTCTGCTTTCCACTGAACAAATTGAAATGCTTGAAGAATTTTTTGTAAATGCTTCCTCTGCTGCAATGCCTCCGGAATATCCGATAGTCTCATATCCCGGTTATCACCAGAGACGGATAGGATGCCTGGGGGCAGGCAACCGTTATATCTATATTGATCCAAAAGGTGATATTCATGCATGTCCCTTCTGCCGTGGGGCCGCAGGCAATGCCGTCACCGGTAACATAGAGGATGCTGTTGCCGTATTAAAAACCATCGGCTGCCATGCATATAAAACAAACCGAACAGAATAAGCATCCCGGATCTCCATATCAAGACCATAAAAAATAATATTATATCTTGCCCTCCGGAAACAAAATCCTCCTCTAATTAGTCTAATAAGTAAATGCTAAACTTACAACCCATGAAAACATTAAGATCCAACACCATTTATCTTATAGTACTTATATTTCTTACTTCTATTCCTGTCAGTATCTCATCACAGGATCTTATTAAAAACCCTGAGCTGGATAAAAAAGTGAATAACTTCCTTACAGAAAACAGTTACCGGTGGCGTGACATGAATGTCCCTGCCATAGATGGACAGTTGCTATATGATATTATTGTGGAAAATGGTTATACCAGGGCGCTGGAAATAGGCACCTCAACAGGGCATTCATCTATCTGGATAGCATGGGCCCTGAGCAAGACAGGTGGTAAACTTATCACCATAGAGATCAATGAACGAAGATACAATCAGGCTCTTGAAAACTTCCGTGAAGCCGGATTGTCAGATTATATTGATGCCCGTCTTGCTGATGCACATACACTGGTGAAAGAACTGAAAGGTCCTTTCGACTTTGTCTTCAGTGATGCGGATAAGAACTGGTATAAGGATTACTTCATTGATGTTGATCCCAGACTGGTTGTTGGAGGATGCTTTACGGCTCATAATATAACTGAACGGCGTTCAAGGTACAGCAGCGGACAGTCTGATTTCCTGGATTATATAAAAAGTCTTGATAATTATACAACAACTGTTAACTCCTCCGGAAACGGAGTGTCAATAAGTTATAAGAAATCAAAATAGTATAAGCTAAAGCTGTTTATGTCACAAAACGGACTCAGAAGAACACTCGGTCTTTTTCCAGCCACCAATATTGTTATAGCGAATATTATCGGGGCAGGTATTTTTACTACCTCGGGATTGCTTATGGCCGATCTTGGTTCACCGGTCTTGTTGATAATCCTCTGGACAGTAGGTGGGATAATTGCAGTCTGTGGGGCAATCTCATATGGCGAACTGGGGGCAAATATGCCGGAAGCAGGTGGTGAATATATGTTCCTTTCCAGGATCTTTCATCCTGCCCTGGGTTTCCTTAGTGGCTGGGTATCATTCATCGTAGGTTTCTCTGCCCCTATTGCAGCCTCAGCACTGGGCTTCAGTGATTATTTTATAAGAGCATTCCCCGGGCTATCGGTATGGGTATCAGAAAATACCTTTCTGGGTATCAACGGATCCTCAAAACTATTTGCCGTAATAGTAGTTCTTACCTTTACCTTTATTCATTCCAGGGGGATTAAATCCGGGTCAAAAGTACAGAATATTCTTACACTGCTTAAGGTACTGCTGGTAGCAGGACTTATAGTAGCCGGACTTGCATTTGGGAATGGGAATATTAAAAACTTCAGTGCTGAAAATACACTTGGTGGAGGTCTGGCAGGCTGGAAAACCATAGGTCTTTCAGTAATGTGGATAATGTTTGCATACAGCGGATGGAATGCATCAACATATATAGGATCAGAAATAAGAAATCCCAAACGTACCCTCCCCGGGTCTCTTCTTATTGGGACAGGTATTGTGATCATCCTTTACCTTTTGCTCAATGCGTTGTATGTATATGCCATACCCCCTGGTGAGATGAAAGGAGTGATTTCAGTGGGAGGGCTGGCAATGGGTAAATTGTTTGGACCAGGCGCAGAAACTGTTTTCTCGTTGCTTATCTCATTCGCCCTTTTTTCATCACTCAGTGCCTATATTATTATTGGCCCCAGGGTATATTTCTCAATGGCCCGTGACGGTTTGTTCTTCAAATCAGTATCACGGATACATCACAAACATAATGTTCCGACATATTCCATTTACCTGCAGTCCCTTATAGCAATAATATTTATACTGACCGGCACCTTTGACCAGATACTTACCTATATGGGCTTCTCTCTTGGCATGTTCCCAATACTTACCATTGCCGGCTCATTTAAAATAAGGAGAAACAAGAAAATTAGCATGCGTATACCCGGATTCCCGGTGCCCCAGCTTATTTACATGTCGACAGGAATAATTATCCTGGTACTGTCATTCATGGAAAGACCTGTAGAATCTTCAATAGCTCTGCTGACTGTTGCCGCAGGTATACCGGCGTATCTATTGTTTAAGAGATATAACTAATGGCAGGTGTTCCCTGCCGTTAAAGCTCCGGATGATAAAGCAGGGGGTGGTACTTAGGATTACAGGGCCCGTATCACCACCGATGCACATGCACAGCCAAAGGCAGCGGGCATATAGGATACTGTTCCAACATTGGATGCTTTGTTCTTTTCTCCTTCGGTAAGCTCAATGCTATCCCCGGCAACCCCCTCGGGTGAGAACACTGCAGTAAATCCCTTTCGTATACCAAGCTTATGAAGTCT
>CAZSJH010000322.1:0-2921 GCA_964607105.1 uncultured Rikenellaceae bacterium | reverse complement strand
ATTCGAGGATCCTCGAAAAAGCATCAGCTTTTCGGGACAGTGATTATGGCTTGTGCAATCGAGCATTAATGGAAGAAAAATTTACAGAATAGTGACGATATAGCTGATCTGCAGTATTATAGTAAACTTAACAGCCCCGGGCTATCGGGGCGCTCAAGAGCGAATGCTTCAGCATGAGCGCTCAATCCTCTGAACCCTTTATTTCCTTTATCAACCTTATTATCTCAAATATTATTTAAAAGCTATTGTTTTAGCATCATTAAAACCTTAAATTTGTTAAATATCAAAAGAGAATTATTATCACTTAAGATCAAATTAATGATACTCGAAGAAATACTAAGAGAAAATAATCTTAAGGTTACACCGCAAAGAATAGCAGTGCTTGAAGCTGTTGGTCAGCTTCATATACATCCCACGGCCGAGGAGATAAAAGATTTTATACAGAAAAAATATCCGGGTATAGCAACGGGTACAATCTACAAAATACTTGATATACTGGTTGAAAAAGGCCTTGTAAGGAGAGTCAAGACAGGGAAAGACATAATGAGGTATGATGGAATGCTGAAAAAGCATCATCATCTCTATTGTAAGGAAACCGAAGATATAATGGACTATTTCGACGAGGATCTTGACAGGCTGCTGGATGATTATTTCAGGAAGAAAGATATCCCGGGCTTTACCATCGAGGATATAAAATTGGAGATTAGTGGCAGCATTGGAAAGAAGAATAATAAGTAGCATGAAATAAATCATAAAACATAAAACGATGAGCAAGAAAAACATACTTACTAATGCATCAGGGCGACCGTACCATGAGAATGAGGACAGCATGACCGCCGGACGACGCGGTCCGGTTTTGTTACAGGACCATTACCTGCATGAAAAACTGGCGCACTTCAACCGAGAGCGTATACCCGAAAGGGTGGTGCACGCGAAGGGGACAGGTGCTTTCGGAATATTTAAGGTAACCGGTGATATTACAAAATATACCAGGGCTAAACTGTTCAGTACGGTGGGTAATGAATGTCGCGTTTTTGTACGTTTCTCCACCGTGGGTGGCGAAAAAGGAAGTGCCGACACCGAGCGTGATCCAAGGGGTTTTGCCGTTAAATTCTATACGGAAGACGGTAACTGGGACATGGTGGGTAATAATACCCCTGTGTTCTTTATTAAGGATGCAAAGAAATTTCCAGATTTTATTCATACACAGAAACGTGATCCGAAAACAAATCTCAAAAGTGCTAATATGATATGGGATTACTGGAGCCTCAATCCGGAAAGCCTGCACCAGGTGATGATACTTTTTAGCGACCGGGGTACACCTGATGGCTACAGGTATATGAACGGTTATGGAAGCCATACCTTCTCCATGGTGAATAGTAAGAATGAAAAAGTGTGGGTTAAGTTTCATTTCAAGACCCTGCAAGGCAACAAAACCCTCTCAGGAACCAGGGCTGAAGAGATGAAGGGCAAGGACCCTGATTATTCCCAGCGCGATCTTGTCAGGGCAATTGAGAAGGGTGACTCCCCGAAATGGGCACTTAAGATACAGGTAATGACGGATGAAGAGGCTAAAAAATTCAAGTGGAACCCCTTCGACCTTACCAAAATATGGCCTCATAAAGAATATCCATTGATCGAGGCCGGGATAATGGAGCTGAACGAGATACCTGCCAATTATTTTTCCGATGTGGAACAGGCTGCCTTCGCTCCTTCTCATACCGTTGACGGTATAGGCCTTTCACCTGACAAGATGCTGCAGGGCAGGATACTTGCATATCCCGATGCCCACCGCTACAGGCTGGGAGCCAACTATGAACAGATACCGGTTAACAGGCCTGTTAAGCCTGTACATAATTACCAGCGGGATGGAATGATGAGGGTTGACGGTAACAGCGGTGACAGTCCCAATTATTTTCCTAACAGCTTTGATAATATTGAAGCCGATAAGGATTACAGGGAACCGGCATTTCCTATCGATGCTGATATGGCTGACACTTATTACAGGAACGAGAATGAGGATGATCATTATTCACAGCCTGCTGCACTGGTGGGGCAGGTGATGACCCAAAAGGAAAGGGAAGCCACTATTTTCAATATTGTCGAATCAATGAAAGGTGTCTGTGGACCTAAAAAAGATGAGATAATTAAAAGGCAGCTTTCTCATTTCGAAAAAATGGATTCCGACTTCGCCAAAAAAGTTACAGAAGGACTAAAATCCTGAGCAATATCCACGCGGGTGCGGATCTGATTTACTTTTCTTGATGGTGTGGGGTTGTACCCCATGCCATCCTATACAGTTATAAGTTATCTGACTGCATCATTTCCTGAGACTCACAATAGTGCGTCTCTACAATTGCCAGTATTAGTGTTCTTCCTGTAAAATTCAATTTATCAACCTTATCAACAAATTTCCAACCCATTCTCTGTTTACCACCCCAAATAATTAAGCAATAAACATACTGATACCAGTCGGCTACTCTATCTCATTGCTCATCTCTCGCCTCTCAGCTTTAGCCTTCATCTTCATCTCCGCTTACTTCTTCTTCTTTTCCCTCTTCCTGTATTGATAATATATTACAAACAACAGTATCGGGGTACCTATATAGATCAGTATATTGATCAGGGTAGGAGGTATCGGTTCATTCGCATCGGGGTAATGTGTGGGTTCTTGAGCAAATATTACGGCAGCCTGGCTGATAAACAGTATTATCACTGCCATACCCCTGTATATTGTATTTGATATATTTTTCATCTTTTTTATACTTATAAAGCAATCGATCTGGTAATATTGTTCAAAGAATCCCCCTTTAAAAGAGGATACGCCAGGGGATGTAAGAATCAATTTAAGTGGTTTAAGAGTTTAGGTGTTTAGAGGTTGAGAGGTTTAGACGCGCCATGGCGCGCCTCTACGATTAATC
>CAZSJH010000321.1:0-2929 GCA_964607105.1 uncultured Rikenellaceae bacterium | reverse complement strand
TTGGTTATTAATCTGAGTGGTCAGATCTTTATTTATAAACTGTATAAAAAGAAGAAACTTACTGTACTTATTTTTCACCTGTCATTTATAATAATAATAGCAGGTGCTGCAATAACACGATATACAGGGTATGATGGGAAAGTACATATCCGTGAGGGACAGGCCGTGTCACACGGACTTAGTGGAGATAAATTTATGTCTGTTAAGGTTTATGACAACAGTAATGAATTACTTATGTCCCATAAGGGAAAAGTAATGGTTACAAATACTTCACTCGGAAGTTTCTACAAGGAAAGTGAAATTGACAATATCCCCTTTTCAGTAAGGTATTCAAGATATTTACCAAATGCAAGTGAGTCGGTGGTTGATACGGAAGGGGGCAAACCTATGGCTGCTTTACTAATAACCGGGGCAAGGAGATTCCGTGAAGTGGTATACCTGGCAGAAGGTGAAACTAAGGAAGTAGATAATTTGAAGCTAAGCTTCGGAGATGTAGAGAGCTGTGACCTGAAAATAAGCTTGAGCAGTGATACTTTCACAATCAGTTCAAATACCGAGCTTTCGAGTATGAGCATGATGACCCGTGAAACAAACACCATACCTGCAGGTGAAAAAACTGTTTTAAGGGAAATGATTATTTATAGTACCCCGCATTACAGGATCGTTCCTCAAAAATTGTCGCTTAGTGGGATTATAATGCCGCTAAGCGTAAACACAGAAAATTCAGTTACAGGTAAAGATGCTTTCGAGATTGAATTGAGATATGGTACCGACCTCAGGAAGATTTATTTATATGATATCTACAATGGAGAACCAGATAGCACGCTGGTAAATATTGACAATAAGGATTTCGTGTTATCCTATGGTCCTGATAGAATAGAATTTCCTTTTTCCGTGATGCTGGAGGACTTTAAACTTGAGCGTTACCCGGGTTCATCAAGCCCTTCAGGTTACCGTAGTGAAGTTGTGCTAATTGACGAGGACAACAGTGTCAATATGCCTTATTCCATATATATGAACAATATTCTTAAATATAAGGGCTACAGGTTTTACCAGTCTTCATATGATCCTGATGAAAAGGGGACCATACTATCTGTAAACCATGACAGGGCAGGAATGCTTGTTACATATACAGGATATGCTATGCTGATTGCTTTTATACTGTTTTCACTTGTCAACAGGAATTCAGTATTCCGTAAAGTGAAACCCTCCCTCTGGAGAAATTCAGGGTCGAGGATGTTGAGTATGATTATCTTATTTCTGTCATTAAGTATAGTCGCCGGTGCCAACCCGTCCAAGATAGTGTTTGAAAAGAAGAAAGTTGAAGAATTTGGCAGGGTACTGGTTCAGGACCAGAAAGGAAGAACAAAACCATTATATACTCTGAGCCATGATATCCTCAGGAAGATCAACCGTAATAACAATTATAATGGTTATTCTCCCATGCAGGTCTTTATGGGATTGAGTACTGACTTCCAGAACTGGGAGGATGAACCCCTGATAAAAGTATCGAATAAGGACCTCAGAAAAACAATAGGTATAACAGACGAATATGTTTCAGTGAACCAGCTTATTAATTTTGAAAAGGGTGAATACCTGCTGGCCGGAATGATACAGGAGATAGTAAATAAACCTGTAGCAGAAAGGGATAAGATGGATAAGGAGATAGTAAAAGTGGATGAGCGCATAAATATAATAATGATGCTCGCAAGAGGAGAATTTTTCAGGTTTTTCCCCCTCAGGGACGGTACTGATAACTGGGGCACACAAGCAGAGGCACTTAAGAATGCCCTGCATGAAAATGACAGCCTCTATATCACCAGTATTCTTTCCTTATACACCAGTGCCTTATATGAAGGGGGAAATACGGGTTCTTATGATGAGGCTGATGAGTACCTTGAATCACTGATAAACTACCAGCGTAAATATGCAAGCTATGAGTTGCCATTTGAAACACAGGTTAAAGCTGAGATATTCTATTACAAATCCATGATCTTTGAACGCCTGTTCCCTTATTATGCAACTGTAGGCATCATAATGCTGGTCATACTCATTTCAATGATAATCAGGGGAAAGACGGGAAGGACACCACTGGTAAAAGTTTTTTCCGGTCTTATCCTTCTCGGTTTTATCTTTCATACTGCCGGACTTGCAATAAGATGGTATGTATCAGGACATTCTCCGATGAGTAACGGTTATGAATCAATGCTGTTTATATCATGGGTGACGGTTCTGGCAGGATTGCTTTTCAGCCGCCGCTCTTCTCTTACTCTCGCAGCAACGGCAGTGCTTGCATCACTCACTCTTATGGTGGCCCATCTCAGTTTCATGGATCCGGAGATAACCAATCTGGTGCCGGTCTTACAGTCATACTGGCTTACATTGCATGTATCAGTTATAACTGCGAGCTATGGCTTCCTTGGCCTGGGGGCAATACTTGGACTTGTGATTATGATATTGTATTCACTGAATACGAGGAAGAACCGGAAAAATATTCTGAAAACTGTGGATGATCTTACAATAATTAATTACCGCACACTTACACTTGGCTTATATTTTTTAACTATAGGTACATTCCTCGGTGCCGTATGGGCAAATGAATCATGGGGAAGGTACTGGGGCTGGGATCCCAAAGAAACATGGTCATTAATAACAATGATTGTATATGCTTTTGTTATCCATTCAAAGAATATTAAAGCACTAAACAGCATATTTGCATTTAATTTAATGTCGGTTTATGCTTTTTCATCAGTGCTTATGACATATTTCGGGGTTAATTATTACCTGTCGGGATTGCATTCATACGCCGGCGGAGATCCGGTCCCGATACCTGCTTTCGTTTATATCTCAATAGCAGTACTGCTGGCACTGTCCTTTTACTCGTACAGCAGGTATAATAAGCTTGTAAAAGCCCTGTCATCCTGAGGGA
>CAZSJH010000320.1:0-2980 GCA_964607105.1 uncultured Rikenellaceae bacterium | reverse complement strand
AAGATCATGATTTTATATATGGCCTTGTGGATGACATGATCCCTGTTTACCTTCATTTCCCTGGATTGTTTGCCGCTGATTCACTGAACAATATTGCTTTTTATACTCCTGTTATTGAGAATTTCAGTGATGATATTATCTGTGATATCTTGTCAGGTAATACTGTCAACCGTAACCAGGTATACAAAGAAATTCCTTCTGACACATCATTCTATTTCCCCGACATCCAGAAATATATTCATGATATTATTGCACGGCACGGCAAGGAAGAATTTGAAGCGGGAGTATTGACAAACGAATTACACCGTCACTTTGGTATATATGCAATAATAGGTTTAAAGATGGGAATCAGGGCCAGGGAATATTTTCATATCGGGGTTGATGAAATGAATGTTTTGTCATATGCCGGATCCGTCACTCCGGTAAGCTGCATGAATGACGGTCTGCAGGTTAGCAGCGGTGCCACTGCGGGACACGGACTGCTGAAAGTGATCAATGATGAAGGTATACCTGAAGCAACATTCACCTATATGGACAGGACTATAAAACTAAAATTGAAGGATGACATTTCCTCTGAAATCAGGAACGAACTGAAAGAGATCAATTTTATCTACGGCCTTGACAGCAATATATATTGGGAACTGGTACGGCAAAAAGCCATCCTCTACTGGAAAAACCTGGACCGGCATGAGATTTTCGATATTACTCTCCTGTCTTCCTGAGGGAAGAATCAAACCAGGCTAAGGCTAAGGTATTATTCAGCCCTTCCAGGGCTGTTTACTATTCTTAGAAACACCGGAGGTGTTTAATAAAAATAGCCACAGTCACACCTGTGGTTATAAAGGTTTCAACAAAATCAAAACACCCCCGGAGGTGGTTGAATAATCACGAAACGAGAATCGAGAAACCAGGTAAAACTCAACTCTCTCAACAGCGACCGTAGGTCGCGCTCAACTCTCTCAACCCTATACATCTCTGAACATCATGAGCTTATCCTCCCTGACCCCCTTGGGTGTATCCTTCAGTGTACAGCATTCAGTGTGTATGTCATGCTCGAAAAAGAGGATGTAGTTATTTGACAATGACTCCTCGAGAATGTCCCTTTTCTCTTCTATTGTTGTCAGCTGATCAAGGTCGTAACTCATATTCCAGAGCAAAGGTATATGGGCTACCGTTGGTATGAGGTCGGCTGCAAAAACTAGTTTTTTCCCTTTATAGTCTATTATCGGTATTAATTGTCCCGGCGTATGGCCATTTACTATCCTTACAGAAAATCCTTCAAATAATTTACCTGATTTCTCCACCATATGAAGTTTACCATGGCCCATCATGGGGAGCAGGTTTTCTTCAAGGAAGCTGTCGGCCTCACGCGGATTAGGATTAACGGCCCAATCCCACTGCTTACGGCTTACCCAGTACCTTGCATTGGGAAATACCATCTCGTAGCCCTTACCTCCGGCAGCTTTTTTAACACCTCCCCCGCAATGGTCAGTATGCAGGTGTGTGAGTATCACATCCGTAATATCTTCAAGATTGTACCCGGCCTTTTTGAGTCCTCCCTCCAGACCATCACCACCGTTCAGGTGAACATGCCTGAAAAACTTCTTGCTCTGCTTATCACCATACCCATTATCGATCAGTATTACATTCTCCCCGTTGTCAACCACCATAGAACGCAGCGACAGGTTTATCAGGTTGTCTTCATCGGCAGGATATTTTTTACTCCATAAAACCTTAGGTACTACTCCGAACATAGCACCCCCGTCAACTTTAAAATTTGATATATGTACCGGTGACAATTTCATACAATAAAAATTTTTGACAAATATACAGTGCTTAAACAGAGATAAAAAGTTATTTATTGAATCGTCCCGAAAAAGCTTGCTTTTTCAAGGATCCTCGAATCAAAGATTCGGGATTGAATTGTTAAATCGTTTAATTGGGTAATTTTGCATAAAAATTTTCTTATGAGGATACATTTTATTGCCATAGGCGGAGCTGTAATGCACAATCTTGCGATTGCCCTGTACAGGAATGGTCATGATGTAAGCGGTTCAGATGACGAGATATTTGAGCCCTCAGCAAGCATACTTGCAAAGCATGGACTACTTCCCCCTGAAAATGGCTGGCACCCTGAAAAGATAAGCGCTAATATTGATACAATTATACTTGGGATGCACGCGCGCAAAGACAACCCGGAGCTAATAAGAGCACAGGAGCTCGGGCTGGTAATTCAGTCATTTCCTGAATACATGTATGAACAAACAAAAAACAAGAAAAGGGTGGTGATAGGTGGCAGCCACGGAAAAACAACCATCACCTCCATGATAATGCATATACTTAAAAGCTGCGGTATTGAATTCGACTATATGGTTGGCTCACAGCTTGAAGGTTTTGATATGATGGTAAATATTTCGGGAAACTCAGAGATTGCAGTTTTTGAGGGAGATGAATATCTCAGTTCGGCTATTGACTTAAGACCTAAATTCCATCTGTACAAAGCTGATATTGCCGTTATTAACGGTATATCCTGGGATCATATAAATGTATTCCCGACATTTGATACTTACCTTGAACAATTCCGGATTTTTGCAGATACTATAAGCAAGAATGGTAAGCTGATGTATTACAAAGATGATGCCCTGGTTGAGAACATAGCCAAAGGAGCCCGTGAAGATATTATATTAATACCTTATAATGTTCACGGTTATTTCCAGAACAGGAAAGGATTCTTTGCTGCCACACATAACAGGATACAGAAGATGGAAGTCTTTGGTGAGCATAATATGCAGAACCTGAGTGCTGCAAAAACTGTGTGCAGTGAAATAGGAATAAGTGAGGATGATTTTTACCAGGCTATTGGCAGCTTTAAAGGATCAGGTAAAAGGATGCAACTTATGAGTAAAAGTGACAGTTGTGCAGTATACCTTGATTTTGCCCATGCCCCGTCAAAAGTAAAAGCAACAGTTAATGCTGTAGC
>CAZSJH010000319.1:0-3001 GCA_964607105.1 uncultured Rikenellaceae bacterium | reverse complement strand
TCTTTTGTCTTTTGTCTTTTGTCTTTTGTCTTTGTACTTTTGTCTTTTGTCTTAAAACAACACCTTATGTCTGCCAGCCAGTTAAAAATTATCACTATTATAACTACAATAATGATCGTCTTTCTTGTTATTGCATCTGTCTTTGGTGCTTTTGTTGATATAACCTATGCACGGGAAACTCCTTCAATGGCAGCACAGGGAATGGGACAGGATCTAGTGGACCTTTTTATTGTAGCACCGGCTTTTATTATCACTCTTATTTTTATGAGGAGAAACAGCAGGATTGCCACTCTCATATTTGGCGGACTTGTTTTTTATGTCCTTTACTCGTTCATCATATACAGCATGGGTGTCCATTTCAACCTGATGTTTCTGATTTATTGCTTTACCCTCGGAAGCGCATTATATATCTTTATAATATATTTTTACAGCTTAAGCCGTATGGACATAAAAGGGTGGTTCAATGAAAAAACACCAAACCTGGGATTAGCCATATTCTTTATTGTTGTAGCTGCATTATTCTACATGTTATGGTTACGTGATGTTCTTCCTGCTATTATAGAAAATAAAGTTCCCAAATCAGTGAGTGATTACGACCTCCTTGTAAACCCTGTGCATGTAATAGACATATCCTTTGCTCTTCCGGGACTAATAATAGCAGCTATATTATTATTCAGGAGGAATAACCTCGGGTATATTCTTGCTCCCATAGGTCTTGTTTTCATGATTATTCTTACTATAGCGCTGGCTGCAATGGTCATGATGACCAGGATTAAAGGAATAAGTGAAGATGCCTCAATAGCTGTTATTTTTATTATTCTGTCAGTTGTAAGTACTGGTTTTCTCTGGGCTTTTCTTAGAAAGATTAAACCTTCAAGCGATTTAACGATTTAACAATTCAACAATTCAACAATCCGATGAGCCCTATATTTAATAAGAAAAAACATAAATACGGTATTGCCCTGGGTGGTGGTGGCGTGAGGGGCTTCGCACATCTTGGTATTTTGGAGGCCCTGGAAGAAAAAGGTATAAAGCCCGATATTTTATCGGGCACAAGTGCCGGAGCGATAGTAGGAGCGTATATAGCCTCGGGAAAATCACCCAAAGAAGTGTTCGATCTAATTAAAGACCATAAATTAATAGATTTTGTAAAGGTGCGGCTGCCAAAGACCGGGCTTTTAAATCTCGACAGGCTAAGATCGAGTCTCACCGATCATATAAAGGCAGACGATCTGAAAGATCTGCAAATACCTTTTTATGTAACAGTAAGTGACATAATAAATGGTCATGTTGAATATTTTAACGAAGGCCCCCTGGTAAAACTGGTTCAGGCATCAGCCTCGATACCTGTTTTGTTTGCCCCGGTTGAGATTGACGGAAAACTATTTTTAGACGGTGGTTTGTTTGATAATGTACCATATGAACCCCTGAAAGGAAAATGCAAAAAAATAATTGCGGTAAATATAAGCCCCATAAATAAGACTGAAAAACTGAAAAACATGATCCAGGTTGCTGCGAGAACATTCCATCTCAGTGTTAATTCCACCACCAAAGGTCTTAAGGAAAACTGTGATCTCGTTATAGAGCCGCCGGATCTTGGTAAGTTTGAAATACTTGATGCCAGCAAAGCTGATGAAATTTACAAAGTGGGTTATGAGTACTGTAAGCAACTTGATATAGATCTGTGAAGGTTGCTCTGACACTACCGTTGGTCGGTCAGACTCTTCGTTCTGCTATGACTGGTTTACTCGCTATCGCTCGTGAGCTCGCCCCGAAATTTCAGGGCTCGGTTCTGGGTGCTGGGTCCCGCTTTCGCTGAAGCTTCAGCAGGCAAAGCTGGGTGCTTGTTTCACCATCAATAAAACAGTATTTAATCATATTTAACACTAATATTATTAATTAACTTTTATTAAAATGTTAGAACCAACAGGCTTGATATTAATAGTAATAATAATAATACTATTACCTCTGATTGCTTTAATTGATATTTTAACTCATGAATTCACGGGGTCAAATAAGATCATATGGGTTATTATAGTTCTGTTCTTCCCTGTAATGGGAGCAATACTTTATTTCCTGATAGGAACAAGGCAGAAAGTCAGGTGAGATTTTAGATTTAAGAAGCAATATAATATTCAATCACCTATCTTAAATCTTCAATCAAGGAGATAGGGTGCTATAACATCATTCTTATTCTCAGTTGTGCCGTCGTAGGTTATTGTAACAATAGGTATCCCTGTATTTTTTCTTATCTCATTCTTCATCGCTTCCGTAATTAGCGACGGACAGCAGAATGCCGGATTTGTCTGAACAAAAAGCGATATACCGGGGTAAGACTCAATTATATGATAAATCTTAAGGATATTATCAAATGATTCACCTGAATGATATTTATCAATACTATATTTAACAAGGTTCTTTTCCAGTTCCTTCGAACTTGTCTCCTTGGGTTTTCCCAGGAAGGGCTCAAAGTGCTTGTAATATTTACGTTCAAGTATTTTCATCACTTCCAGTATTCCCCTATACGCCGCTATCTGCAATCTGCCAGTATCAACCGATCTCCGCCTCATAACATTTCCTGCTATCAATTTATAAAACTCACTATATGGTGTACTGAGGGCTTCACCACCGTATTTCTCAATAGTATGAATAAGGCCCTGGTTCATAATATCATTATCCCGGACAAAGAAATCACCAAATATGGCCACAAGTGGCTTCTTCATTCTTTCCGTCCTGATACCACTGAACTCGGGTATTATCCTCCTCAGTGCGCTATCCAGGCTTTCTTCACCATTAAATGCTCTTTGCAGGTTACTGACAGTTTCATCAAGCAGGGCATCTGTTTCGCCCTTATTAACTTCATATGGCCTGATCTTACACCCTGTACGCCTGAGAAGTCCGGATAACATGTAAGCAAAATAGGCATACCTTGTAACATCAATTGAAATCTCCGTATGCGCAACCTCACCTGAATACACTGATGCTTTTTCAAGGCCATTAC
>CAZSJH010000318.1:0-3018 GCA_964607105.1 uncultured Rikenellaceae bacterium | reverse complement strand
CATCGATGTGTGCAACCTGACACCATCAATTTCTGAGAGACCTTCCTTCAGGTATAGGGCCAGCGATTTAATTCTCCTTTCAATCCTGTCCCTGCCTATCCTGTTCTGGAAGTTCATGGCCTCTTTTAGTGCAAATACCAGGGGATCTGCTCTCTGGCCAAGTGTTTCAAACCTGGAAGCCGAATCCATATTATCCCAGCCTGAAGAGGCTATTACAGGCCAGATCCTGTCCTGTGCCTTTTTGCTTACAAACAGTATACCACAACCGGTGGGAGCCCCGCTCCATTTATATGGGCTGGACGCCCATAGGTCTATACCCAGGTCATGCATATTCAGGTTCAGCATACCAAAACCATGTGCACTGTCAGCAGCAACCAGTATGTCGTTTTTATGGGCCATCTCGCTCAATTCCTTCAGAGGGAATATCAGGCCGTTGATATATACGGTATGACTAACACTGATTACCTTTGTTTTATCGTTAATTCTTTCCCTGAAAGCATTAATGATTTCCTCTTTATTCTTTGGAGGTGAATTTAATGGGACTTCAATGACTTTTATACCGGATCTTTTTTCTCTCATTTTCCAGGGATAATATCCGCCCGGATGTTCAAGGCTGCTTATCAGGACTTCATCTCCTTCCTCAAGGTTCGTACCCCCTGCAATGATATTCATCCCTTCGGTAGTGTTCCTGTTTATCGCTACCTCATCCCTTGATGCACCTATAAAATCAGCGAGCTTCTGGTGTACCTCATTTTTTAATGAGGGAAAATAATTATAACAATCGTAAGGGTTGGTGACCTGCATCTTGAAGTATTTAATCAACTCGTTATAGACAGGTTCGGGCATTGGTCCAAGGGTCCCGTTATTCATCATAATATAATCATCTTCAAACAGAAAGTGTTTCCTGAGAGCATCCCAGTATTTGCCATCAGGGGAATCCTGAGGATATTGATAGTTTAAGTCATCAATGCCAGTATAAATCTCAGCATTAAGCCTGTTCAGGCTTACCACCGACATAGCTGATGCAGCGGTAAAATATTCAAGAAATCTTCTTCGGTTCATAGTTTTGGTTTTAATATGGACGGTTATACTTATTCTTCTAAATTCCTGATATAAATGCTTGAAACCTACAATTTAAGAAATTTAAGGATAATATTAAATAGCTTCAAAGCTTTATAAGATAAACGTAAGGTAAATTTGGTTTTTAACATTGAAGAATCAGGCCCCTTTAAATATGCTGTATTTTATGTTTTAACCATATTAAAAAATATATGTAACTTATTACCAGTACATAAACAGGACCTTGCATAAGTATGTACAAATCAACTTACATACTTTTCATTTACTCCATCCTTGTGGGTCTGACAGCAACGACTACAGCATTCAACGCAAAGCGTTGGAGGTTTTTTCTTTAGGCTGCTTCGCAGGCTGAAGGTTTGGATTGAAGAGCGCCCATAACCGGATCGCGAGCCCGCTCTCAAAAAGTTTAATAAGTTCAGAGTGAGTTTATCAGTCGTCAGGTTACCGGGTTCTTCTGAAAAGGTGAACTCCATGCCAGGGTTAGATTGAATATAACTTTACCTGCCAATCCACCTGGAAAAGAGTATGTCATAAACACCGTAATATGAAGCCCCTGAATCGTCAGTTTCATGGTAAATAAGCTCTTTACCCTGCAAGGACTTTAATGAACGCAGGACCGTTGCAGGATTACCAAGAAGGTGACTGGATACAAATTCAGATGAAGTGGGCTGATAGACCTTCACTTCAGCAGCTATAGCTTTTAAGAGCTCCCACTGTGGTTTCGTCAGCATCTCCCTGTAAGCAAAGAAGACAAACTCCTGCTCCTTCAGTATCTTTGAAGCCTCTTCTTTCCAGCTGTCAGGTGTAATTCTATTCCCTGCGGAAAGAAAGATCCTGTTGCATAATAGCTGGACATAGTATGTATGAAGCTCTGTCCAACGCAAAATCTCGGAGACAATACCAGGTTCTACTGACCTTGAATGCTTATTGAATTTCCTGGTTATGAAATCCCGGTAAATCTCCTCATCAAGCTTTCCTATTTTCATAAACTGGGTACTCCGGTAAAAAGGTCGCCCTGGATCTGAAAACATTTCTGCCATCAGGTGCTGCTGGCTCCCGGAGAAAATGAAACTTATATTATTCAGATTCTGCATAACAGACCTTAACCACGCATCGGTTTGTTTCTCCGGGTATTCAAGAATCTGCTGAAATTCATCAATGGCTATTACCACAGGCTTTGACTGCCTGTCAAGAAAGGCCAATAACTCTGCAATTGTAAGCTTGCTTTCATCAGGCGTTGCTCTTATGCTTACCTGGGGCAAACCACTCAGGGCATCATAACTTATCACAGGCCGCAGAGTCCTGATCAATTTCCAGACTTTCTTACCCAGGCTGCTGCTCTCAGGATAGGCGGCAGAAATGGAAGTTGACAGCCCGTTAAGCATATCATTGAGCGATTCTGTGGGTAATACATCCATGTAAACCCTTATGTATTCATTGCCCAAGTGATGAAACAGGTGTTTGATAAGTGCTGTTTTGCCCAGTCTTCTCAGCCCGGTCAGTGTCGTTGAACTACCCCCTTTAATATTGCTGATCAGGCGATCCACTTCTTTCTCGCGGTCACAGAAATAATCAGGTCCATAATATCCTGTTGCAGGAAAGGGAGTCTGTGGTTTAATCATATTTTACATTTTATAATTTACATTTTGCAATATACAAATTATTTATTAGATTTCAAAACCCGAAGATAATAATGCAGATTAACACGGCTATTACCAGGAAAGGTTTTTGGATAGGACAGTACTATTATAATGCTCTGAAGGCACAGCTTTCTTCAATGACAAAAGGATATCCCTCAATTGTGCCGGGAGTAAGGGTAAAGCTGATGGCGAGTACTGACCGACCCAAGGGAGATTCAGTACGAGCACTCCGCTACCATCAAGGTTGAAAAAGTTGAAAGTGAGTTCCTCCTTCGCCCTTCGGGCTTCGGCGGACGCA
>CAZSJH010000317.1:0-3025 GCA_964607105.1 uncultured Rikenellaceae bacterium | reverse complement strand
GTATGAAGAGAGGAATAGATATTATACAATATCTTATGGAGAGAAGGGCACTGAAGCATTTTCTCTTCTGGTTGACAATACTTATATTCTTTACTATTTGGAATTCAGCTATATGGAGTCTTAAGAAGGCTTTGATAATGAATTTGATATTTCTTTGCACTGATATACCGATAGTATACATTGTATTATACTTCCTGTGGCCTAAATATTTTATGAAGAACAGGCTCCTGGTTTTCTTTATAGGTATGTTTGTTATATATGCTATATCAATATTCTATTCAAGGATTATGAAATATCATATCCTTCCTTTAATGGATATTGTAGAAATAAGAATGCCATTAGTCAGAGATGCATCATATTCAATAATGATAATAACTATGATGGTGGCATTGGCATTAGTGTTTAAGCTCTTTGAAGAGAATTACAGGTATAATTTCAGAGAGGAAGAAACAAGGAAGTTGAAAGCTGAAGCAGAATTAAGATTGCTCCGGTTTCAGATCAATCCACATTTCCTTTTCAATTCACTTATTTCAATACAGGGCTTAATGTATCATAATACCAGGCTGGCAGATAAGATGCTGACGGAATTATCTGAGTTCCTGAGGTACACCCTGAGATATAATAAACTATTATATGTTCCGTTCAAAAATGAAATTGAGATAATTGAGAAATATTTGGATATTGAGAAAATCAGGTTCGGTGATAAATTGAGCTTCACTTTCAGGATAGATCCTGAAACAAGAGATATTAAAGTATTATGCTTCATCCTGCAACCCCTGGTGGAAAATGCTATAAAGCATGGAATGAAATCAAATCCGGAAGGAGTTAAGATTTTTATCAGGGCAGAAATGGATTCTGCCTGGTTTAAAATCACTATAATGAATACAGGTAAGTTTGACGGAGACAACATTAAAATGGGAACCGGTATAAAGAATGTGAGGGAAAGACTTGAAAATGCTTATCCGGGCAGACAGGAATTTAATATTAGCCAGGAAGGAG
The DNA here is from genome assembly GCA_964607105.1 of uncultured Rikenellaceae bacterium. Taxonomy (GTDB): domain Bacteria; phylum Bacteroidota; class Bacteroidia; order Bacteroidales; family VadinHA17; genus UBA9300. The sequence continues at coordinate 2,026 of CAZSJH010000317.1, read as the reverse complement.
ACTGGGTGAATGCAATAATAAAAATTAAAAACTGATAATGAGTATATATAAAGCTCTTATAATTGATGATGAATACTGGGCCCGGATGACCCTCAAGCATAAGCTGGAAGAAATACCTGAAATAGAGATTATCGGTGAGGCAGGAAGTGTGGTTGAGGCAGTTGAAAAACTCAGGGAGACAGTTCCTGATGTGCTTTTTCTTGATATTCAACTTACTGATGGGACAGGTTTCGATGTATTGAATAAGATTGAATACAATGGGAAGGTGATTTTTGTAACAGCTTTTGATTCATATGCTATAAGGGCATTTGAAATAAATGCCCTTGACTATATAATGAAGCCTATTTCTGACAAAAGACTGAAAGAGGCTGTCGAGAAAATAAATATCGAAAGAGTTCCTGAGAGAAGTATGAAAGATATTAATCTTAAAACTGATGACCGCTTAATGGTAAGTCACAGGAACTTTGTTCATTTTATCAGGATAGCAGATATTATCATTATCTCAGCTGCAAAGGATTACAGCACTGTACGAACAAATGATGAAAAGGAATATCTTGTATCCAAAACCATGAATGAATGGGAAGAAAGACTGCCGGAGGAGTTCTTTTGCCGTATTCACAGGTCATATATTGTTAATTTTGGATATATCGAAAAGACTAAAAAGCTGTCCTCTAATGCAGCTGATGTTTATATCAGTGGTATTGATAAACCTTTAAGGGTAAGCAGGTCTTATTACCATAAACTAAAAGAAAAATATATCTGATCTTCAGAAAAGCCTGTGCTTGTAACTGTTAAATGACCTAAATAACTATTTATTGTTCTTTCAGGGCAGAAAAGAACCTATAAGATGATTTTTTGGGAATGATCCGTAAATCATAGATAGATCATGCCTGGATATTTCAGGCATTGACTCTTGTATAATTTACAGTAAAAAAATTAAACGTATGAAAATGAAAAGCGAATCTGAGAAATCTACAAGTAATATACTATTATTGATTATTATAAGGTTATTACTTATAATCGTATTCTTTTCCTTAATACTCTGCCTTACAGCCGGTACAATCAGATATACTGAAGCATGGATTTATATCCTGGTACTGTTCGTTCCGGCATTTATTATAATTATATGGTTTTATAAAAAAGATCCTGATTTTATTGCAGGCAGGATATTAAAAAGAAGAGAGAAGGAGAAGACACATAGATCGATACAGGACTTTTTTTCAATACCTTTAATAATCGGGATTTTGATCCCGGGATTTGATTTGCGTTACAGCTGGTCAGGGGTTCCTCTGTATGTTGTAATAATAGCAGATTTACTGGTTCTCCTGGGTTACCTGATAATAGTTCTGTCAGGTAAAGAAAACAGACATGCAACCGCTATCATCCAGATAGAAAAAGATCAGAAGATAATAGATACCGGACCATACAGAATAGTACGGCATCCAATGTACACAGGCGGCCTTTTACTTATGCTGTTCACTCCTCTTGCATTAGGGTCATACTGGGCAATGATTCCGTTTTTTGTCTGCACAATCAGTGCACTTGTTTTACGAATAGTAAATGAGGAAAAGTTACTAATTGCTAATTTCCCTGAATATTCAGATTACTGTCGGAAAACAAAGTATCGTTTGATCCCTTTTATTTGGTAATCAGATTTTTATATCGTGTTTGTAATAATAATATTGACAAGATAACTGAAATATCATTTCTGAACCTGACTTTCCCGTAGCAGGAATAGATAATAGTGTGAATTATTAAGAATAATATTTAAACATTTAAACCAATGATACATATTAAAAGGTTCGTATTATTTACTCTTTTTGTATTTATCCACCTGGTGATTATGGCATCAGGTGAGGAAATTGTGGAGGCTGCAAAAAGGGGTGATCTCCAGGCTGTAAAAGCAATCCTGTCAAATGATCCATCAAAACTGAATGCCCTGGATGAAGAAAAGTATACACCCCTGCATTGGGCTTGTATGCGTGCACACTGGGATGTGGCTGAATACCTGATCGAACAGGGGGCT
>CAZSJH010000316.1:0-3054 GCA_964607105.1 uncultured Rikenellaceae bacterium | reverse complement strand
GTAGGGAGTATCAGGTGTGCTTTGCTCGATATTATTAACTTATCAACAAGTACGTTCAGAGGTATCTGAAGGGATTGTACCTCCCTGAGTAAGATAGATGGGTCTATGACCAGACCGTTACCAATAATGTTTAGCTTTCCTTCCCTGAATATTCCTGAAGGAATAGTATGCAGAATATATTTCTCATTCTCAAATTCAAGTGTATGACCTGCATTTGGTCCTCCCTGGAACCGGGCGATAATGTCATATTCAGGAGTCAGGGCATCTACAATTTTCCCTTTTCCTTCATCACCCCATTGCAGTCCCAGCAGAATATCAATTTCTCCCATACCCGGATAATAATAATAACATAAAAACCCCGAAAATTACTAATTATTTTCCTTATTGGCGACTAGTATGGAATCTTGTTAATAAATAAGCTAATTATCAGAATTGACAAGATGATAATTATTTTCATGGCAGTACTCATGTACCTGGTGCATAAATGCCTGCAGGTGTGTTTCTATACTGGCATCCTGCTGCCCGTCGTAGGCAAAGTTGAGCCATGGAATATTATTATGGTCTTTCTTAAAGTCACCTGATACAGAAGCGACGATGGTTCCGGGCATACAGGTAAAAGGAAGTATATATACTACTCCTGATATATTAAGGCCTGTTAAGGAGGAAGCTGATCCGAGCGCCACAACAGGCTCCCCGTCGTAATCCCGGTGTATATATGGTGCTGAACCCTTAATCAGATCATCAACGGTAAAATAATCCCGGAGTTTTACATAATTATGGGCAGCTTTATTCATCCTGTTACCTGTATAATGCTGATAAAATTCCTGGATTTTGGATTTTACTATCCCTCTGTAATCACCCTTCCATTTACTATCGCGTGTATACCTGTATGTTGAATAGTGAAGCCATTCGCAGAATCGCGGCACCATCGTTTCCGCTCCCAGTGCTTCCAGCCTGTCGACGAGGAAGGCACTGCAATAAGGATTATCTCTCATAAATATCTCACCTACAATGGCAATTATCGGCTTACGTTCGCTGTTATGCACAGGGATTTTACTGAAAGCTTTTCCTGCTTCTTCAAGCAGGCGGGGTATACCGTGAGCGCCTTTTTCAACAATATCTATAAGTCTGTTTAAGTATTCATTATACAAACTGTCTGTATCTCCTTCATTTTTCTCATATGGTCTTGTTTCCTGCTTGTATTTCCTGAGCACATCAAAACCATTTGATCCCAACCATGCATTAATCCTGAACTTCTGTGCATGCTCCTCGGTAAGTTCTGCATATGCATTATCATTGCTCGGGGTGACTAAAGAGGCATCATGGAAGCCAAGCTTATCAAAGATCTGCCTTTGCAGCTTGTTATAGTCACCAAAACGGCAGGGGCCATTATGATCGGGCATGAAGAAGGCAGCTTTTGAAGGATCGCACCCCGGCTCCATGAGTTTTTTAAGAAAGCTGCCAGTAGTGCATATCATCGGAAAACATTCCTGCCCGGTGGTATGTTTACCTGCTATCTCCAGGTCCTTTTCATCCTGCAAGGGCAATACTTCAGACTTAATGCCACAGCTTCTTGTTGCTGCGGAAAGTATATGTACTGCATCATTGGCATATGGAAAATATAGAGTCCTGCCCTCGAGCTGGTTATTAGGTGCCGACTTTTTTACCGTTTCGAATACGGCCTTATCTTTATTCTTATCGTAACCTTTAAGGCTGTCAAGGAATGCTTCGCATCTTGTTATCATTCCAGCATCTGCACTATGTTCATCAACCTCGAGGTGAAGGTATGGCTTGCCCTTCATCTCATGCCTTACATAATGGCTTATAAATGAATCGGGTCCACACCTGAAATTCCCTATATATGCAGCGTAGAGATCATCTGATTTTCTTACCAGCCGTGACGCGGCAATTATTTTCTGGCCGTTGGGCCAGTACATCATAGGATAATCATCAAAAACATTTTCTCTTTCCAGGGGCAGAAAATCAACCGGTACAGGCAGGGTGTTGAGATTAATCAGTTTTTCAATAAGGCTCAGATTCAGGTAAGGATCACCTGTATTATAAGGGCGTCCAAGTATAACTACCTTTTTTATTCCTTCTCCAGGATCGCTTTCCATTATCTCTTTTCCCCTCACCCTTAATGATTCTTCAAAAGACTCCTGGGCCTTATCAGCATTAAGTATGGCTTTCCATGTATGAGAAGGCTTAATACCAAATGTTTCTTTCATAAATTTTCCCAGCTCATCCTTCAGGGCAGTATTAAAGTACCTGAAATGCAGGGCGGGCATCAGTAGTTTTTCCCTGACCGCTTTATCCTTGAAAGCACTCTTTATCATGAAAGGCGCAGCCTGCACCCAGGGGCAGTTACAATTATTGGTCGGATTGTCACCGTTGGCTTTAACATTTACTACGAAAGGGATAAAGATATAATCAACATCTTTGTCGAGAAGATTCTTTACATGTCCGTGTACCAGTTCCATAGGAAGGCAGGTCTCAGAAACCATCAGTTCAATTGATTCCTTTACCAGAGTGCTATCTGATGGATCTGACAGGACAACATTAAATCCCAGCTCTTCAAAAAAGCTTCTCCAGAAGGGAAATTGCTGGTAAAAAATCATAAGTGCACGAGGGATGCCTATACTGGTTTTATTGTCGTCAGTAGTCATCCTGTAGTCACCAATTATTCTCTCTGTTCTTTCTCTGAACAGGTCAGGAATATTATTTTCCTTCTTTTTTCTTTCCTCTTTTTCATATTTCTCACAGCGTCCACCGTAAAAGAGGGCTTTCTTTTCTCCTTCAATTCTAATCGACTGGATCTCGCAATTATTTGAACATCCCTGGCAGGTAAAACGCTTTACACTGTATGTTTTATTACTGATCTCAAAGCCCTTGAAACTGGTCTTCATACCTTCCGTTACCTGTTCTCTTGCAAGGATGGCTGCACCTATAGCACCGGTAACGTCGAAATGAGGAGGTATGGTTATTTTTTTACCTGTAACCTTTTCAAAGGCAGATACAACTGACCTTTTGTTTGTTACCCCGCCCTGAAAGAAT
>CAZSJH010000315.1:0-3066 GCA_964607105.1 uncultured Rikenellaceae bacterium | reverse complement strand
TGGTAGGACCGACCGTTAAGAAAATGTCCTGTGGACATTTTTAGGGAGGGGCCAGGATGAGAGGAGACAATTCCACCATCCGGAAAGAATGAATTCTTTGTAGGATATATAGATATAGTATATTTAAATTGAATATATTACCAGTTTGGTAGTCGCCCGGATGGTGGAATTGGTAGACACGTTGGACTTAAAATCCAATGGCCTCGCGGCCGTGGGGGTTCAAGTCCCCCTCCGGGTACAAAGCCTCATGTTAGACATGAGGCTTTTTGTTAGTAGCAGTTCAAGCTGAGTCCCGAGAAACGGGACGAAGTGCCGACAGGAGCGAAGCGGATAGTCGGCATCCCCCTCCGGGTACTGAAAAGAGCGAGAGTGAGAGCGAGAGCGAGCACTCTCGTTTCTTTTTCCTCAAAACTCACTCTGACACTCACACTTCCCATAATCCAACTAATCCTGATGATAAGTTGTATGGGGTCAGTGAATACCGGGGTTGCAACCTTTCCTTTCTCAAAAACGAATTATTATTCAAAGATTCATGCAAGTATCTTAGTAATTGGAGCACTATCTGACTTCCAGTGATATTCTGTGATAATTCACAGCATGGGAACTTCCTTCTCTCGCTAGGTTTTATATGGAGAATTCAATAAGGCTTAGGATTTAAGGAATTTGAATTAGCAAGAAGGACATTAATTGGAAAAGAAAGTTCATTTGATCAAGAAGAATCAGCTTGATTTCTAAATAGCGAAGTATGTTTAAATCGTTTTAAACCCTAGCTGCATAGATTAAGATTTAATTCATTATTTTAGAGGATGTTTTAATAGATGCGACAGAACCTATTTAATATTTTTACCTGTTAATTAATTACTAACCAAATATAAAACTGTGAAAAAACCACTTATCTTTTGCTGTTTAGTCCTATTTGTACTAACTGCATACAAGCAACAAGAGGTGAAAAATGATAATCCATTTTTTGCTGAATTTGACACCCCATTTGGAGTTCCTCCATTTGATCTTATTAAAATAGAGCATTATATGCCTGCAATTGAAGAGGGTATGAAGCAAGAAAAAGCTGAAATTGAAGCTATTCTTAATAATACAGATCCTCCGACCTTCGAAAATACCATTGTAGCCTATACACGCACAGGTAGTTTCCTGGGCAAAGTAACACCCGTTTTGTATGGTTTAAACAGTGCAAATACAACTCCTGAAATCCAGGCACTTGTTAAAGAACTGTCTCCAATCATGTCAACTCATAACGATGAGATTAACCTGGATCCAAGATTGTTTGCCAGAATCAAGGCTGTTTACGAACAAAAGGACGACTTAAGTCTTGAAGCTGATCAGCTATATTTATTAGAAAACCTTTATAGCGGTTTTGTAAGAAATGGAGCTAATTTAGAAGGTGAAGCAAAAGAAGAGCTTAAAGAGATAAATAAGCAACTTTCTTCCTTGGGTGTTCAGTTCAGTCAAAATTTATTGGGTGAAACAAATGCCTACAAATTAATTATTGAAGATGAAAGTGATTTAGAAGGATTACCTGAAAACGTTAGAGCAGCGGGAGCTGAAGCTGCAAAAAGAGAGGGCATGGACGGTAAATGGCTTTATACAACCCAACGCGCCAGTATGTATCCTTTCTTGACCTATTCTGAAAATCGTGAATTGCGTAAACAGATTTATACGGCCTATACCATGCGTGGTGATAACGATAATGAAAGAGATAATAAGGCTATTGCTGTAGCAGTCTATAATTTGAGAGTGCGTAAAGCAAAGTTACTGGGTTATAAGAGTCATGCAGACCTTGTATTATCAACAAGAATGGCTAAAACATCAGAACGCGTTTATGACTTACTTGATCAGGTATGGTGGCCAGCCTTAGAGGTTGCCAAGCAAGAAGTAAAAGACATGCAGGCGATCGTAGATGCTGAAGGGAAAGACTTCAAGATAGAGGCATGGGACTGGTGGAATTATGCTGAAAAAGTTCGTGCTGCAAAATATAACTTTGAAGAAGCACAAATTCGTCCTTATTTTTCTCGTCAAAATGTTCAGGAAGCTATTTTCTATGTGTCAAACAAATTATATGGCATAACTTTTACTGAGATTAAAGATATACCATTACCACACCCAGATGCCTTTGCGTATGAAGTTAAGGAAGCTGATGGAACTACAATTGGAGTATTATACCAGGATTTCTATGCGAGAGCCAGCAAAAATGGTGGCGCCTGGTGCGGTAGTTATCGTAGCTATAAGATTGATGATGATGGCAATAAAACCATTCCTATTGTAACTTTTGTTACCAATGCAAGCGGACCCGTTGGAGATACTCCCGCCTTAATGAGCTTAGATAATGTAACTACGGTTTTTCATGAGTTTGGCCATGCATTAGACGGTTTATTCTCAAATGTTCGTTATCAAAGGACCTTTAGGGCAAGAGACTTTACTGAGCTTCCCTCTCAAATAATGGAGCACTGGGCAATACATCCTGATGTATTAAAAGTATATGCAAAACATTATGAAACTGGAGAAGTAATCCCTGGTGAGTTGATTGATAAAATTCAAAATGCAAGTCTGTTTAATCAAGGATTTATCACAGTTGAATTTGTAGCAGCTGCTCTTATTGATATGGAGTATCACTCATTAACTGAAGAGAAGGATATTGATATCAGGGCATTTGAAAAAGATTTCTTTGCAAAGAGAAAATTAATACCAGAAATTGCACCACGGTATAGAACTACATATTTCTCTCATATTATTGGTGGCTATTCTGCTGGTTACTATAGTTATCTATGGTCAGGAGTTTTGGATAATGATGCTTTTGAGGCATTCAATGAAACTTCATTATATGATCAAAAAACAGCTCAATCATTCCGCAAGAACGTTTTGGAGCCCAACGGTTTAATGGATCCTCTTGAAATGTATGTTAACTTTCGCGGAAGAGAAGCAGTCATCGAACCTTTATTAAGAAGTAGGGGCTTAATTAACTAATAATTCAAAAATGCAACTAAGCATGTTGCAACTTCCGTCCGTTCGGTGTACAAAACGAGAAAAGAGGTCGCAAACGACCTCTTTTTT
>CAZSJH010000314.1:0-3079 GCA_964607105.1 uncultured Rikenellaceae bacterium | reverse complement strand
ATGCTGTGTTACCTTTTATTACACCTAATCCTGAATATAAAGCACTATATCGTTGATTATCTAAGCCTTAAGAACTTTGGCACATATTTTGGTTTTTACTTTACAGTAAGCGCAATATTTAAAACCTCAATCATGATAAAGAACTATATCCTCGCAGCTTTAAGGAATATGATGAGAAACAAATTAGTCACATTCCTGAACATAATTGGCCTTACAGTTGGCCTGGCATGTGTAATTCTGTTTTTTAACTGGGTTATGAATGAGGTAAGTTATGATCGTTTTCATGAGAATAAAAACAGGATCTTCAATATCCTTACATCTTATGTCCAGGGTGAAACAACCGGTACGATGTCTGTAACACCATTCCCTCTAGCACCTTTGCTTGAAGAAAGATATCCTGAGGTTGAATCATTTACCCGTTTCTGGAATTATACTGCCATAGTCAAATACGGGGAAATAACAGATATGGAACAGGATATATTCCTTGTGGATACAGGCTTCTTCAGTATGTTTTCTTTTCCACTGATATATGGCGAAATAAATAAGAATCTCCTCACAAAAAGTTCCGTTATATTGACAGAATCAAAAGCTAAAAAGTACTTCAATAACGAGAATCCGATTGGTAAAATACTTTTAGTTGGTGATGATTTACAACTGACAGTCACAGGGATAATTGAGGATCCGCCAAAAAACACAACATTTGATTTTTCCATGCTGGCCAGTATCGAACATGTTGATCCATTCCGGCTATATGATGACTGGTCCTTCGCTGGTCCGAGTTATATTATGTTAAGCAAAGGAAGTTCATGGGAAAATCTCGAGAGTAAAATAGATACCATTTATAAAGAACTTGATCCTGACACAGAAGCCAGGGTAATGCTACAACCCCTGAAGGATATTTACCTTTACAGGGATGGCAGGCCTGATAAGATCAGGCAGGTATTTCTTTTCTCAGGTATAGCGATTATCATTTTGCTACTGGCATGTATTAATTATATGAACATCAACACTGCAAGGTCACTAAGCCGATCAAAGGAAAGAGGCCTGAGAAAAACAACAGGTGGCAACAGGAAACAGATCATTACACAGTTCATGACAGAATCATTTGTTAACACCTTTATTTCTTTCTTTCTTGCTCTGATGCTTGTTGAACTTGTGCAACCTGTATTCAATGAATTAACCCAGAAACAACTTGAGATAAATTACGGAGAACCCCTGTTTCTGTCTGGTCTGTTAGCTATATATATTATCACCTCAATTCTTTCGGGTATATATCCTTCGCTGTTTCTTTCTTCCTATAAACCTGTCAGGACTGTTGAAGGAATAACGAAATCAAGTGGAAGCAAGAAATTTTTGAATTCACTGGTAATATTACAGTTCACCCTGTCAATTGGTCTGATTATTTGTTCCGTGACCGTAAGCAGACAGGTTAATTATCTAAACAGAAAGGATCTTGGAATTAACACCAGGAACATTATTGTAATACCTTTTGGTGGTGAGACTGTCAATCATTATGATGTTCTCAGGGATGAATTTATGACATACCCGGGCATAGACAATATTACAGCATCGTATAGCCTTCCAATGGACCTTGATTCATATGTGAGTTATACATGGGATGATACACCCCCGGAAGATGCAATAGGAGTCTGGTATAATACGGTTGATTATGATTTTATTGAAACAATGGAGATTGAAATGCTCCAGGGCAGGTCTTTCTCAAGAGACTATGCCAGCGATGATTCAACTGCATACATTATAAATGAATCAGCTATGCGAAGGATGGGTGTGGATAACGCAGTAGGTAGAAGTATTAATTTCAGACATCCGCATCTGCCTGAACCGTTAAGGGAAGGAACTATAATAGGAGTTGTTAAAGATTTCAATTTCCGGCCATTGCAGGAAGAAATCAGTCCGCTCGTTCTAAAAATCTATCGCCCTTTCTACAGAAGTCTATATGTCAAATATAAAGAAGACTTTGGTCCATCTGAAGTACTTCGGCTAATTGAAGAAAAGCAGGCTGAACTTTTTCCAGGATTACCGTTTAATTATTCATTCCTTGATGATGAAGTGGAAAATCTTTATAGTGTCGAATACAGGACGGGAAGAATAATCAGGTATTTTACCTTGATCAGTATCATTATTTCATGTATGGGAATAGTGGGCATGGCTTTATATGACATGGAACTGAGGACCAAACAGGTAGTTTTAAGAAAGGTGCTGGGATCGCATAAGATGCAGATTTTAAAAATGTTACTCAAAGAATACAATAAATGGATCCTGCTCTCTTTTGTTATTGCAGCTCCTTTGTCATTTATAATCACAAACAGGTGGTTACAAAATTTTGCATATTCTGTCAAAATTTCACCTTTCACATATATACTCTCCCTTGCAGCAGTTATTGCACTTACATCTGCAATAGTTTTTTTGGTTAGTGCAAGAATTGTCAGAATGAATCCCGCGGAGGTATTGCATGTGGAATAATAATATTGATTTATAACACCTGATTACCTGACTGTTTTAAATCATAGAGGCGCCCGGAAGCGGGCGTCTCTTTCAGTATATAGGATTATTGGTTTGAATTTTTCATTCGAATACTATTTACATTTCATTCTTTTCATGTTAAATTTATTGCTTGCTTATTAATTGTATATAAGAAATTTAAGGTTTTAATATTCGCACTGGTTTTAACAATTTTAAAATTCCTGTAAAAACACCCCAAATGGACAAACTCGCACAGGATGGTCTTTTCTTTAGTGATGCGTTTGTTATAACACCCATTTGTGCGATTCCATTGCTTCTACACTGATGGCTGCGAGAGTTGAAAAAAGTCATGATGCTGCAAATACCGTAAAATAACATCCTGCCTTAACTCTATCAACTATATCAACTCTATTAACCGTAATTACTTTGAGATCATCTTTTCAGACGCTCAATAGTGCGTCTCTACAATTGGTGATTATTGTTAACAATCTGCATAATTTCATTAGACTTCGCTGCAACTTTGTACCCTGGCGTTCACTGCGTTCAGTCTGGGTTTCCGCTCAGCCAGACAAAGCATATCTTCGCTCCAACTTTT
>CAZSJH010000313.1:0-3090 GCA_964607105.1 uncultured Rikenellaceae bacterium | reverse complement strand
TTTTCCCTAACATCTTTGATATACCTGTTACCAAAGGACGGTGACATTTGATAGTAATCAAATCCAAGCAGGTCCACATAGGCATCACCGGGATATCGTTCTAAATACTGTTCTTGATCTTTAAAATCACCGGAGGCCGAATATGCAAACAGGAGGTTATTCACATTTCGTTCATTGCATAAATAGTCGGATGTAAAACGCCAGAGGTCAATAAACTCTTCCCGGGAGCACAGGGCCTGCCCCCACCAGAACCAGCTACCGGTATGTTCATGGTAAGGCCTGAATATTACCGGTATGGCTGTTCCGTTGTCATCAGTTAGTGAAAGGAAAAATTCAGCCAGCCTGTCGAGCCATTGTTTGAATTTCTCATGCTTCACTCCACCCGGCAGTATTGAAGCCACAGTGGTTTTTGAGCTAACATCCCATGCGTCGCCTCCCGTCTCCGGATTATCGGCATGCCAGCTGAAGGTTATTATTCCGCCCCTGGCATATATTTCACGGGTGAAAGTCATCATATTATCAAAGGCCACCGAATCCAGGTTGTAATCTGAGCCATTCTCAAGATGTCCCAGGTCCATGCCGTATACTGCCGGGAAATCACCACACGCTCTTTTCACATCAGATTCACCATCGGGATATTTCCAGTCAACACCATATGCCAGGTCATCCTGGTGACCGAACATCACCCCCTCACCCGAAATGGATTTAAGTGCTTCCATCAGGTTTTTTGTCTCCTTGGTATCAGCACGCCCGGCCTGGTTTGATATTAATTTATTATACTCTGCCACCAGGTCAATTGTCGGATCAGTGTCAAACACCGAATTAAGTCCTTGTTCTTCCTGTGGTGGATCACCCAGGTAGTCGTCACCAGGTTCCCAGAAAATACTTTCCCCTCCTGACCGGCCCTCCCCGGAGTATGCCCAGAAGTTACATCCTGCAAGCACATCTTTTTTCCGTGCGTGTTCCAGTATCCGGTCAAAGGCATTCTTGTAATACATGTCACGAAAATTAACAGATTCTGAAGGGTCAAAACCATGTGAATCGCGTGGCAGGCCAAATTCTTCGAGCACTATGGGTTTATTCAGTTTGCGTGCAACATCAATATGGTCATTCATATAGTTATTGGTGTTGCTAATGCTTCTATCCATACTAGAACCGATATTTGAAACATTCAGCCATCCCCAGTTCTTTGGCCATATATGCATTGTGAGATAGTCAATATTCGTGTCGGAGTGGATTTTCTCAAATGCTTCCATTGAGTATTCACATCCATGCAATCCCTCGGTACCTGTAGTCACCAGGTGATTATTATCCAGCTCTTTGATAAGGCAGGCCGTAGCTGCTATCATATCCATGAAAGCAGATAGATTTTCTTTCCCGAAAGCCCTGGGCTCGTTACCTATCTCCCAGGTCATTATTGCAGGGTCTTCGGTATATTTGAGACCGGTATATTTGTTTGTGCGCCCTATTATAAACTTTATATGATCATGGAATTGTTTAATGCAGTCATCACATTCATGAAACTGTGAAGCATATTCCATAAATCCCGGCCAGGTATTTCCCGGAAGCGCTGGGTAGGGTATGGGGCCATAACCGTTCCAGTTGAGGTATTGTGAATACCCGCCTGACCATTCCCAGCTGTTATTAAGGAAGAGAATGGCATACTGACCCCTCTTTTTCATTTCAGCCAGCAGAAAATCGAGCCCGTCCAGCAACTCCTCGTTATATACTCCAGGGGATACCTGCAATGCCGGTGTTACCCTCGTGGGTTCCCCGTCGGGTCCTTCTGCTCCCACGAGTATCCTGAGATTGGTTACCCCGATGCTGTTCAGGTGGTCGAGTTCCCTAAGCAGGCGCTCACGGTCACCGTATTCTCCTTCAGAGCCAATGATAGCACCATACCAGTAGTTAGCCCCAATGAAATAGTAGGGCTTGTCCCCATCCAGGAATACACCATCTCCGACAGTAATAAACTCCTTTTCTGGTTGACTACAACCGGGAGCTATTAAACTGAAAACAGATAATAAAACAAGAGTAAAGATTTTGTTATTCACGACAATATGTTTTAATATTAAATAAATTCTATTGTAACTCAAGATTAATGGAAGCACTCTCAATATTATCGGAAGAAGCTGTAATTTTCACTTTTTCTTTACTGTTTCCAGATCTTACGACGAGAAGGCATTTACCATAAAATACTTTTCGATGATCTGCTTTGAAAGGTTCCCTGCTTACCTGGCTCCCGTTATCAACACCGGCAATTGTTGCATCACCTTCAATGATAAAGCTCACCATATTATCGGCATAGGGAACGGCTACATCGTTTTTATCAACTATTGTTACGGTAATAAAAGAAAGGTCTGAACCTCCTGCCCTTATATTATTTCTATCGGCTGTCATCATTATTTTTTCAGGGGGGCCGGCCGTGCTGACCTCTGTCCTCAGTGCCTCGCTGCCATTATTCTTCCCCACAGCCAGCAAGGTACCCGGCTCAAAGGGAACCCTCCACTGCAGGTGTAAGATGTTGTTGTCTTTCTTCTCAGTGCCAAGGGACTTACCATTCAGGAACAGTTCCACCTCCTCACAGTTTGTATATGCCCATAAATCCACATCCGTCCCGGGTGTCCAGTTCCAGTGTGGAAATACATGCAGCACAGGACTGTCAGACCATTCGCTTTTATAGAAATAATATGCATCCTTGGGGAATCCGCAGAGGTCAAGAATGCCGAAATAAGAGCTTCTGGCGGGCCAGGTATAGGGGGTGGGTTCACCCAGGTAGTCAAAACCGGTCCATATGAACATCCCCGAGAGGTAGTCATACATTTTTATCACAGACCAGGTCTCTTCATGTGTTGAGCCCCATGGTGTGCTACAATTATCATATGATGAACATGTGAGGTCATCATTTCCTTCATTGAAGGCCTGGTCCCATCTGACCGGCCATCTTCGTATTGAATCTGAAGGCATATCATAGCTGCCCCTGGTTGCCAGGGCAGAAGTAGTTTCTGTAGCTATGAATTTCTGACCCGGAAAGGTCTGAGGGAATTCGATGAATGAAGTATCATGATAATTATACCCAATGGGGTCAAG
>CAZSJH010000312.1:0-3111 GCA_964607105.1 uncultured Rikenellaceae bacterium | reverse complement strand
AGACAAAAGTAAAAAGATAAAAGTAAGTATTTGTTAGCCATGTAATAAACTTTTGTCTTTATCCTTTTGTCGTTTGTCGTTTGTCTTTTTTATAAACCTTTTTGCATTAAGACTTAGCGAAATAACAAATGCCGCCACTAAACCCCAGAGTGTAACATCGTCAACCAGCTTCTGGCTGAAATCCAGGCCCGTAAGCCTATCGGCAAGGTATTTAATATAGGATGTGGGCAGGTCTGTATGTCCCAGTTTTTCAAGTATGTCAAAGTGCCATTCAGTAAAGGGACAGTAACCCGGAACGCCGACAATAAGTCCAAGAAGTGTCCATGATGCAAAGGTTACCAGGATAGTTATCAGATTGGCAAGCCTGGTCTTTTTCCATATCCAGCCGAAAAGATTGAATAATATCAGCGAGGTATGGAATACGATAAAAGCTATATCGGCTACTCGATAAAACATGATGACAAGATAAAAGATTATATTTGAACTTAAATTATGGTTTTAATTCTTGAATTTATTTAACAAAATGGAAAATATCACATTATGAAGAAACTATTGATATTAATGATTGTTGCGCTTGTCCTGGCAGGGTGCCAGGTAAATACAAATAAGATTCCTGTATATGCCTGGGCATCAGGTCCTCGTGATAGAACAGATAAAGAACTTTCAGAGGAATTTAAAAACTATAAAGATAAAGGTATTGATGGTTTGATGTATAACGGAGGACAGGATCCTGCTACTTATAAAAGAGTGGGTGCACTGGCAAAAGATGCTGGTCTGGAGTTTCACGCCTGGATACCTACCATGGTGCAATCTGGAGAAGGCTTGCTCGATACGAGCCTTTATGCTGTAAACGGTCTCGGACAATCGGCATGGACAGACCCTGCATTTGTGCCTTATTATAAATTCCTGTGTCCGGAGAGGGAGGAAGTATACGAATTCCTTGAAGATATGTACTCAAGGGTAGCCGATGTTGATGAAGTTGACGGTATACACCTCGACTATATTCGCTTCCCGGATGTGATACTGGCCCGGGGTCTTTGGGATAAATACGGACTTGTTATGGACAGGGAATATCCCCAGTTTGATTATTGCTACTGTGACAGCTGCGTAACGCATTTCAAAGAACAAACAGGCATTGACATTCTTGAGGTTGAAGACCCTTCCCAGGTCGAAGAATGGAAACAGTTCAGGTATGACCAGATAACAAATATAGTCAACAGGCTGGCTGATATGGCTCATTCAAAGAATAAGCAAATCACTGCAGCCGTTTTCCCGGGTCCTAACTCTGTAGCAAAAAAGATTGTTAGGCAGGAATGGGATAAGTGGAATATCGATGCTTTCTACCCGATGAATTACAACGACTTCTACCTCGAAGATACCAAGTGGATTGGTGATGTATGTAAAGAAGCGGTTGAAGCAACAGGTGGTAATTCGCCTATTTATAGTGGTTTATTTATTTGTCCAGATCCTGTGGCAAAAGAAGAAGAACCGGATCCTGAAAATCATGGATTGGTACCTTCTGAAATACAGGACGCCATAGATGAATCAATCAGTAACGGTGCAACAGGAATATGCCTGTTTACACCATCCAGAATGACTGAAGAGGGATGGGAAGTATTCAAAAAAGCGATATACAGACCGAAAGAAAAATCAGCAGAGATTAAATGACCAGGATATTCATAACAATTACCCTTTGCCTTCTTATACTGACTGCATGCAACAGTGGCATTAATAACAAATCAGAAGTATATTATATCAGGCAACAGGTGGATACGGTTGGTTTTGCACAGTACAGCTGGCAGATCGACAGTGTAATGTCAAGGCTTGACCGCAGGGGCTGGGAGAGAACCAAAGGCGATCCCTGGAAACTTGCTGTATGCCCTCATGATGATTATACTTATGTAGGTAAGCTATATCCTGAGGTGTTGCATAATATTGAGGCAGATAATATTATCATGCTGGGCGTTGCTCATAAAGCCGCCCAGCTCGGGCTTGAAAACTACCTTTTATTTGATAGCTTCAGCCATTGGCATGGACCATACGGAGATGTAGCTGTTTCTCCTGCCCGGGATGAAATAATAAAGACCCTGGGCGAAGAATTTGTAATTATAAGCGATACCATGCATAGCGTGGAACATTCGCTGGAGTCAATGATTCCCTTTATGCAATATTTTAACAGGAGTATTTCTATAATCCCAATACTGGTGCCTGCAATGAGCCCGGCCAGGATGGATGAATGCGGCAAAGCCCTGGCTGATGCCATAAATAATGTTGCAGAATCAAATGGATGGGAATGGGGAAAAGACTACTCAATAGTGGTAACAACCGATGCTGTACATTATGGTAATGAAGATTGGGGAGGAAAGGATTATGCCATGTATGGCTGCAATGATGAAGGAAATTCACTGGCACGGGCACATGAGCATGAAATTATTGAAAAGTGCCTGAGTGGGGAGGTGGGCCCTGAAAATTTCAGGCAATTCAGTGAGTATACACTTGACAGCACAGATTATCACAATTACAAATGGACCTGGTGTGGTCGCTATTGTGTCCCGGTAGCACTCTATACTGCCTATTATCTGAATGACTCCGGTGCGCTGAACGGCGAGTTGATTGGTTATTCAACCAGTATTACTTCGGATCATATACCGGTCAAGGATATCGGCATGGGAACAACAGCAATAGCAACTGATTGCCATTGGGTTGGCTATGCTGCCCTGGGTTACCGCTAGGATAATCTCACAGGTTTGAACGCCTGACTGGAGGCAGGGCAAGGTTTGAGATGTTTGAATGTTTGATAAGAGAAACTTTATAAGCTTTATAAACTTTGTAAACCTTATCAACTTTATCAATTTTCCTTAGACTTAGCCTAAAATATTCCTTTTTTCAGAAATCGTTTAATAATATTAGTTAATTTTTAAACAAATTGTATTCTGCATTTGTTATAGATGTATAAACAATTAAAAATCTAATATTATGAAAACTATCAAAACATTATTCACAGCTTTGATCATCAGTTCATTCGTATTTTCAGGAAATGTATCAGCACAGTGTGTAACAGATGTTGAAGAGAAAAAATCTTCTGACATTGTTGATCTTGCCGTTTCTACT
>CAZSJH010000311.1:0-3133 GCA_964607105.1 uncultured Rikenellaceae bacterium | reverse complement strand
CTAAAGCTACACAGGTCACTCTGGATCCTTCAAACATGACAGCTGAGAATATGCAGCAGTTCCAGGAGGCACAAAGTGAAGTCAGTTCTGCTCTATCAAGACTTATGGTTGTTGTGGAAAGGTATCCCGAGCTGAAGGCGACACAGAATTTCAGAGATCTGCAGGTTGAACTGGAGGGTACTGAGAACAGGATATCGGTCGAGAGACGGAACTTCAATGAAAAAGCCAGAGAGTTTAATACCTACATAAAGCAGTTCCCGCAGAGCATAATTGCCGGGATGAAGGGATTTACAGTGAGGCCATATTTTGAAGCTATGGAAGGTACTGAAAATGCCCCGGAGGTTCAGTTCTAATTTATTTCTATATTTTAATGAAAGCTTCAACTTTCTTAACAAAAGAGCAGCAGTCTCTTATTCGCAACGCTATCATTGAGGCTGAAGAATCAAGCTCAGGAGAGATCAGAGTGCATATTGAAACAGTTGTCGAGGGAAAGGTGCTCGACAGGGCTGCCTGGATATTTAAGAAAATAGGGATGCATAAGACGGAAGACAGGAATGGAGTACTCTTTTATCTGGCACTGAATAACAGGAAATTTGCTATTATCGGAGATAGTGGCATAAATGCAAAAGTCCCGGAAGATTTCTGGGATGAGGTAAAAATAATCCTTGAAAAGAATTTCAGCATTCAGAAATTCACGGAAGGACTGACAGAAGGGATCCTGATGACAGGCTTAAAGCTTAAAGAATTTTTTCCCTATAAGAAAAGAGATATTAATGAACTGCCGGATGAGATCTCATTTGAAGATAATTTTAAATCCGAATAAATTGATAATGGCCAGTACATTGAAAAATTCCCTGTATTATTTATTACTTTTTATTCTTATTTCAGGGAATATATATGCCCAGGATATCCCAGACAGACCCTATCCTCCCAAACTGGTGAATGATTATGCCGGAGTGCTCAATTCCAGAGATAGAGAAGCACTCGAAAATAAACTTGTAGCTTTCAATGATTCAACTTCAACACAGATTGCAGTTGTAACTGTCAATGATCTTCATGGCTATCACGTGGCTGATTACGCACAGAGACTGGCCCAGAAATGGGGTATTGGTCAGAAGGATCTTAATAATGGAATGCTTATTCTGGTAAAACCGAAGACAGCTTCCTCTCAGGGCCATGTGGCTATTGAACAGGGATATGGTCTTGAAGGAACAATACCTGATATTACATGTGCTCAGATAATTGATTATGAGCTAATCCCGGCCTTCAGGCAGGAAGATTACTATGGTGGCCTTGATCAGGCAACCAATATTCTGATGGGCCTTGCCTGCGAAGAATTCAGTGCTGATGAGTATGCCAAACAGTCAGAAGATAACTTCAGTGCCATCCTACCCGTAATAATATTTATCATAATATGGGTCATTATAATGTTCATGAGAAGCAAAGGAGGGCGAAATCAGAGACATATAGGTGATAAGGGATTACCATTATGGATCTTGCTTTCGATGATGAATAAGGGCCAGGGTTCCCATAGCGGCAGCTGGGGAAGCTTCTCAGGTGGAGGTGTAGGTAGAAGCAGTGGCGGATTTGGTGGATTTGGCGGTGGCAGCTTCGGCGGAGGAGGTGCCAGTGGATCATGGTAAATATAGCTACCAAAAAAAAGGGTGACCCCATCGGATCACCCTTTAAAATATTATCATTAGAAACTTAATGTTCTATTTTGCCCACCACAGCTTGGTATCCTGCAGATCAGCACCCTGTGCGGCTACTGCAGCTGCATAGTTAGTGGGGTTATTATTTGCAGCAGAGTTACCATAACGCATTCTCTGCGGGTATACGCCATTGATATCTCCCAGTCCGTAAATATCGACATCGGAAACACCATCTGCCAGTTCAGCAGGATAACCCATGTCACGGACGATGGCAAAGCCTTCAAAACCGTCAGTATAGGATGCTATCCATCTCTGTGTTGCTATTTTTTCCAGATTTTCTTCCTCTGTTCCGTTAAGCAATGCCATATCTTCATTGGCAATATAGGTATCTATATCACCATCACCTACACCCCAGAGTTTCATTGCATGCCTTATACCATCCTGATAAAGGTTCTGTGCAACTCCGGCACCACCGGAAGCCAATCCTTTAACAGTTGCTTCCGCTTGCAGGAAATAGGCTTCAGCGGTTGACATAACCAGCTCGGCTCTGATATCTTTTCCTGAATTCTTGGCAGCTATAACTTCCTCTGTTGGTATTGAGAAGAATTCATAGGCTGCAAAAGAATAAGTTTTACCATTTAACCTTGTGGGTTGTCCAACATAATATGCATTCACAGGCATATCTATGGTAACACTTTGATCAGCGTTATCTGTTCGGGTATATGATACGCCAGCATCATCCAGGACGCCGCAGATAAAATCAACCCTTTTATCAAATAAAGCAGCTTCCGGTCCTGTAGGATATGTAAAGGTAATAGTTCCTCCCAAAGCAGGCTGGGCATAACGGGTCAGGCGCGGGTCATTATTGTCCCTGAGGGCATCGATAAGAGTTTTACCCAATGTCCACCATGCACCACGGCCGAAATTATACCACACGTCACCGTAACATGCACTGGTCCATTGTGATATCTCAAAATCCTTTGCCATCAGTACATTGTCAGCTTCAGTTGACAGCAGAGGTGCCGCCATAGCTTGAGTAATAGCAGTTTCGGCAAATGTTGCTCCGACAGCTCCCTGTGCACGCATGGCAAGTCTCAGTTTAAGTGTATTTGCCATTTTTTTCCATTTCTGGAGGTCACCGCCGCAAAAGACATCGTTTACGCCAACATCATCAACACCAACACCGGTAGTTGCTTCACTGCCGATAGTAGCCATTGCTTCATCTAACTCACCAATGAGGCCTTCATAGATCTGGGCCTGTGAATCAAATTTAGGCAATGTAATATCCGGATTAGTAGCTTCAGAATAAGGTATCATCCCAAACACATCTGTATACTGCTGGAAATAGTAGCCCTTAATTATCTGGCCTATGGCATACATATATTCGTTCTCAAATTCGCCTCCCTGTTGAGTCATCTTCATGAAGTTATCAAGGCCGCCAATATAGCTCGCCAGCCAGACCCATGCTGCATCGGAATAGC
>CAZSJH010000310.1:0-3147 GCA_964607105.1 uncultured Rikenellaceae bacterium | reverse complement strand
ATACTTATCGAGAGTGCAGTTGACGTTTTGCATTCAACATTTAAAAATTAGAAAAATTTGGTAATGGATATTTTACTGAAGCCAATTGTAACTGAGAAAATGACTAACCAGAGCGATAAATTCAATCGCTACGGGTTCATAGTTGCAAAGGATGCAAATAAATTGCAGATAAAGACAGCCGTGGAAGAAATGTATGGTGTGACCGTGGAATCGGTTAAAACAATGATTTATAACGGCAAAAAGAAGATGCGCCATACCAAATCAGGTGTGATGACGGGAAGAACACCTGTTTATAAAAAAGCTATCATAACGGTAGCTGAAGGAGATACGATTGATTTCTATAGCAATATATAACAGATTATGGCAGTTAGAAAGATTAAACCTGTAACACCAGGTCAGAGACATAAGATAATCAGTGCACGCGACACTATCACGAGTAGTGAGCCTGAGAAGTCTTTGCTTAGCCCCCTGAAGAAGAGTGGTGGCAGAAACAACAGCGGGAGAATGACTATGAGGTATATCGGTGGCGGACATAAGAGAAGGTACCGTGAAATAGACTTTGCCCGTAACAAGGATGGAGTGACAGCTACTGTTAAAACAATAGAGTATGATCCTAACCGTTCTGCCAGGATAGCTCTGTTATATTATGAGGATGGAGAAAAAAGGTACATTCTTGCTCCCCAGGGTTTACAGATTGGCCAGACTATTATGTCAGGTAAGGGAGCGTCACCCGAAATAGGTAATGCATTACCACTGTCGGATATTCCCCTCGGTACCGTAATCCATAATATAGAATTCAAACCCGGTAAGGGAGGAGCAATGGCAAGAAGTGCCGGCTCATATGCACAGCTAGTTGCAAGGGAAGGGAAATATGCCACTGTAAAGCTGCCATCGGGTGAGACAAGGATGATTCTAGTAAAGTGTAAGGCCACCGTTGGTTCGGTATCCAACCCGGACCATTCACTGGAAATTTCAGGTAAGGCAGGCCGCAGCAGGTGGAATGGTCGACGCCCAAGAACAAGGGGTGTGGCTATGAACCCGGTTGACCATCCTATGGGTGGCGGCGAGGGAAGAGCCTCGGGCGGTCACCCACGCTCACGTACCGGATTGCCGGCTAAAGGATACAAGACAAGAAGCCGGAAGAAATATTCCGATAAGTATATCATAGAAAAAAGGAAAAAATAATTGATTCAATATGAGCAGATCTATTAAAAAAGGCCCGTTTATAGACTTCAAACTTGAAAAAAGAGTGTTGGAGATGAACGATTCAGGAAAAAAATCAGTAATTAAAACATGGTCACGACGCTCAGTAATATCACCTGACTTCGTTGGGCATACTATTGCTGTTCATAATGGAAATAAATTTATCCCTGTGTATATAACTGAGAATATGGTAGGTCATAAATTAGGGGAATTTGCTCCTACTCGTACTTTCAGAGGACATGGAGGTAAGCAGAGATAACATAATATTCTGAATAGATAAAAAACCTGTGAAATGGGTGCAAGAAAAAGAATTTCAGCGGAGAAGCGCAAAGAAGAAAAATTGAAAACATACCAGGCAGTCCTGAGAAACTGCCCCACCTCACCTCGTAAAATGAGGCTCGTAACAGATATGGTAAAAGGTATGGAAGTAAATAGAGCCCTTGATGTGCTTAAGTACAGCTCCAAGGAAGCATCAAGGAATGTTGAAAAACTTCTTCTTTCTGCAATAGCTAACTGGCAGGCAAAAAACGAGGGGGTGCGTATTGAAGAAAGTAATCTGTATATCAAGGAAGCTTTTGTTAACCAGGGCCGTACACTGAAAAGACTGCAAACAGCTCCCCAGGGACGTGCTTATAGGATAAGAAAAAGATCAAACCACGTCACATTGGTACTTGATAGTTTAAATAAAGAAGAAATAGAAAATACATCAAATTAAAATAGATGGGACAAAAAGTTAACCCGATAGGCAATAGGCTTGGTATAATAAAAGGCTGGGACTCAAATTGGTACGGAGGCAAGGATTTTTCCGGCAAACTGATTGAAGATACCAGGATAAGGGAATATCTCAATGCCAGACTGGCAAAAGCCAGCATATCCAAAATTATCATAGAAAGAACCCTGAAGCTTATTACAGTTACGGTGAAGACCGCACGCCCGGGTATTATAATAGGTAAAGGCGGACAGGAAGTAGATAAGCTGAAAGAGGAATTGAAAAAGATTACAAGGAAAGAAGTACAGATAAATATTTTCGAGGTAAAGCGTCCTGAGCTTGATGCCACTATAGTAGCAAATAATATTGCACGCCAGGTTGAAGGTAAAATTTCATATCGCCGGGCTATAAAAATGTCTATAGCTTCAACTATGAGAATGGGTGCCGAAGGTATAAAAGTGCTTATATCAGGCCGGCTGGGAGGTGCAGAAATGGCAAGAAGTGAAACCTACAAGGATGGACGTATACCCCTCCATACTTTCAGGGCTGATATAGACTATGCACTTGCCGAGGCTCTTACAAAAGTGGGATTAATAGGGATCAAGGTGTGGATATGTAATGGAGAAGTATATGGTAAGCGCGATCTTTCTCCTGATATAGCCATTAAAAGCCAGAAAACCTCCAGGGGGGCAGGCATGAGAAAAAGGAAAAAGTAAGTAGCAAAGGAAACAATAGATAACAGGAATATAAGATAAGTAGAAATGTTACAACCTAAAAAGACAAAATACAGGAGGCGTCAAAAGGGAAGGATGAAAGGTAATGCCCAGAGAGGCAACCAGCTTGCTTTTGGTTCCTTTGGCATTAAGGCGCTGGAATCTGCATGGATTACCGGAAGGCAGATCGAGGCAGCACGCCAGGCCGTTACCCGTCATATGAAACGTGAAGGGCAGTTGTGGATACGAATCTTTCCCGATAAACCCATAACAAAAAAACCTGCAGAGGTGAGAATGGGAAAAGGTAAAGGTGCACCTGAAGGATTTGTAGCACCTGTTACCCCGGGCAGGATAATAATGGAATGTGAGGGAGTACCCTTTGAAGTGGCAAGGGATGCAATGAAACTGGGAGCACAAAAACTGCCCATAGGTACAAAGTTCGTGGTCAGACACGATTATGTTCAAGAATAAAGAATAGTAACATGAAAAGTTCAGAAATAAGGGAATTGACAACCCAGGAGA
>CAZSJH010000309.1:0-3169 GCA_964607105.1 uncultured Rikenellaceae bacterium | reverse complement strand
CTGTCGTACGGAAAAAATTCCGTAATCTTCTGAAAAATGGAGTTTTCATGACTGTTATGATTTAAAATTTATCACGAAGTTAAGGAAAAAGTAAATTACCGGTTATCGCAGCCTGAAAATCCCCAAAACATTACAGCTCCATCTCATAAACCTTTATTAACTATATAAACCTTATCAACTGTTAATATTCGCCTTTTCACTTTCGGCTTTTGTCATTTGTCGCATATCTCTTATCTTTCTGATGATTATTATAGAAAAATCAGGACATTATGCAGAATAACAACAGCAATAATCACTCTTGTCCTACTATATTCATTGTTTCTGGCGGAAAAGGTCTTTCTGGAGTTAATGTGGTCAGGTCGGTTCTAATACAGTTTCCCGAATATAAATGCCCAATAAAGCTGGTGCCCGATGTCAGATCCAAAGCAATGATCCATGAAACAGTACCCAGGGTAAAAAAAAGAAATGGCGTGATCGTTCATACAATGGTTGACCATGTTATGCGCAATGAACTTATCACATTATGTGATGAGCTGGATGTACCTAATTTTGACATTGTAGGTGGCCTTTCTGATTATCTTTCTGAGGCTCTTAGTGTAGAACCAATAAGTAAACCGGGATTATACAGGCAGAGTAATATTGAATATTTCAGAAGGGTTGAGGCCATTGAGTTTACCATGAAACATGATGATGGACTTAATTCACACAGGCTTGAGCGGGCTGATCTGATCCTGACAGGTGTTTCAAGAACAGGAAAAACACCCTTGAGTATTTATCTAGGCATGTTTGGATGGAAGGTAGCCAATATACCACTTATCCATGGCCATCAGCCGCCGGAAGAGTTATTTAAAGCTGATCCGCGAAGGGTATTCGGTCTCACTACAACAACCAATTATCTTATCGCCCAGCGTACAAACAGGGTTCGGGAAATGGGCCTGTCAGCCGATCATGACTATATTAATCCCAGGAAGGTGCGAATGGAGCTTGACTATGCAAAAATGATTTTTGAAAGGGGCAGCTTTTATGTACTGAAAGTAACTCACCGCCCCATTGAAACTAATGCCAATGAAATCGTCTCTATTCTTGAGGAACGATTTGGACATGGGAAAATACACGTTTCCTCCTGATACTTTAATACAACAACTTTCCCCTCCTTGAATTTTCTTTGAAAATTTAAGGAGGGGTGCTCTTATCCGGGTATGCTTAATAGCATGCGAGGATCAAGGGCAGGGTGGTTAAATTATACGCCCTTTCTTATCGCTTCTTTAGCACGAAGGTTGATTAAACGTTTCAATAATCACTTTCCTCTGGGTAACCCAGCCCTTTGAATCGGAAAACATTATTATATAAACACCCGTGGTAATATCCGAGATATCAAGTGTTAGTTTGCCTCTTAATATGGTTTCCATTATTTTCCTGCCATTCATGTCCAGCAGGACCACTGACAGGTCAGGCGGTGAATCAGCAGACAGCTTGAGGTATTGGCTTGAAGGATTTGGATATACCCTGATATTGTAAAGATCATGAATATTGGTTATGTACGGCATGAAATCATCTATACCTGTGAACGGTTCCGTAGTGACGGTATCCATATCTGTGATATAGATCTGGTCAAACCAGAGCTGGGCCAGACCAAGGTCGCGTTCTTCCGGGACAATTTCCAGCCTGTCAATCTCCGACCAGTCAAATTCACCGCGCGGGTTGTACCATTCATTATACCAGGCTCCTTTCTCTATCATTTCTTTTAAGGGGATATGCAGGTGATGCCATTGGTTATCGAAACTTACCAGATTGTTATTCAAGGTTATACCCATTCTCCAGGGAAGATCATCTGGATTGTCGGTCTTGGTGTCAAGAAAACGTACATCAAAAGATATACGAGGATCATTGCCCCTTAAGACAAAATCAAAAGCATAATCTTCATCAACCAGGCGTGTCAGGTCCCTGTCAGGTTGGAAATCAAGGACAATGGCCTGGTACTGGTTGGCCCCTGTCCAGTGAATACAATATTTCCCGTTGTTTGGATACAGGCTGTAAAAGTAATCAAGTGTTCCATCGGTGTAGGAAGCTTCATTGACGAAGGAGGACAGGTAATCGTCATATATGACAAGGCCCGTTGAGTCAGGTCTCGGCACATATTCTGTCTGCTCGGGTATATTCAGGTCCAGGGCTTCAAGCAGCGGAATATTCAGGTTATGTTCAAACAGGCCATTGCTGTTTTCCTCGAACAGGCCAAATCCCCCATGGTAGTCCCACATGGTCCATGCTATATCCATGGCATCAAGGTAATGCGAAACGGTATCGTACCATCTGACCCGGTCTGTTTCATCACTTGTAAGCTGGTACACTCCGAATTCGCCACAAAAGATGGGTACCTGTCTCTGATCCCTGAACTGGACGGCTATGTCTATCAGCTCCCTTACTCTGGAGGCTGTCCCATCAGTGGGGTAATTAGCGTAAAGGCCTTCCACCCAGGTGCCTTCAAAAAGGGAAGGCATTGAAGGCATTGTAGCTTCATCATAAGGGAAAGGAATATGTTCTATATCAACCATTGACGGTGTGTTCCATGAAGCCCCCTGGTGTGTAAAAAGAAAAGGGTCATAGAAATGGAATGTATATATCAGTTTATCATCGTCGTAGGCAGGCATGGCGGCCAGGTTGTTATAACTGTTCCAGCCGGCAGGTCCGACAACAATATAATGCGTATCATCATGTTCCCTTATGGTTTCTATTACCTCCTGCTGTATATTATTCCAGGTTTCATCAGCTATCCCGTGAGGTTCATTAAGCACTTCGTAATAAATATATTCTGACCTGTCAGCGAATTCTGCTGCTATCTGTTCCCATACTTTGTTCAGTATGGTTCCTACTCCGGGATCGGTATCTTCAGAGGGGCTGAAAGTATGGTTATCCAGGATCAGGTGTATCTGTAATTCTTCCGCCCAGTCCACCACCTCGTGAAGGTTTTCAATAAATATATCATCAAGAATATAATCAGGTGCGCCATCCGTCATATAATGCAGGTTTATAGGCAGGCGTATTACATCGAAACCAAGACTCTGAATATTGATAAAGTCCTGCTTTGAATATTTTTTGTAATGTACTTTTCTGGCACTGCCGGCCTGGTACCAGCCCGTAAGGTTTACCCCTTTGAAAAAAGGGGTCTCTT
>CAZSJH010000308.1:0-3179 GCA_964607105.1 uncultured Rikenellaceae bacterium | reverse complement strand
ATCTAATTCTTTTAACAAAGGTATTTATTTAGTGATAACAAGAAAGTTGATATTATTGTTGAGAGGTTGAGAGCATGGAGCCCTGACGCTCCCTCTGGTCGCTTAGTGACTTCGTCCCTGAATGCGAAACCCGGAACCCTGTTCTATTCCTCAAAAATGAAGACCTCTTCTATATTCATATTGAATATTCTGGAGATATCGTATGCCAGCTTAAGTGAGGGATTATACTTGCCTTTCTCAAGGAAAACAATGGTTTCTCTTCGAACCTTTACCTTCATGGCCAGATCTTGTTGTGTAAGATCAAACCTTGCCCTCAATTCCTTAATCATGTTTTTCATTTACCATACCTCCCGATTGTAGTATTGCCCATGATATCATAAATACAAACGAACTTATTATCAGACCAAATGAAAATAGATATTTCGATTTAATATTTCCATGAGCCTCAATAATTAGCAGTACAAGCCAGATGAAAAGTGAAACGAAAAACGTGAAGGAACCGGCTCGGTGTATAATATTCCTGGATAGCTCATCATCTGCGGGGAGACCAGCCTTTATGGCATATGACCTTTTTATTGACATGTACACGCTGAGGCTGATTATAATAAATAGCATAATAACATAAACAATCTCAGCAACACTTGTACTTGTATTTGTCCCAGAACCGACCTGGAAAATCTCAATACCTGTAACAGCCAGGACTGTTGTAATTGCAAATAATGGTAGAAACAAACTTTTCATAATAATAATGTATTGGTTATATAAATCTAACACAAAGTTAGAAATAAATAACATATTTGCAAATTTTTTTATTATTTTTTTATCAACTTCAGGTTAAGAAAAGGGAAACGACAAATGACAAATGGCAAACGACAAACGACAAACGAGTTGGAGCGAAGCGACAATCCCGGCTGAGCAACGCAAACGCCGGGGCACCCAGCACCCAGTTATCCAGCGCCTAGATACCTTAGCCTAAAATAAATACTCATCGCCTCTTTCCGGTATATTAATATTCCTGAATCCCTTGCTTTCCAGGAATGATTTGTATTTCTCCTGGACTTCCAGCTCTCCGTGTACAAGGAAGGTCTGTTTAATCTGTCCGGGATCCTGGCATGAAAGGAATTCGGCCATTTCTTTGTAATCACCATGGCCACTATATGAATCGATGCGTTCTATATCAGCCCTGACATAGTAATGATTACCATGTATTGAAATTTCTTTGTCCCCATTCAACAATCTCGCTCCCAGTGTACGCGGTGCACAATATCCTACTGCCAGGACTGTATTTTCAGGATCAGAAATATTATTTGCAAGGTGATGTTTAACCCTTCCTGCTTCCATCATTCCCGATGCTGATATGATTATCATCGGCTCATCCATATCATTTAGTTTCTTGGAATCGTCCGCCCTTTTAATATAGTACAGGCTGTTAAAGCCAAAGGGATCGGGGTCTGTCTCCATCAGTTCAATGATATCACTGTTAAAGCATTCAGGGTGCAATCTGAAAATATCAGTTGCGTTTATTGCCAGAGGGCTGTCAACATAAATATTTATGCGGGGAAGTTTTTCTTCATTATAGAATTTATTCAGCGTATAGACTATATCCTGTGTTCTTCCGATACTAAAAGACGGGATTATCAGTTTACCTTTCTTTTTTACGCATGTATTATGAATAATTCTGAGAAGTTCTTTTTCAGCATTGACACTGTCTTCATGAAGCCGGTCACCATAGGTCGATTCCGTTATAAGTATATCAGCCTGGGGGAAGGGTTTTGGTGTTATCAGTATACGTTTTACAGGTCTTCCAATATCTCCTGTATATGCAAGCCTATGGATTCTTTCTCCTTCTTTTATCTCTATATTTGCTACACCACCGCCCAGCATGTGGCCGGTATGTGTAAACTTAACCTTAATATTTTCATCAATCCTGAACTTACGGTCGTAGGATACACCAATAAATAGGCTCATGCATCTAACGGCATCCATCCTTGTATATAAAGGCTCAACAGGAGGAAGTCCCTTCCTTGCTCTCTTTTTATTGAATGTATCGGTATCATGTTCCTGGATATGACCTGAATCAGCCAGCATGATTGAACACAGGTCTCGTGTGGCGCTCGTACATACTATTGATCCCCTGAATCCTTTTTTATGTACATAAGGTATCAGGCCTGAATGGTCGATATGGGCATGTGTAAGGATAATATGGTCTATTTCAGCCGGATCAAAGCCCAGGTCCCGGTTCAAGGCATCCGTTTCAAGCCCTTTGCCCTGGAACATGCCACAGTCTAAAATTATCTTCTTTCCGTGTTCTGTTGTTATGAGATGCTTGCTGCCTGTCACTGCCCTGGCAGCCCCAAGGAATTTTATTTTCATATTAAGAATTTTGCCTTAAAGATAATGATCCTTTTGTTACTTCCATAAAGGGTTGTTAGGTTGGCAGGGATAAATTTTCTTTGAATAAAAAAAGTTAATAATACGATATGTATCAATGTAATATCAAGTTACACAAAATGATGCTCCTGAAAGGAAGCTATCTTATTTTTTCGAGACATTTCGTCGATCTATATGCTAGCTCGTCGGCCTATTTTGGCACTCGGATATTATTTCTCAAATAATGTTACAAAACAAATAAATTTAAGTTTTTATACAGAGTAATATTAAGTTACATTTATTTTTAATATCAATGAATTGAATGTGTGTGACTCGTTGTAGCGAAGCTGTATAAACAAGTAATCATGATCGACATTAATTACAGGCGGTATATCTTATATGTGAGAATAAATCATGAATTTAAAGTACTGGAATATATCCAAAGTTTGGGAATCCGGAATTATCTTCCCTTAAAAAAGATACTCAGCCATTGGTCAGACAGGAAAAAGTGGATTGACCTCCCTGGAATATATCAATCCATACATATCAGGGTAAAGAAAGAAATGGTTGCTGCTTGTTAAAGTTGCAGATTAAAAAATACATGCATTAAAATATTCAACCCGCAGTTCAATAAATCAACTCATAGAATTTTATTGAAGCAAAAAAACAGGGATTATTATTCATTTCCGGATATGTTTGCTATAAATAATTTTTTAACTTTCAGTAGTATTAGGCAAAATGAAGATTGACTCAGGTATGAAGAGAGGAATAGATATTATACAATATCTTATGGAGAGAAGGGCACTGAA
>CAZSJH010000307.1:0-3182 GCA_964607105.1 uncultured Rikenellaceae bacterium | reverse complement strand
GAATATTCAGTCCGTACACTGCATCTATTATTGAGAGAAATTTCATACTGAAAGCAAGCATGATAAAGCCAAGTGTTACCTTAACGGCATTAAGCCATCCACCTGATTTAGGCATTTTGCTCATGACAGATGGGAAGAGTGCAAAGAGGAAGAAAGGGATTGCGAATCCAAGGCCAAAGCCAAACATCCCTACTGTTGGACGCAACACATCACCGCTTGCTGCTTCAACCAGGAGTGCCCCCACGATGGGCCCGGTACATGCAAATGAAACCAGCACCGTCGTCAGGCCGAGGAAAAAAGCAGCTATCATTCCACCCCTGTCAACTCTTGAGTCAGCACTGCTTACCCATTTATTTGGTAAAATAATCTCATATGCCCCGAAGAAGGAGGCAGCGAAAACAATAAAAAGTGTAAAAAACAGTATGTTCGGTATCCAGTGTGTACTTAGCGTGTTGGCAAAACCCGCACCTGCACTTGTAAGTGATACTATTATTCCAATCGAAGAATATATCAATACAATAGAAAGGGCAAAGATCAGGGCTTTGATAAATGATTTTGCCCTGTTTTCAGATCCCTGTGAGAAAAAGGCAACGGTCATGGGTATCATTGGAAATACACAGGGCGTAAGTATTGCGGCTATACCCAGGACAAATGATACGAGCAGCAGGCCTATCAAACCTCTTCTTTCAGGGTTAATATCCATATCTTCAGTATCAGCACCAACTGCCGTGCTTTCTCCCTGGGAAATGCTTATATTGAATTCCTCATCCTGGGGGGGTGAGCACCTTTCGTCATCACAGGCCATGTATGTAACATAGCCCATGACAGTGAAATTATCCAGGTCAGAGCTTATCGTTTGCCTGAATTCAGCCTCACCACTGAAATATTTTATTTCCATTTGGAACGCCTGGTCGAAGACGATCTCACCTTCGTTCATTTCCCTTGTTTCACCGACAAGATCATAATTTCCCGAATCCTCAAAAGTAATACTTGTTGCTATAGGTCCTCCGTCGGGAAGATGCATAGAATACAGGTGTGATTTATCTTCTACGGTAGCTGTAAAAACAAGGTCATATGTTTCATTACCTGTCTTTTCATAAGAGAAAAACCACTCTACAGGATCATAGATCTGGCTAAATGATACAAGTGATATAAAGATAAGGCTGAAAACCAGTATTATTTTTTTTATCATCGTCTCATATTTTATTAATTATCCAATAATAAGCTCTATCAGTTGATGGAACAAAAAAAATCTTAAATTGTTAACAATTATAAGTTAATTAACTCAGGTCTATCTCATCCCCGAATTTGTCAGTGAATCTGTACTCAAGGAAGTGATAGGAGTTAATAGGCCTGACTTCAATTTTGCATTTGTTTCTCTTGGCCATTTTGCGGTATATGGGCCTGAAGCCTTTTGTTAGATAAGCTGCAATAAAAGGATGCGCCCTGAGAATAAAAGTTCTCGTTTTGACCTTAGCAAGTATAGTCTTCAGGTCTCCTTCAATTTTTTCAATATATAACAATGAAGGTCCTATTTTACCCATTCCGTTACAGGCAGGACATTTTTCCTCCACGCTTATATTCATTTCAGGTCTTACTCTCTGTCGCGTTATCTGCATCAGTCCATACTTGCTCAGGGGCAGTATATTATGCCTTGTACGGTCATCGGCCATTATTTCCTTCATGGTATCGAAAAGCTTCTGCCTGTGCTCGTTCGACTGCATATCTATGAAATCTATAACAATAATGCCTCCCATATCCCTGAGCCTGAGTTGCCTGGCAATTTCTTTTGCTGCTTCAAGGTTAACCTGCAGGGCATTTGTCTCCTGATCAGCATCCGCTTTCGACCTGTTCCCGCTATTGACATCTATTACATGCAGTGCTTCCGTATGTTCAATTATAAGATAGGACCCATGTTTAAATGACACTGTTTTGCCAAAAAGTGTCTTTATTTGTTTTGTAACACCAAAATGATCGAAAATGGGACTTTCTCCTTTATAAATCCTGACAATTTTCTCCTTATCCGGGGCTATTTCCCTAACATATTGTTTTATTTCAGCCGCCAGGACATGATCATTGGCAGTAATACTTGTAAAGCTTACGTTGAGTATATCACGAATTATTGCATTTGTCAGGTTCAATTCCCTGACAAAAAGCCTTGGTTTGGAAATATCTTTATGCAAACCATTGAATACTTTCTCGAATCGCTCGACCAGGTCGCGTAATTCGGCATCCAGGGTAGCAACCTTTTTCCCTTCGGCAACGGTTCTTATAATAACACCAAAATTATTTGGTTTTATGCTCTGTATAAGAGCCTTAAGCCTGTTCTTTTCTTCAGCGCTTTCTATCTTGGTTGATACGGATACTTTATCTGAGAAGGGCAGCAGAACCAGGTTCCTTCCAGCAATAGATATCTCTGAACCCAGCCGTGGCCCCTTTGTTGATATAGGTTCTTTAGTAACCTGAACAATAACAGTCTGCCCTGCTCTCAGTACATCGGATATTTTTCCGTCCTTATTTATATCAGGTTCATTTTTAAATTTAGGAACCGGAATAATCTTACCTTTCCTTTTAACAGCTAGCTCATAATACTTATGCAAGGAACGGAACTGGGCACCAAGGTCAAGATAATGAAGGAAGGCATCGCGCTCGTATCCGACATTGATAAATGCAGCGTTGAGGCCGGGCATTATTTTTTTTACTTTGCCCAGGTAAATATCTCCAACAGCAAACTTTATATCTTTCTTCTCCTTGTTGAGCTCAACAAGCTGCTTCTGCTCAAGTAATGCTATGGATATTTCATTCGGACCTGAGTCTATTATTAAATCCTTGCTTATCACATTAAAATAATATAGATCTTGATTTATAATATACTAAACCTAAAGATCAGACAATCTTTAGGTTTAGCATAAATTGTGAGCCATCTATGGCTTAAGAGCTTATTTCTTCTTCTTATGCCTGTTCTTCCTCACACGCTTCTTGCGTTTGTGGGTAGCCATCTTATGTCTTTTTCTTTTCTTCCCGCTTGGCATAAATTACTTACTTAACATTATTCTTAACCTTGTTAATAAATGACTTCGAAGGTTTGAAAGCCGGGATGAAATGTTCAGGAATAATAATGGTAGTATTCTTTGATATATTCCTTGCAGTTTTTTTAGCTCTTTTCTTAACTATGAAACTGC
>CAZSJH010000306.1:0-3205 GCA_964607105.1 uncultured Rikenellaceae bacterium | reverse complement strand
ATTTGTATTCTGCCAGTTCCCATTTAGATTATGTAATATCAATGGAATTTATTAAATTGGTCTTCAACCAACCACTTTTAATTAACAAAATTCGAACATTCTGAAGAAAATAATTATGACACATTTCCAGCCTTTTCTAATGGAGCGTCAAATGTCACATTTCGAACAAGAGGTTGATTACAACCTGTCTGAAAGCGGTGTGCATCCATTAACCTTAAGAGATTTACTGAATTATAAACCCTCAATACTGGAAGAATTGCTTGGGACAGAGTTGAATTATCCATATGTTAATGGGGACCCGGCACTCAGAGCAAATATAGCACGAATTTATAGTGGAGCAAAAGAGGATAATGTACTGGTTACAGTTGGTGCCATTGAGGCAAATTATATTTCTCTTCGTACTTTGCTTAATAAAGGGGATGAGTTAGTTGTAATGCTGCCAAATTATATGCAAATACCGGGTATTGCGATCAACCATGAATATAAGCTAAAAACATTTTCTCTTAAAGAGGAAAATAATTGGGCTCCTGATCTGGATCGTTTGGAGGACCTTGTTACCTCTAAAACAAAGTTGATAGCAATATGCAATCCAAATAATCCTACCGGGTATATTCTCACAGAGCAAGAGATGGATGCAATAGTCAGTATTGCAAGGAAAGTGGGGGCCTGGATACTGG
This sequence comes from uncultured Rikenellaceae bacterium, assembly GCA_964607105.1. Classification (GTDB taxonomy): domain Bacteria; phylum Bacteroidota; class Bacteroidia; order Bacteroidales; family VadinHA17; genus UBA9300. The sequence continues at coordinate 2,528 of CAZSJH010000306.1, read as the reverse complement.
CAGATGAAGTTTACTCCGGGGCAGAGCATTATACTGATCAGCAAACACAATCTTTCTATGGGAGATATCCAAAGGTACTAGCTATAGGAAGTATGAGTAAGGCATATGGTCTTCCAGGGCTCAGGATTGGTTGGATAGCAGGGCCTCAAAATACACTTGATGATATATGGGCCAGGCATGAATATGTAGCTATTTCTGCATCAATATTGTCCAATAAACTGGCTGCTCTTGCTCTTTCTGAAGAGGTTAGGCCGAAACTTATAAAACGGACCAGGGATTATATCCGGAAGGGATTTCCGCTGTTGCGAGAATGGATGGATAATCACCCCGGAATGTTTCAATATGTTCCTCCTCAGGCTGCTGCCATAGCTTTTGCCAGGTATAATCTCAATATAAATTCTACAGAATTTTCCAACAGGTTAATATCTGAGAAAAGTGTTTTTGTTGTGCCAGGTGATTTTTTTGGAATGGACAAGTTTGTAAGAATAAGTTATGGCCTTCCGGGTAATTACCTTCTCGAAGCGCTTGACCGGATCCATGAATTAATTCTTGAAATTAAGTAGAAGGAGAGTTTAAAATGCTTATTTCAGAGGTACATAGTGAGGTAATAGCTGCCGAATCCAGGATCCGCGATCATATACGGGAGACTTATCTTGAGTATTCACCGGTTTTTAGCAGTATTTGTGGAACTGAGGTTTATATGAAACTTGAGAATCTCCAGCTGACAGGGTCATTCAAGATAAGAGGAGCCATGAATAAAATTATGGCCCTGACCAAGAATGAATTAAATAAAGGGGTAATTACTGCATCATCAGGAAATCATGGATCGGCAGTATCCTTAGCCTTAAAGAAGTTTGAGCTCCCGGGAATTATATTTGTTCCCGTGTATGCATCTGAGGCAAAGCTTGAGGCCATCCGGCTAAGTGGTTCTGAAATCAGAAAACATGGGAATGACCAGGTAGAAACAGAGATATTTGCCAGGCGCTATGCCGTCGAGAATAATATGACCTATATTTCGCCATATAATGATCCTGCTGTTATTGGAGGACAGGGGACAATAGGGGTGGAACTTATGAGACAGCTGGATGATATAGATGAAGTCTTTGTTTCTATTGGTGGTGGAGGACTTATATCTGGCATTTCAGGATATCTTAAATCAGTCCGTCCCGGAATAAAGATAGTTGGTTGCTCTCCAGAAAACTCCAGGGTGATGATGGAGTCTATTATGGCAGGAGAAATTCTTGATATCCCATCCCTGCCTACCATTTCTGATGGAACGGCAGGCGGCCTTGATCCTGGAACCATTACCTTTGAACTATGCAGGGATCTTGTTGATGATTATATATCCGTTAGTGAAGAGGAGATAAGAAGCGCTATGAGGCTTTTTCTGAAATCACATCATATGATGATCGAAGGCGCAGCTGGTGTTTCTCTGGCATCACTGATTAAATGTAAAGATCAATATAAGGAGAGAAAAGTTGTGGTAGTTATTTGTGGTGCAAATATCAGCACTGAAGATCTGAGATCTGTTATTTAACCTGCATAGCCCCTGAAAGCACTATAGACAGCAGTGGCAATGCCTATATCCTGAACTGCAACTCCAGTAAGATCAGCAACAGTTATCTGCTCTTTATTAGCACGGCCTGTTGATGTTCCTGAAATAATGTTACCCAACTCCACAACCTTATTCTTTACCATTTTACCGGCTTCCATTGCCCTAAATATCTCACCCCTTTCCATACATTGTACAATACTATCAGCAACCACCAGGTCTGCATGATGTAATATCTCAGGGTCCAGTTCTTGTTTATCAGCAGTATCTGATCCCACTGCAGTAATATGAGTTCCTTCCTCAAGATACTCGGCACTGAGTAAGGGTCTTTTTGATGGCGTAGCTGTTACTATAAGATTACATTGCCTTTGTAACAGACTGGCATCCTCAGTTGTTTCAATTCTGAATCCTTCCCGTTCCATATCTATCCTGTATAAATCCAGCTCTTTCGTACTGGTTCCCCAGACCATAACCTCCCTGCAAGCTACGACATCTTTCAAGTAATGCAATTGCAATCTCCCCTGTATCCCGGCTCCTACTATCCCTATCTTGTGCACCGGGTCAGGTGCCAGATGTTTTGCAACAATTGCTCCTGCTACAGCTGTTCTTATATTTGTAAGATGGCCCTCATCCAGTAATATACATTCCAATTCACCAGTCTGCTGACTGAAGAGGAGCATCAACCCATTGCTTGAAGAGAGACCATATTCCGGATTACAGTAGAAACCTGAAGCTATTTTTATTACATAGTATTTGTCTCCCCTGACAAATCCATATTTAATATGAACCTCACCTTTCTCAAGTATCATTTCACCAATAGGGGGCACAACTACCTTACCTTCAGAGTAAGCCTTGAATCCTTTCTCTATTTCCGGAAAAAGATCAAGGGAAGGTAGTATATGGTTTATCTGCTCTAATGTAATGATTTGCATAATAACGAAATGCTATTAATATTAACTAAAACTCCAACATATTT
>CAZSJH010000305.1:0-3212 GCA_964607105.1 uncultured Rikenellaceae bacterium | reverse complement strand
TTTTATCCCTCCACTTTTAACAACTTCGCAGCCCGAATGGATTGGGCTAGCGAAGGGAAGGGGAACCGAAATCCTGTTGTGGTTATAAATGGGAAGTCAGGTATCGCTCCCATTCAAATTGAAAAGAAACAAGGAGAACTGCTAACTCTTGATGCTTCCGGATCATACGATCCTGAAAATGACTCTTTGAGTTTTAAATGGTGGATATTGCCTGAAGCTGGGGACTATAAGCAGGAACTTGCCATTTCAAACAAGAGATCAAATAGAATTAAGATTAAAATACCTTCTGACTCTATGGGAAAGAATTTTCATATAATCTGTGAAGTAAGAGACCATGGAGAACCATATCTCACAAGTTATAGGAGAATAATAATTTATTCAACAAATTGAATTCATCCTGGGCTTGCAAGAGAATATATTAATTAACATGTATTGAATGAGTTAGTTTTTGAAGAAACCCTCCATATCAACCCCAAATCCCGAAGAAATGGTTCGTAAAACAGTCCGGTTGGGGGTACTAAAAAGCGCTGAGATTGTTTCAGCGTTTTTTTTTAACCGGGCCCGGATTCTGAATTATTCATATCCATGCCTTACTCCGGAATACGGTAATTCTATTTGATTAACAAATATTTATTATTCCTGTTTTTTCTTAGCAGGCGTTGAGAAAGGAGGAGGAGTAATTTTCCTGATTTTTTCCTTTTCGACAAGTAATAATAATTCCTTCACTGCACGCTCTAATTGTGGATCGCGTCCTTCACTAAGTGATCTGGCATCCTGCCTTACCTCAATATCCGGTGGTACACCTTTGTTCTCAGCTACCCACTCATTATTAATTGGATCAAATACAGCGTTATCAGGAGCAGTCAGGTATCCCCCATCAACAAGCCCGTAATGAACAGAGCTCTTTACCAGTCCACCCCATGTTGTCATACCAATCAGTGGGCCAACATTCTGTTGCCTGAAGACCCATGGGAAGAAATCACCACCCGATCCTGCCAGCTCATTAATAAGCAGAACCTTTGGGCCCAGTATACCTGCAGGTAATTGCATTGGTTTACCATCCGGCACCTCGTTGGTAAGGCATGCCCTCAGTCTACGTGTCATCAGGTCGACCATATAATCGTCCAGTAATCCACCTCCGTTGAAGCGTTCATCAATTATTGCTCCTTCCTTATCCTGCTGGGCAAAGAAGTACCGGTTGAATGAAACAAAACCGGGCCCTCCTGTATTTGGAACCCAGATATATGCCAGTCTGCCATTTGACAGTTTATCAACCAGGCGCCTGTTATCCTCAACCCATGCTCTTTGACGCAAAGCATTTTCACTGCTTATAGGCTCTATGGTTTCAGTCCATGAACCCTCAAAACCTGGTTCCTTATTAATGTGTACTATTGTCTGTTTCCCGGCCGTACCATCTAAATATTGATAGATATTATCGGCATCTGTAATTTCTTTGCCATTTATTCCTACAAGATAATAACCCTCATGTACATTTATTCCCGGCCTGTCAAGCGGACTTGATAGACCAGGGTTCCAGCTTTCCGTGGTATAGATCCTGGAAATTTTCCAGTATTTGTTTTCTGGTACCAGGTCTGCACCAAGTAGACCGGTTGAGGAGCTTTCCACATCCGGATAATCACCCCCGCCTACGAAACTGTGACCAACAGATAACTCCCCGTTTACCTGGTCAAGAATATAGGTGAGATCGGTACGATGTTTTATATACGGAACAAGGGGAGCATAACGGTTATACACTTCGTTCCAGTCGCGGCCGTGCATATTCTTGTCATAGAAATAATCGCGTTCATACCTCCATGCTTCCTCGAAAATCTGGCACCATTCTTCAGACCGGTTTACCTTAATTTTAAGGTCAATACTGATAGATTCACCATCTTTACCATTAGGTTTTGAAGCAGACATAACCTGCCATCTACCATTTACCCTTGCGAGAACGTTATTACCATCGGCTGATACTGATACCTGACTTGCCCCGCTGATAAATTCTTTTGCTTCCCTTTCTTCTAATGTGAACTTTTGAAGTACTACTCCTGTAATATTCTCACTCTGTTCACCGAGAAAGACTGTGCCGGCAGGTCCGTTATGTATGAATCTGTAATTTCTCCGTGGAACAGGTAATGGGATGGTTCTCCTTTCAATATTTTCAAAATCAATAACAACCTTATCCTTTTCTAATGTATCCTGTTCTTTTTTAACTGAAGATGGTTTTTTCTCTTTTTCTTTTTTGTTTTTCTGTTCTTTTTCTGAATCGTTTTCTTTTTCTGTTTTCTCCTCATCACTCCTGAGCATGAAAGGAGAAGGGTCATCTTTCTTCAGGTTAATAATATATGGTGAATAAACAGGGTCAGAGGTCATTGAGCTTGTATTAGCCCAGCCTGACCCCAGGGCAAGATCCGTGCTGGCAATGAAGTAAAGGTGTGAGTTATCCATATCCCATGTTGGGGAATATGAATCTGCAAATTCGTTTGTAACGGGCTTAGCAGTTTTTTCTTCCACCGACCAGATCATTATCCTTCTGAAGTTATTCGCACCTCCCTTTGAATAAGCGAGCCACTTTGAGTCATGTGACCATGTCAGTCCCATAGAACCTCTTTCAAGGTTTGTTCCCCCGGTATCAATAGTAATAATTTCACCTGACTCAACATCCACTATTCTTACCCTGACATCATCATCAGTAAAAGCAATATATTTCCCATCACCTGACCATGCAGGCTCCCAAGCCATCTTTGATTCACCGATAGATATACTACGGGGATCTGATAAACCGTCCTGGGTTGTAATCAGGAGGCAATACCCCTTGCCACCAGTATCAGAAAACCATGCAATATTATCACCTTTCGGTGACCAGATGGGAGAACGGTCGGCTGCACCGGATGAGCGTGTAATATTTCTTGAATCGCCATATTTAACCGGAGCAGTGAATATTTCACCTCTTGCTTCCATAATCACTCTTTTTCCAGTAGGAGATATTGATACCGAGCTGATATTTCTGCTTACATCTTCCCATCCGGTTTCAGCCCAGGGGAAATCTCCTTTAACGTTAATTATCAACCTGTTGATTTCACCATTTCCCGGGTTCACAGTATGCAAATAGCCATCTCGTTCAAATGCAAGTATTTTACCATTGGATGAAAGCCATTTAACGTCTTTTTCACTGAAATTTGTGACCTGCACAAGCTCCCCACTCACTGGAG
>CAZSJH010000304.1:0-3215 GCA_964607105.1 uncultured Rikenellaceae bacterium | reverse complement strand
AAGCAGAAACCCCGACTGAACGAATCGCAGATCCAGACCCTGGCGTCTGGAGTGAGCGTCGGGGGCAAAAGACAAAAGTTGGAGCGAAGCCCGCCTTCGCCCTAAAGTCTCGGGGCTACGGCGGACGAAGCAGAAACCCCGACTGAACGAAGTGAACGCCGGGCATGGGGTATAAGCCTGCACCATCTTTTGTGCCGGTTTATTCACAATGGCAGCCAGATAAAATCCACGCCTATGCGGTTGGGGCCTTCCTCGAGATTTTCAATAATTATTGAGTAGTTGCCGGGCTGAAGCAGTGTTCTCCTGATTCCATGATTCCTCGAGTACACTCCGAATGATGAATGCAGATCAATGGTTACTGCTGTTTCTTCTTCCATCCCTTCAATAAATATTTTTACCTTCCCGCTTTCCGGTGTATGTGCCATAGTCAGCTGTATATTACTCTCTCTTTTTTCATCAATTGTAAACCTCAGTTTAAAACTTTCTCCCACGGTCTTGAATTCATTAAAATATGCTCTGCCTTTGCTCCACAGGTAAGATGCGTAAAGCCTGTCGGCCGGATAAAGGCTTGCAATGTCTTCGGCTTCAATAAATTCATACCCGGCCGAACCCAGGTATTTTACCGGTCCGTCCCAGTAAGGCATTGTTTGTGTTCTCAGGTCTGAGCCGGATATCTTCATATTTTCATCTATTGTTTCTGACGGGGCATAATAATAGCATATCCTGCCATAATCAAAGTTGTTTACCACGCCATGATGGAACAGTTCCATGTAGAAGGCAAAGAATGAATTAAATACCACATCATCAATAAGCTGGAACCTGTAGTTTGTCACAAAGCCCCTGTTTGCAGGTCCGTCGTTACGGGGCTGTCCGCAAAACATATGGTCAAAAAGGGCTGATGAGGACCATGAGTAGTTGAAATAATCTTCTGAACCGGTACCAAAAACAGAGGGATAGGTATCGTCATCAACAAATATTTTTTCATCTCCCTCGCCCCACCAGTTACCCCATGATGAAGGTACAGTGCTGGGGTTCTTTATAAATGCTGCCACGCCCACAAAGCGTCCCTTTCCTTTTGCAAAAAGGTAAGGTATGTCTTGTATATCCTTATTTGATGCAGTTATGTCATGATCAATCCTCCATTTAGCCCTGAAATGCATTGACCGGTCGTCTATCCATTCAAAATCATCGATCCTGATTGAATATTCAAGCTGCACTTCATGATCAGAATGGTTTTCAATAATTATGCAGGCATTGTCTTTAAAGGGCATTGGAAAGCGACAGGTCATTTTACCATTAGCTTCCACACTAAAAGGCAGGCTGGTATAGGGGTTAAGCCCTGGTGCCGCGCCAAAAAAATCACCCAGAGGAGCATTCACCTGCGGAACAGAAGCATGGTCGAAAAAGATATTCAGGACATTCTTCCTCAATATTTCGTTCAAATCACCTTCTGTTGCCCTGAAGGCAAGTTCTGTCACCTTCCCCGGACCCTGTAAGGTATCGACAACAATTTTTCCACCTGCAGGCACTGAGATTTGTTGTAATGTCCCTGGCTTACCTTCAACAAGTGATTTTCCCGGGTCACTGAATATGCCAGCAATCTTTTTTATCTGATCATTAGCACTTACAATATCATTTTTATTAAAGCTCCGTACTTCAGTTTCATCATCATAAAGTCTTATCTGGATATGGTAAAAATGGAGCTTATCTATATCTCCCCTCCATATAATACGGCATCCACTTCTGAATGGAAGGGGGAAGTAAGATGCATCATTCTGCCTGAAAACAGATTCATAAAAACTGCTGTCCCGCCCATCGAGAATAGCTGAAGCTGTATTCCATAGAAATTTTTCAGCATTGCCGGAATAGAGGGGCTCACTTTGATTATCTATATATACGTCAAGTTCGCCATTAATCATGGCTGTCCATGTACGTACTATGGCTCCCGGACCCCTGACATCACAGATAAGATATTCCCCTGTACCTGTGGAATCAGGCTCTTTGATAATGGACTGGAAACCCGGTTCGGGCTCGCCGCCAAAGCCGTCGGAATTCATAAACCATCCCGGCCTGCATGGAACCGTGCTACGCCTGTCATAGGATGAGAATTGAACTGTCCTATAATTGTTAAGAGGCATATAGCTTAAACGTTCAAGGGAAACCAATTCATCCAGCAGGGTTTCGGTGCTGACAATTCCTGTTTTAAGGTCTTTAGTATTGCAGGAATTAAGAAATAATGCTACAGCAAATAAAAGGATAAGAGGGGTTCTCATAATGATCGGATTAGGGTTATTTTTTACCTAAGTTAATAATCACACAGAAATAACTGATCATATTAAAATTTTTCTTATTTTTTAATAGTATTTATAGCTGGAAATGATGAAAGGTCAAATACACAAAATATTATTAATGTGTATGATCCCTGTGATTTTGTCAGCCTGTTCATCCCTGGAGGCAAAAATGGAAGAACTGCGCAAGAAAAGGGAACAGAAGATAGAGGAAGGTTACAAGGACATGAGGGAGATAGCTTTCTCAGGATTATACGAATTTACGGCAACACATGTATACCCAGGAGGGGGATTCCCGTCCAGAGATATTACAGGGAACAGGTATTACCTCAGTGTAAATGAGTACGATGTGAAAGCTGACCTGCCATTTTTCGGGACACAGTATATGCCTGACAAGCCAGGGAGATCAGGGGTAAGTTTTGAAGGCGAGATGAAAAACCTTATGATAGAAGAAAGCGACAACAGGCACAGGGTTCTCGTCAGGTTTTCAGTGGATGATGAGTCTGACAATTACCTTATAACAATGGATATAGGTCCAAGCGGGGATGCAAACCTTACCATTTCTTCATCTAAAAGAAGCACCATCACATACGTTGGTAAAATAACTCCCATCATACCCGATGAAGAATAAATCATAATTAAATTGTAGTAAATAGCTTATCCGGGTAACTAATATAGAAAACACCTCCAACAATCACTTTATGAAAAAGGATAAGAATGAGTTTATCGAAAGGGTAAGTGAAAACAGGGATATCATCCATAAGATATCCAATGTTTATTGCCACGGTGAATGTGACAGGGAAGACCTTGGTCAGGAAATAGTCTACCAGTTATGGAAGTCATTCGGAAGTTTCAGAAATGAATCAGCTTTCACAACCTGGATGTACAAGGTAGCTCTTAACACTGCATTCCAATATATTCGTTATA
>CAZSJH010000303.1:0-3219 GCA_964607105.1 uncultured Rikenellaceae bacterium | reverse complement strand
TTCAACAATATTTAAAATTTTGTTTATCTTGGCCTCTATAATTTTAAAATAAACGCTATGAAAAAGCTTATTATGATTTCAATATTGTTATCATTCGCATTGATGACATTACATCCGCAGAATATAAAAGTCAAAGTTGGGGAAAAAGTACCTGAGTGGTTATTGCCTGATGCAAATAAACAGGATTACTCCATGGACACGTGGAAAGGCAAAGTTTTACAGATTAACTATGTTGATCCTGACGAAGAAGACTTGAATGATCATTTCAATGATGAAGTTGACAAGGCAACTGATATTGATAAAAGGATCGATAAGGAATATTTCAAGGGATTTGGCATTGTGGATACTAAATCCACGTGGAAACCCACTGCTATTATCAAAATGATAGCCAAAAGAAAAGAAAAGAAATACGGCACCACCATCCTATTTGACAACGAAGGTGTTCTTCACGATAAATGGGGTGCACCAATGGATAGTTATACAATAGTGATTGCCGACAAGGACCGCATATGCAGAGCTGTTTATACTGGTCGCATACCAGATGATGAAGTTGAAGATATAATTCAGCTTATAATACAATTAACCAAGGAATAGTCAGGAATACCTGTTTTGTCTTCTGCTGAACAATAATAATGGACTTGATAAGTTATTATCCTGTAACATTGTATTGTTATTTACGTAATACATTAATAAATCAAAACACAGTATCGAATTATGAAAAAATATGTAATTACTGCCAGATCAATTATTTTTCTCCTGGTTATATCCCTGACATTTTTTAATACATCCTGCAAGAAGGATAAAGAAGGGGAAAAGCCTGATTTACCCCCACAGGAAAGTCTTATTATGGACTTTTCAGATTTTGACTCGCGTCCTGATGAAAAGGGTAAAGGAAGTACCTATAACAATTTTGTGTATTCCTATTTAAACGTACTTTTCTGGAATACAATATCAACCGGCACGCTGGCTGTCCCGGCTGTTTCTTACGTCCACATGCTCAACCAGAATGCAAGGTATTTGGGAGACAATGTTTGGGAGTGGGTTGATTATTATACATATGCTCAAACAGATTACGTAGCGACCCTGACAGCAGCAAGGCTTAATAATGATCAATTTTCAGTTGAGATGGTGATAGCCGAAGAAGCTACACCTGAATCAGGTTTCAAATGGTTCGACGGAGTGGTAAGGTATGACCATACCTCTGCTTCCTGGAATTTATACAGGTACAATGGCGGCTCACCTGTTAAAGTAATTGAAGTTGACTGGGACAGGGATTATGAAGAAGATACTTCATCATTGATCTATACTTATGTTGAGCCAGGGCAAGAACAAACCGGCAGTTCAATCAATTTTGGCACAGACCCCTCACTTGATTATAATGCCTGGTATACAATAAGCCTGGCAGCTGAGACAATTGAAATACAGTGGGACAGGGCAACGAAAGCCGGAAGGGTGAGAAATCCGGATCATTTCCCTGATAATAACTGGTATTGTTGGGATGCAAATCTTGCTGATATTGAATGCCCTGTACTATAAAGATCCTATTTTACACTCATAGGTATAACGTAGAAGAATATTGCAAAGAAATGTGATATGCTTCCGGCAAGAACCATCAGGTGCCATACGAGATGAGCATACTTGAATCTGGCTTTCCTGTAAAATATAATACCAAAACAGTAACAGGCTCCACCGATAAGTATCCACAAAAAGCCCATCAGTGGTAAAGCTTTGATTATTGGGACAACAGCTATCAGTAACATCCAGCCCATTGCAACATAGATAATAATATCCATTATTGTGGCTCCGTGTTCAACCTTGTTTTTCCTTGACAACTGTATAATGATACCTGTTATTGCCATAGCCCATTGCAGGCCGAACAGGATCCATCCCAGAGGACCATGTAAGGCCACAAGTGCAAGAGGGGTGTATGTACCTGCAATGAGAAGGAAGATAGCTGCCTGATCAATCACGAAAAAAATCTGCTTAAGTCTTCCCCCTGGTAAACCGTGAGCAACAGCAGATGAAATATACAAAAGTACCATGGTTGATCCGAAAATTGCGGTACTAACCACATGCCAGGCATTACCCTTCAATGCTGATGCAACAATCATTAATGTAAGCCCCGCACTGGCCAGTATAGCCCCCGCGAAATGAGACAGCCAGTTTGCCATTTCTTCATTCTTTGTAAACCTCCCTATCAGCTCTGTCATAAAAAAATATTTTAATATTCAAAGTTAGACTTTTCAACTATATTATTAAAAAAGTCTAAGATATAATTTTTCGCATCCTGATACTCCGGGGTGTTATTTCAAGGTATTCATCCTCATTAATATGCTCCATAGCTTCTTCAAGCGAGAATTTGATTGAAGGAGCTATTTTTATATTCTCGTCAGACCCAGCCGCTCTCATATTAGTGAGTTTCTTTCCTTTTGCCACATTCACTTCAAGGTCACCGATACGCGTATACTCTCCAATTACCTGACCTTTATAGACCTGAGTACCCGGGTCAATAAAAAACTTTCCCCTGTCCTGCAGGCGGTCCAATGCATAAGCGCTGACCTGACCTGATTCAATGGCAACTAATGATCCATTCTGCTGACTCCCTATTTCACCCTTAAATAAACCATATCCTCTGAATCTGTGTGTCATTGTAGCTTCCCCTGCGGTAGCTGTAAGTATATTATTCCTCAGTCCGATCAAACCACGAGCCGGGATATCAAATTCAAGATGCAGCAGGTCAGTTCTTGTTTCCATAACCAGCAGTTCACCTTTCACTCTTGTAACAAGTTCAATAGCCCTGCCGGAATATTCATCGGGGACATCGATCACCAGTATCTCATAAGGTTCATTTTTTTTACCTTCAATCTCCTTATATATGACCTTCGGTTTCCCTAACTGGAATTCATATCCTTCCCTTCTCATTGTTTCAACGAGTATCGACAGATGTAAAAGTCCACGACCATAAACATTGAACCTGTCTTCATGATCAGTTTCTTCAACCCTGAGAGCCAGGTTTTTTTCTGTCTCTCTTTGAAGTCTCTCCCTGATGTGCCTCGAGGTCACGTATTGTCCTTCCATACCGAAAAATGGTGAATTATTAATAGTAAAGAGCATACTCATGGTAGGCTCATCAACTGAAATCCTTGGCATAGGTTCAGGGTTGAGTGAATCGGCAAGGGTATCTCCTATTTCAAAATCTTCAAGTCCTATAATTGCGCA
>CAZSJH010000302.1:0-3235 GCA_964607105.1 uncultured Rikenellaceae bacterium | reverse complement strand
ATTTTCATTTTTGGATATGCCATTTCGAGAACAGTAATATAAATAGCAACTTGAGGTAATTAGTCAAAATTGAAAAACAAATGAAAATAAAATCGAATAGTCATTTTATAAAAACTGTGGCCTTAGCAGCACTTATTTTTTATAGTGGGAATCTTTATCCACAGCAAACTCACAAACTGGTAATACTGCATACCAATGACCTGCATTCAAGGCTTGAAGGATACGCACCGACATCGGAATACAGTCCTTTAAGTATAAATGATGATAACACAAGGGGAGGAATAAGCCGTATAGCTGCACTAATTAAAAAGGAAAGGTCCGAAAACACAGGCAATGTATTATTGCTCGATGCGGGAGATTTCCTTATGGGAACATTTTATCATTATATGGAAGAATATAATCCCTTCCAGCTGCCACTTATGAACGAATTGGGATATGATGCTCTTGCCATTGGTAACCATGAGTTTGATTTTGGGCCTGGAAGGCTGGCAGGTATAATAACAAATTCGGAAGCTGTTGCGGATATACCACAATTATTACTTGGTAATGCAGAATTTGATAAGAAAGACAGCGCTGATGATAGTCTGGAAGAATTATTTGATAAGGGTTCAATTAAGAGTTCGGTGATTATTGAGAAGAATGGTCTGAAAATCGGTGTTTTTTCCCTTCTGGGAGAAGATGCTGATAATTCTGCCCCCTATGCTGTGCCGGTGACATTCGAAAAAATTAGCAGGGCAGCAAAAAGGATAGTCAAACAACTCAAAAGCCAGGGAAGCGATATTATTATTTGTCTCTCCCATAGCGGTATTGAGCAGGACGATAATGGTAAATGGGAAGGAGAGGATGTTGAGCTGGCTGAAAAAGTTGATGAAATAGATATCATTATCAGCGGACATACACATACAAGGCTGGATGAACCCATAATAATAAATAACACACCAATTGTACAAACAGGTAGTTATGGTAAATACCTTGGCCGGATAGAAGTTGATGTGACCGGGAATGAAATAAACCTGGTTGATTACCGGTTGATACAGGTCGATGATAATATTATGGGAGACAGGGATGTATATGAAAAGATCATTGCTCAGAAAGAACTGATATCGGAAAAGCTTTATAAAAATACAGGATTGAGGGTTGACAATAGAGTGGTGTCAACAGGCTACGTGCTCGAATGCAATGAGCAGGGTGGACTGGAGAAGAGCAACCTGGGACCCCTGGTTGCTGATGCTATTCATGATTATATAAATTCTGAAACAGATACCGGAACTGACATAAGCATGGTTGCTGCGGGTGTTATAAGAGACAGGGTTGAACCCGGAGTGCAAACCACACAGGATATCTTCAGGATAATGTCACTGGGTAGTGGTGATGATGATGTTCCAGGATATCCCCTTGCCAGGGTTTATGTAAATGCAAAAGAGCTCAAGAGAATACTTGAAATATTACTCGTGGCATATAAATCAACACCTTCAAATTATTGCTATTATTCAGGCCTTGAGGTCAGATATGATCCTGAAAGGGGATTGCTCAGGAAGATAAATTCAATAAGTTTGAAGAATCAGGATGGTGATATTATCCCCGTTGATATCTCCCGTGACAATACACGTTTATATTCCATTACTGCCAATGCTTATATGCTTGAATTCGTGGGTATAATACAGAAGATGACTTTTGGCCTTATAAAAGTGCAAGTGAAAGATTCACTGGGAAATGAAATTTCAGATATGTCTGAATCAATTATTGATTTTGATGAAAAAACATCCGGCATACAAGAAGGGAAAGAGTGGATAGCGCTCGTTAAATATCTTTCATCCATGGCTGATACCGATGGAGATGATATACCTGATTTGCCCCTTCATTATAAGGATCCGGGCTTATGCCTTATACCGGAGCTTTAGGTTACGAGATATAATTCCTGACCTGCTCATAGTTAACCATAGCCACTGCGGCTGAATGAACATATGGATGACCTAATACCCATTCAACAGCTTGCTTGTATGTTGGTTCATCCATTTCATTGAAAGAGAAAGGACCGGCTGAACATGTTTTCATTGCTACAATGCCGGTCCCCATACCAGCAGCCTTCTCAAGTTCTTCCAGCAAAACATCCTGGTCCCATTGCGCTGACCAGCCTGACAGTGAATGTATGAATCCGCCACTATGGTTAAAAGGGTGCATTATGATATCATAAAACTTATCGGTGTTGTTCTTCTTTAAAAGGCCAAGAGTATAATCATGTGAAGAGAAACCGTGTGCCCTTATTATGCCGTTCTGCTTTTGTTTGTTATAGAATTCAAGAACAGCCTCATGGTATGTCAGGTATTCCTGGTCGGCACTATGAAAAAGCATAATGTCAATATAATCGGTATTAAGTGCTTCAAGGCTTTCTGCAATACGCTTTTCAAGTACCTGCTTAATCTCATCATGACCTCTCCTTCCTCTGCCTTCATACTTCAGCTCATCTGGCTCCAGGTGCATTTTGGATTGGATCACAATGTCTTTTCGCTTTCCTTCAATGGCTCTTCCTACAAGTCGTTCATTATTTCCCCTTGCGTATGAGCGTCCGGTATCCAGGAAGTTTATTCCACGGTCAATGGCAAAACGTATAAGTCCTTCATCGTTGGTTCTTGAGGCACCAAAGCAAAGAGGTGTAACAAGTATTCCTGTATTTCCTAATTCATTCATCACAGGTCCATCCTCTCTATCGTTGACTGATCGCCCTGACAACAGTCCAAGGCCAACAATTCCCGCCCCTGTTTTTGTAATGAATTCTTTCCTGGTAATATTTTTCATGGGATAAGGTTTTTTAGATCCGATAAATATAATGAAAGTAATGGATTAATGGATTATTCACTTTCGCTGGTGCGGGTCTGACTCATCACGCTGGTGCGGATCTGACTCATCACGCTGGCGCGGATCTCCCTCATCACGCTGGCGCGGATCTCCTCTGTCCGCCGAAGCTTGAAAAGCGAAGGTGGAAGATCCGTGCCAGGTTTGTTTCTTAATAAAGGGGATAAAAAGAGACGCAAAATTTTACGTCTCAACTTTATACACCTTATCAACCTTATCAATTTCCATCAATCCTCATCACTCTGATCCCCGACGGATGTTCCCTGTCATGGTAAATCCTGATAGTTGCTTTCTGAAAATCATCCTCATCACATTCATAGATGTTCACGAACTTCTGTGGGTTCCTGTCTACCAGCGGGAACCAGCTGCTCTGTACCTGTAT
>CAZSJH010000301.1:2280-3252 GCA_964607105.1 uncultured Rikenellaceae bacterium | reverse complement strand
CATAGATCTTTCGCAAGAAGGTCATCAGCCCATGATCTCAAATTCAGGACGTTATATCATTGTCTATAATGGAGAAATATACAATTTCAAAAACCTACGAAAGCTATTGGCCGAAAAAAATTATCAGTGGCGAGGGCATTCTGACACTGAAGTTATGCTTGCAGCAATAGAAACCTGGGGGGTGGAAGAAGCGGTAAACCGATTCATCGGAATGTTTGTCTTTAGCCTGTGGGACAAACAGAAACGAAGTTTATATCTATGCCGGGATCGACTCGGTATTAAACCATTATATTATGCCTACCATGAAAAGTTATTCCTTTTCGGCTCGGAGCTTAAAGCCTTAAAGGAAAACCCTTTATTCAACCCAATCATTAACCGCAAAGCGTTAACATTGTACCTCCGCCATAATTGTATCCCTTCACCCTATTGTATCTATGAAAATACGTGGAAATTAGATCCCGGGCACATTTTAAAAATTCCGGCTGAAGTCATTGAGAAGAGGGAAGACCTGCCAAAGCCAATGCCATACTGGCATGCCGGTTCGATAACGCTTAAGAGCTATAAAGAGCGGATAGAAGTTTCCCGGGAAAAGGAGCTTCAACAAAAGTTAGAGGTTTTACTGCGAGATGCCGTCAAAATTCGTATGATCAGTGATGTACCACTGGGTGCCTTTCTTTCCGGGGGGGTTGATTCATCGACAGTTGTTGCGTTAATGCAGGTGCAAAGCTCTCGTCCGGTAAAAACATTTACGATCGGATTTAATGAGGAAGGATACGACGAAGCCCAAAATGCAAAAGCTGTTGCCGAATACATCGGGACAGATCATACGGAGCTGTATGTTACGCCCGAAGATAGCTTATCTATCATTCCTGAATTACCTTATCTATACGATGAACCATTTTCTGATTCTTCACAAATCCCTACCTATCTATTATCCAAATTAACCCGCAATTATGTGACGGTCAGCCTATC
>CAZSJH010000301.1:0-2270 GCA_964607105.1 uncultured Rikenellaceae bacterium | reverse complement strand
AGGTATTTGGCGGTTATAATCGCTACTATTGGATCCAGTACCTCTTAAAAAGGATTGGATGGATACCGGGAAAAATAACGCGGTTGATCTCGACCGGTTTGCAAAGCATTTCTCCGATATCCTGGGACAAATTGTTTAGAAACGCCCAGTACTTTTTCCCTGGGAATACAAGGGTAGACACACCGGGTGATAAAATTCATAAACTGGCCGAGATTCTTATCCATAAACGTCCCGATGCCATGTACTACAGCCTTTTATCTCATTGGAAAGACCCTGAAAAGATCGTTATAAATGGCAATGAACCGTGTACAAAAATTACCAATCCTTTTGAACACCTTCAGTTTGAGGACTTTGTCTCAACTATGATGTATCTAGACCTGATAACATACCTGCCGGATGATATCCTGACTAAAGTAGATCGTGCAAGCATGGGTGTAAGTCTCGAAGCAAGGGTGCCTCTGCTCGATCATCGCGTCGTAGAATTCGCCTGGAAGTTACCATTGTATTTCAAGACTCGCGACAAGCAAAGTAAGTGGTTGCTGAGACAGGTTCTTTACAAATATGTTCCCAAAGAACTCATCGAAAGGCCAAAAACCGGATTTGCGGTGCCGATTGATTCATGGTTGCGAGGCCCACTGCGTGATTGGGCTGAATCGTTACTGAATGAGGGCCGCCTTAAAAATGACGGGTTTTTTCACCCGGAACCGATTCGGCATAAATGGCAAGAGCACCTGTCTGGAAAACGAAACTGGCAGTATCACCTGTGGGATATCCTTATGTACCAGGCATGGCTGGAAGTGAAGTAGAATAACAACTGCAATTCATACTTAAAGATCAGCTATCATCTAACTCCGATAACATGTCGTCAATTAAGAACAAACCAAAGTTAGTGTTATTTATTTCTGAAGACTGGTATTTCTGGTCCCACCGACTTCCCATCGCTTTGGCAGCCAGAGACGCAAATTGGGATGTTTATTTAACTACACGCATTTCAACACTGAGGGAGCGTATTCAGAAAGAAAATATCAGTCTGATTCCTTTAAACAAATTTAGGCGCAGATTACAATCCCCGGCGAAAGAATTTCTTAGTTTCGTTGAACTCTTTAATATATATAGAAAAATCAAACCGGACATCGTACATCAAGTAGCTTTCAAGCCCGTTATCATCGGCACAATTGCTGCCCGTATTGCGAGGGTTCAACGAATAATCAACGCATTTGCGGGTTTGGGATTTTTGTTCACATCAAAAAACAAGAAAAAAGCAATTTTAAAAAGACTGGCTTTATACATACTTAGGACGGTATTTAATACAAAACGCGTCCGACTCATTCTTCAAAACGCTGATGATCTGAATCTGATGCTTTCAAAAAAAATAATCTCTAAAGACCAGGCAGTTTTAATTAAAGGCAGCGGTGTCAATCTTCAAACTTTTCATCCACAGAGCAAACCTTCCAACCCACCGCTGGTTCTTCTACCATCCCGTATGCTCTGGGATAAGGGCGTAGGAGAATTTGTCCAAGCGGCAAGATTAATAAATGCTAACAGTCAAAAGGCCAGATTTGTTCTTGCGGGAGCCCCCGATCCGGAAAATCCGGCTTCGATTCCAACCGCGCAACTCAAGGATTGGCACAATGCTGGCATAATTGAGTGGTGGGGGCAACAAGATGATATGCCCTCCATTTATTCCCAAGCTCAAGTTGTATGCCTTCCATCTTACAGAGAGGGCTTACCCAAGGTTTTGCTGGAGGCAGGTGCGTCCGGAAAACCGGTGGTTGCAACGGACACAATCGGATGCAGGAATATAATAAAAAATAGAGAAAATGGTTTATTAGTGAATGCACGCAATTCTGATGATCTTGCAAATGCGATTAATAAACTGCTTGATGATCCTGACCTCAGAAAATCAATGGGTGCACGAGGTAGGGAAATAGTTGAAAAGGAATATTCTGAGGAAATAATCGTAAATAGTACACTTGCTCTGTATCAGGATATGATGAAGTCTTAATATGGAAAAACTGGAAACTGGGTAAGTAAGGTGATATTTACATCTTAATCATGGCTTATGTTTTGCTAACAGGGGCTAACGGTTTTATTGGTAAGGCTCTTTGCGAAAAACTAATAGATGAAAAGCGGCGGATCCGTGGCGCCGTTCGACCCGGAAAGGCCTTTCTTCTGTCTGAAGGCGTTGAGGCGGTACATATTGAATCCATTGATGGGGATACAAACTGGAAAAATATCCTTAAGGGTGTTAATACGGTCGTGCACCTATC
>CAZSJH010000300.1:0-3252 GCA_964607105.1 uncultured Rikenellaceae bacterium | reverse complement strand
TTTACAGATGTCAAGATAGTAACTCCACCAGAATCATCTTTCAGTATCGACCTTAAACTGGATGATTGCCCGGCAGTGATACCATCCGAATGGCAGCTGGAAGAAACAATCCTTGGTACCAATAATAATGAATACATTTATCAGGGCATTATTGGGGACAAAAATACCAGATCAAGGATAATACTAAACCTGACCAAGGGTAACTTATCGTTATATTGACTTTACAAATAAAATATGCAACTTAAAGAAAACGCAACTGTCTTTAAGATAAAAACCAACTCGTAATGAAAACATCGAAAATCATTATTGCAACGCTTATTATTACCTTAATAATGGGCTTAAGCTCATGCGTAATGAACATATTATGCATTGATGGTAATGGAAGAATTGAGTCAGAGGAAAGGTCAAGCCCTGAATTTTCGAAGATCATAAATACAACTTCTGCAGAAGTAATTCTGACAACTGGAGAACAGACTGGTATAGTAATTGAAACCGACAGCAATCTTTTGCAGTATTTCCGCACATCAGTTAGTAATAATACACTCGAGATTGAAACCAGGGGAGCGACCTGCATACGACCATCATCTAAAACAGTTATTTTCATCACCGCAGAAAATATCAATGGTATTTCGTTAACAGGATCAGGTGATCTGTATGCTGATGACCTTCTGGGCAGTACTATTGAGTTAAACTCGTCAGGATCGGGTGACATGTTTATTGAATATGCTGAAGGTGATGACATTAAAATTAAAATTAGTGGTTCAGGCGATGTTATGGTATATGATTCATGGTCAGATGCTTTGGAAGCCAGACTTTCAGGCTCGGGAAATTTGACTATCAGCGGTGAATCGGTTGACGGCAACTTTACTTCATCAGGATCAGGTGAATGTTATGCCGGCGAGCTCTTACTGAGTGCATCCAATGTTCTTATATCCGGTTCAGGTGATGTATATACCAGAGTCAGCAATGAACTGATCGCCTCAATTTCAGGTAGTGGTAATATATATTATAAAGGTAATCCTGTAATCTATAGTAATATCACCGGTAGCGGCAGATTAATTCAGGTTCACTAAGCGTAATTGTTCCCAAATCATTTATTCCGGATTTTAAACTATCATATAATCATGCATTTTATAAAAAACAGAGGAAGGCTAATCATATTAATTCTGCCGGCTATTCTCCTGTTATTTCATATGCCGTTAAGAGCACAGTTCACTGAAAACCACATCGGTGTAAGAGGTGGTATGCATGGAGGCGTATACTATCAGAATATTATACCGGCAGGTATGGCAGAAACATCATTTTTTGCTATGATATCGGCCAACAGGGAAACTGTTCTCGCTACTGTATTAAAATTAACCTATGAAACAAGTCTAAGTGAAATTGCTGATAATCTATTCTTTGTCTGGGGGTATGGTGGTCATGCGGGTTTTTCTGTAACAGACCATACTTATTTCCTGGGCAGGAAGTATCAATTCGAATATTCACGGTTCAGTCCCCTTATAGGGGTAGACGGATGGGCAGGACTCGAATACAGATTCATAACTGTACCACTGTCAATAGGCCTGAACCTAAAACCGTATATGGAATTGATGTTTCCCGGATTCGTTAGTATAGTACCCGGTGATATAGGACTGTCATTTGCTTATTCATTTTAACTCAGAAGAAACAAAAACATAAGAAATGAAAAAAAATTTATTCATACTGTTTGCATTAGCTTTTACAGTGAACCTGGCAATGGCCCAGGTGGAAGAAGAAGAAAAAGAAAAGAAAGAAATAACCAGGGTTGAACGTGATCAATATGAAATGAAGACACTTTTTAACAGGAACCAGTCAAATGGGGGTTACGGTTCATTCTGGATAGGATATTCAATAATAGATAAAAAAAATGCATTTCAGTTCGGAGGCCGTGGATCATGGGTGATCCAGCATAATTTTGCTATTGGTTTTGGTGGCACAGGCTTCATCAACGAATATCATTATGATCCAATGCTCGACAGGGATGTTTTTCTTGCCGGAGGTTATGGCGGAATATATATGGAACCTATATTACTTCCACAATCACCGGTACATCTTGCCTTTCCTTTGTTAATTGGTGCAGGCGGTGTATCTTTCGTTTCTTACGATGATGTCGACTGGGATTCAAATTATGTTGAGGATTATGAAGCTTTCCTGATAGTTGAACCGTCGGCAGAGCTTGAACTCAACCTGGCCAGGTTTATGCGAATTGGCATTGGTATATCATACCGATATCCTCTTCCTTTTAATGTGTCCCAATCACCGGGTGGTGCTGCTGATTCAAAAGAAATAGAAGGTTTAACTTACAATTTAAGCTTTAAGTTTGGCTCATTTTAACCTGTATTCCTGAGCGAAGCCTTAGGGCGCAGCTGAAAAACCCCGGGTGCCTCGATGCGCTCAGGATAATAGTTAAAAATTCTTCAGGCCTTCATCAAGCCAGTTGATATAATCTTCAACATTAAGATTAAAGGCCATGGGCTCAACAAGGGGATTTCCTTCATGATCGGTTATGGCATACAATGGCTGAGTGTTGGTGCCAAACATTTCAATCTCATGATTGGCATTTACCTGCCCTATCGATTTCTTTACCTTACCATCAACAGAAGATGTAATCCACTCTTTTTCCGGGAGCCTTGTCCTGTCGTCACAATAGAGTGCTATGATTACAAAATTATTGTCCAGGCGTCTGAGCACTTCGGGATCAGACCATACTTTTGACTCCATCTCTTTGCAGTTACTGCATGCATGTCCTTTGAAATCAATAAAGACAGGCATTTTTCTTTCTTTAGCACAGGCCAGACCCTGTTCAAGGTCAAAATATCCTGTAAGTCCATAAGGCAGCTCAAATTTATCAGCATATTTTGGTTCTGAGCATACCTTGTTTTCTCCAGATGGATATTCAGCAGCAGGAACCACCACCATCGATGATTTGTTCTCAGTAAGATCAAACCTTGCTGAGGATTTAGAAGGCAGCAGTCCTGATATTCCCTTGAGCGGTGCACCAAACATTCCCGGTATAAGGTATACTGCAAAAGAGAAAACAGCTATAATAAGAATGAACCTGAAAACTCCGATATGTTGGAGATCACTGTCATGAGCAAATTTAATTTTACCCATGAGATACAGGCCCAACAGGATGAACAGAACGATCCATATTGCCAGGTAAATATCTCTTGTCAGAATATTCAGTCCGTACACTGCATCTATTATTGAGAGAAATTTCATACTGAAAGC
>CAZSJH010000299.1:0-3261 GCA_964607105.1 uncultured Rikenellaceae bacterium | reverse complement strand
GGATCAAAGCACACACAGACTTTTACAGTACGTAAAATGTCAGGCAGTGTTGGTGTTGAAAGAATTTTTCCCATTGGGTCTCCCTTTATTGAAAAGATCGATCTTAACAAACGGGGTAAGGTTCGCAGGGCAAGGATCTTTTATTTCCGCGAACGCACCGGTAAGAAAGCAAAGATAAAGGAAAGAAAATATTAGGATTTTCCAATCGAAAAATACAAGGCTGTCACTCGACAGTCTTTTTTTTATTTCATTATTTTATTAGTTCATCAGCTTTTGCTCTTGCTTCTGACATAATTTTGTCAGCCTGCTTTTGTGCTTCTTCTTCCAGTCGAACTGCTTTTTCATTTGTTTCACGCCTCAATTTTTCGGCAGCTCTCTCTGCAGCCATTCTTGCCAGGGCTCCTTTATCAGCTGCCTCATCAATAAGTTTCTGTGCATTTTTTTTTCCTTCCTGCCGTAATTTCATTGCAGCTTCCGCCGCTTCATCTTTGATAAGGTCAGCCTTCTTCTGTGCTTCGGAAAGTATTTTATCTGCCTGTTTGCGGGCTTCATCCGTCACCTGCTCTTTTGCTTGCTTGATTTTTTCATCAACCAGGTCACCTGCTGCTTCCTTTAATGTCTCCTTAACTGTTTTGCCCTCACTCTGTCCAAGTGATGGTCTCACCTGCGGATCTTTTATGCTTCCCCCGATATTGACATTCATCTTAATTATTTCCGGCTGATAATATTCAATGCCCATTAAGGCGGCATTTGCAGCTAATCCGGTTAACAGGTTACTCATTCCCTGTGGAAGCTTGGACGAAGGTATTTCAAGCTTCATTATGTAATTGATACTTTGATCAAGCCCGTGATCTCCACTGATGTTAATTTTCATATCACCCAGCATAGTATCAAAGGGCCTGATATATACTCTGCCATCTCTGACCTCAAAATAAACATCTACATCTTTAAATGTATTGGTGTAATTATCTCCAATCTTCAAAACGCTGCTGAACTTATTGTAGACTGGAGAGCTTAACAATTGTATCTCATCAGAAATAATATTACCGCTTCCATTTATTGATTCAACAATTGGTATCATCCCCTTCCCCAGTATTGCAGAAAAGTCAAACGCCATGGAAATATCCCCGTTCATACCCTCAGCCACCGGTGCAAGTTTCCTTACTGTATTAAAGGTTATAAATGACTGTTTAATCCCCAGTCCTTCAATGGAAAGGTCAGCTGTCAGACGAGGATTTATCGTATCATTTGAATCATATTCTGCATTTAGTATCAAATCTCCGTCAAGTGCACGTAAACCTGTTTCACTGACAAGCAGCACTCCTTCCCTCAGGAGAATATTTCCCCTTATTTCGTATGCTTCCAGAGGTTTGTATGTGAGCCTGTCAATAGCAGAAATGAATTCAAAATCAATGTTCTTAGGAATTCTTATGGTTGGAAGGGCAAGTGTATCATCCTTCACGTCTACAGTATCGGCAGGCAAGTATGTGAGTATTATATCCAGGTCAATATAATCAGAATAGAGGTCAAGTTTTCCTCTTATTATTTCATTCTTAAAAATAAAAGGGAGGTAGTTTTCGAGTCGTCCTGACATATTAATAATATTCCCGGCGACATCCATTCTGAATTGTTCCATGGCAGCAAACTGAGGTGTAAAACTGAAATCGGCCACCTCTATTCCAAGGGGAGGTACTCCCTCCATAATAAATTCAAATCCCGACATTTCGAGATTCCCTGAAGCATAGAAACTTTCAAAATCATTGTTTTCTATCATTGACATCCTTCCTCTCAACCCGAGTCCTATATCAATAATGCCCTTAAGCCTGTCCATATCAATGGGCACCGCACTTGCCAGTGACTCAAGGTCGATCTTCCCATTAAATTCAGCATCCACGTCAGGGTCGCTTATGGGAGTACTCAGTCTCATACCCATATCAAATGGATTATCAGCCAGTTCAAAATGAAAATTCATCAGGTCAATAATTGAATTATCAAGGTCAGATCCATCTACAGTAATTAGTGTACTTAAATTTATATCACTAATCTTTTCAGGCAGATCCGGGTATGATAAATATCCGTCTTTAACCAGTAATTCCAGCGTAACATCAGGCAGCAGGCTATCGGCACTACTGTATCTGCCCTTTATATTACCACTGATACTGAAGCTTCCTTCTGTATCGAGTTCCTCGAATCCTTCCATGAATATAGTAGGAACAAGCGATAACACAGATTTAAACTCCGTATCATCTGTTCCAATACTAAGATCAGTTAATATATCCGTGTTATCGAGTTGCACAGAACCATCAAATATGAGTTTCAGGGCATTTATTGCCAGGAAATTATCTTTCAGTTCAAAAGTATTATTCTGCAGGTCTGCACCAATATCAAATCTCGATGTCACAGAAGCATCTTTCAGATATTCTAATCCTCTCATGCCAAGATCAAGACCTTCAATATTCATGCTTAGTAAAAGGTCAGTTTTATTTTTCGCCATATTACCGCTTAATGCCAGATCCAGGTCATTAATTACTGCTTCCATCCCACCCTGCATATCGTGGTATGAAATAATCCCGTTTTTTATCTCAAACTTATTGAGTCTGAGGCTTATTTCTTTATCCTCTTTTTTGCCTGCGAGAAGCTCATCCCCCGGCAATTGCTCAGTAACCTGTCTGGCATCGCCTGATTCTTTTACTATATCATAGTTAGCAGTCCCATCTTCATGAATTACAGCATTGGCTAGTGGCCTGTCTATTTCAATTGCTTTTATCCTGTACCCCGCTTTTGACAGGACAGAGCTTAGATCAAAAACGAGATTGAATGATTTAAGGCCTGCAAGTGTATCTCCTTCAAATTTACCCAGGCCTGTAACACTCACATCCTTAAGGCGGAAGGTAAGGTTCGGGAAATTTCGGAAAATCGTTAACCCGAAATCACCGATAGCCAGTTCCGCGTTCACTTTATCATTTGCTACACTAAGCACTTTTTCCTTTATCTGTTCTTTAAAAAGTGATGGAATAATTATCCCGGCAAGGATTATTACAAGTATTAATATACCGAGTATCCTGAAAATTATTTTTAAAGCCTTTTTCATTTTTTTATGTTTGGTTCATGCAATTTACGAATTATTCGACAGCTTCATTAATAGAACGTATAGTTGCTATATTTAGTAAAAAAGGAACATATTAATTATATTTGCATACGGAAAATAATGGACCCGTAGCTTAATTGGATAGAGCACCTGACTACGGATCAGGAGGTTGG
>CAZSJH010000298.1:0-3280 GCA_964607105.1 uncultured Rikenellaceae bacterium | reverse complement strand
AATTAGCCCGGTGGGCTAATTTAGAGAGGAGCCAGACAGAGCAGAGGTTAATTAAAGACAAAAGATAAAAGACAAAAGACAAAAGACGAAAGACAAAAGACAAAAGACGAAAGACAAAAGACGAAAGACAAAAGGTGAAAAACTTAAGGAAATGGAATATTGGATTAATGGAATGATGATCTTTACCAGAGGTTAGTTACTCGTTACTGGTTGCTCGTTACTCGTTAATCCCGATTCAACAATTTAACAATTAAACAATTTAACAACTTCTAAACAACCCGGCAATCCATTAATCCAGTATTCCAAACAATAAAAAATCATGGAACGACACGAATTTGACAGGGAAGTAGAACGCTTATTAAAGAAGCACAATGAATTAATAATCAGGAAAAACCGGGCTAGGAAAAGAGGCAATGGCATATATGAAAGATATATTTACCCGGCAATAACCAGGCACCATGTACCTGTATTCTGGAAATATGACCTCAACTATGAAACAAATCCGAAACTGCTGATGAGGCTGGGTGTAAACACCACTTTTAATTCAGGGGCAATAAAACTCAACGGGAAATATTATATGGTAATAAGAACAGAAGGATTTGACGTGAAATCATTCTTTTCCGTGGCTGAGAGTCCCAATGGAATAGATTACTGGGTGTTCCATGACCGCCCGGTGCAGATGCCCGTGACTGACAACCCGGAAACCAATGTATATGATATGCGCCTGACACATCATGAAGACGGCTGGGTTTACGGACTGTTCTGTGCTGAAAGAAAAGACCAGAGCAAACCTCAGGATTCATCTGCCGCTATTGCTTCCTGTGGTATTGCGAGAACAAAAGACCTTATTGAATGGGAAAGACTGCCCGACCTCAGATCAAAAGCGGCGCAGCAGAGAAACTGTGTGCTTCACCCTGAATACGTTAATGGAAAATATATGTTATATACGCGCCCACAGACAGGATTTATTGAAACAGGTGACAGCGGTATATCAGTGGGCTTTGCTGATTCAATGGAGAATGCCGTTATCGACGAAGAAATATTGATGGATCCCAGGAAGTACCATACCGTAAAAGAAGTTAAGAACGGACAGGGACCACCTCCCATCAAGACAGATATTGGTTGGGTACACCTGGCGCATGGAGTAAGAAGGGGTGCAGCAGGCTTGAGATATACACTTTACCTGTTGCTTACCGACCTTGATGAACCATGGAAAGTGATCAAACGACCATCGGGCCATTTTATTGAACCTATAGGAGATGAAAGAGTCGGCGACGTATCAAACGTTGTGTTTTCCAATGGATGGATTAAAGATGACGATGGCAGGGTGTTTATCTATTATGCATCATCCGACACCAGGATGCATGTGGCAACAACAAGTATTAATAAACTCATTGATTACATTGAGAATACACCTGAAGATCCCGGTATAACATCATTGTGCGTTAAACAAAGAACTGAGATGATAGACAAAAACCTTGAGATACTGAAAAGAGATTTTCCTGATCTTATGGAATGATTGATTTGTTGAGTGGTTTAGAGGTTGAGTGTCGTAGACCCTGACCGAAGCGTCAGGGGTTTAGAGGTTTAGGGTCGTAGACCCTGACCGAAGCGTCAGGGGTTTAGGGGTTTGAAATAATTTAACTTGATTGGTAATTTATTAGCGAGAAACGAGAAACCATGAGATTTAATCTCGATACCACAATCGTTGCTCCTGCCACAGGCTCAGGAGGTGCTATAGCAGTGATCAGGGTAAGTGGTAAGGATGCACTGGGTATAGTGGACAAGATATTTAAGGCTACCGCGGACAAGAAGGGAAAGGCCGATGCTGAGTATGGTATTAAACAGTCAGATGGATTTAAAATTATATACGGCGATATAGTTGATGGTGAAGAAGTAATAGACGATGTGCTGGTTTCGATTTTCAGAGCTCCCAATTCATATACAGGAGAAGATTCAGTGGAAATAAGCTGTCATGCTTCGCCATATATTCAGAACAAAATCCTGCAATTACTTGTGGACAATGGGGCTTCATCTGCCAGGCCTGGTGAATTCACCCAACGTGCTTTCATAAATGGCAAAATGGATCTTTCACAAGCGGAAGCAGTGGCTGACATTATAAATTCAGAGACTGAAGCTGCTCACAGGCTGGCTATGCAGCAGATGCGTGGAGGCTATTCAAGGGAAATAAATGAACTGCGTGAAAAAATGCTGCATTTTGCCTCCATGCTGGAGCTAGAGCTTGATTTTGGAGAGGAAGATGTGGAGTTTGCCGACCGTTCAGAATTGAAATCAATGGTCGAGGAGGTTAAGTCCTATACCGATTCATTGAGGGATTCATTTAAGTATGGCAATGCTATTAAGAAAGGAGTGCCTGTTGCTATAGTGGGTAAACCTAATGTTGGCAAATCAACCCTTCTGAATGCCCTGCTTAAGGACGATAAGGCCATTGTTTCAGAGATTCCAGGTACTACGCGTGATGTAATAGAAGATACTATTATCATTGAAGGTATACTATTCAGGTTTATTGACACGGCAGGTATTCATGAAACAGCTGATATAATTGAAAATCTTGGAATAAGAAAAACATACCAGAAGATTGAACAGGCTGATATAGTGCTTCTGCTGGCAGAAGCGAATGATGGTGCAGGGTCAATAAATGAATCATTTACAGAGATCAGGAAACAGATACAAGATACCGGCAAGTCACTAATACTGGTAATTAACAAAACTGACCTTGTTTCAGAGAAAGAGAATGAGAAACTCAAATCTGCACTCAGGTGCCCCCGGGACATGTGTTTAATGATTTCTGCAACCAGAGGTAATGGTATTCCTGATCTAATTTCCAGACTAAGCGGTATTGTTGACCTGATGGGTACAGACGCACAACAACTCATAGTAACCAATCTAAGGCATTATGAGGCATTAAAGGAATGTTCTGAAAGCCTGGAACGTGTACTGCAGGGACTTGTTGAAAATCTACCTGAGGACCTGGTTGCAACGGATCTCAGGCAGGCAATTCATTACCTGGGCGAAATAACCGGTGAAATATCCACAGATGAAATCCTGGGAAATATTTTCAAAAACTTCTGTATAGGAAAGTAAAGTGGTCTTAATATGACATTACTATCATGCTCGGATATTATGAACCGGGCCCGATTAAAAAAAAAATCCCGCCACAGGCGGGACCTAAAAATTAAATGTATATTCTAATTTAAACTATGACAGTTTAACATTAACTGCATTCAATCCTTTTGTTCCTTCCTGCAAATCGAAGGTT